>VGGL01000018.1 GCA_016868575.1 Bacteroidota bacterium
TACACAGGGCAGCGGCAAAAGTCTGACGATGGTCTGGATCGCCAAATGGATTCGTGAGTACAACCCCCATGCCCGTGTGCTCATCATCACCGACCGGGATGAACTGGACAAGCAAATCGAAAAGGTATTCAAAGGGGTTGATGAACAGATATTCCGCTGCAAACCCCAGGATGGCAAATCAGGCGGCACCATCCTGATTGAAAGGCTGAATGATACCAAACCCTGGCTGTTGTGTTCGCTGATCCATAAGTTCGCCAACAAAGAAGAAGCTGATTACGAAACCTATATAACAGACCTGAAGAATAGCCTGCCGCCGGATTTCAAAGCCAAAGGTGACTTCTATGTGTTCGTGGATGAATGTCATCGCTCCCAGAGCGGCGACCTGCACAAAGCGATGAAAAAGATCCTTCCGGAGGCGATGTTTATCGGCTTTACCGGCACGCCCCTGCTGAAAACAGACAAGCAAACCAGTCTGGAAACCTTTGGCACCTACATCCACACCTACAAGTTCGATGAAGCCGTTGCAGACAAAGTGGTGCTCGATCTGAGATATGAAGCACGGGATGTTGACCAGAAGATCACCTCCATGGAACACATCGACCGGTGGTTTGAAGCCAAAACCAAGGGATTGTCCGACCTTGCCAAAACCGAGTTGAAGCAACGCTGGGGAACGATGAAAAAGTTGTTCAGTTCGTTATCCCGCTTGCAGAAGATTGTAGCCGATGTGATGCTGGATATGGAGACCAGAGAACGGCTGCAAAACGGACGCGGTAATGCCCTGCTCATTTCCGGGAGCATTTACAATGCATGCAGATATTATGAGCTTTTCCAGAACGCCGGATTAAAGAGATGTGCCATCGTTACATCATTTGTGCCTACATACCACGATATCAAAGGAGAGGAAACAGGAGAGGGGGATACCGAAAAGATCATGCAATATGAGGTTTATCAAAAAATGCTCGACGGAAAAACTCCTGAAGTATTTGAAGATGAAGCCAAAAAAACCTTTGTAGATCACCCTGCCCAGTTAAAGCTGTTGATTGTCGTTGATAAGCTGTTAACAGGATTCGATGCGCCGCCTGCCACCTACCTGTATATTGATAAAAAGATGCAAGACCACGGTTTATTTCAGGCCATTTGCCGCGTCAACCGGTTGGATGGAGATGACAAGGAATACGGGTATATCATCGACTACAAAGACCTGTTTAAAAGTCTTGAACAATCGGTTCAGGACTATACTTCCGGTGCGTTTGAAGGTTATGCGAAGGAAGATGTGGAAGGGTTACTGGGCGACCGCATCAAGAAAGGCAGGGAGCAGCTCGATGAAGCGCAGGAAACGCTCAAAGCGCTCTGTGAACCTGTGGAAATGCCCAGGGACACCCGGCAGTATATCCGGTATTTTTGCGGCAATACAGAGCTTCCCGGCGATATCAAGGACAAAGAACCACGGCGGGTTGCATTTTACAAGGCGGTGATCGCATTTATCCGAGCCTATGCCAACATTGCTGAGTCTTTGGAGGAAGCGGGCTATACGCCAACCGAAATAGCTGCTCTGAAGACGGATTTGAAGCACTTTGAAAGCCTCCGGAAGGAAATCCGGTTAGCCAGCAGCGACTATGTCGACTTAAAGCAGTTCGAGCCAGCCATGCGGTATCTTATCGACACTTACATCGGCGCAGAAGAAAGCCGGATGATCTCGAATTTCGATGACCTAAGCCTGGTGGAACTGATCGTTGAGCGCGGGATAGACGCGCTGGACAAAGTTCCTGAACGAATACGAAAGAACAGGGAAGCCATGGCTGAAACCATTGAAAACAATCTTCGCAAAGTGATCATTGAAGAATCCCCGGCGAATCCGATGTATTATGAGCGAATGAGCACCCTGCTGGATGAACTGATCAAGCTGAGGCGGCAGGATGCGGCAGCCTACGAAGAATACCTGAAGAAAATCGTTGGACTCACGCGATTAATCAAAAAGCCGGAAAAATCAGCCCAATACCCATCCACCATCAACACAAAACCCAAGCGTGCCCTTTACGACAACCTGAACAAAGACGAAGGAATTGCCATTGACCTGGACAATACGATCTTTCTGGCGAAGGATGATGACTGGCGCGGCACGATGTTAAAACGCCGGAAAGTGGAGATCATCATCAAACAAGTGCTGGAAAAGCACGGTATTACCGACCCAAATGAGGTCGCACGGATATTCGAACTGGTCTATAACCAGAAAACCGACTACTGATGCATACGATCTCGATCGGAAATATGACCATTGATGTTGTCAGAAAGGAGATCAAGAACATGCACTTAGCGGTATATCCGCCATATGGCAGGGTGCGGGTTGCTGCCCCTTTGCGCATGGATGATGAAGCAATAAGGTTATTCGTCCAATCGAAAATCGGATGGATTCGCAGACAGCAATCCAGGTATAAGGGTCAGAACCGGGAAACACCGCGGGAATATGTCAACCGGGAAAGCCATTACTTTCAGGGCAAGCGATACCTGTTGCGCGTAAACGAACAGGATTCACCCCCCAGGGTCATCATCAAAAACAAAACCTACCTCGACCTGTATGTTAGACCAAATGCAACCGTTGAGCAGCGCAAATCGGTCTTGAATGAATGGTACAGGAAAGAATTGCGGGAATTGGCAATCCCGCTTGTCGCCAAATGGGAGCCCATCATTGGGATTGAAGTAAATGAGCTCGGCATCAAGTTGATGAAGACGAAGTGGGGAACCTGCAACATTGAAGCCAGGCGGATATGGATCAACCTCGAGCTGGCAAAGAAACCCGTATCCTGTCTGGAATATATTCTGGTACACGAAATGATCCACCTTTTAGAACGGCATCATAACGACCGGTTTAAGGCATATCTAAAGAAATTCATCCCCAACTGGAAATTATTAAGAGATGAACTGAACCAGCTCCCTGCGAGTCATTGGGGGTGGAAGTATTGATATAATTGTTTGCCAGATGGTAACCCACTGGTTGTATCTTGAACAAAAAATGCTCTTCATTTTAATAGTGACTGCTTCGACAATAAGCCCGTGATCCTTGCTCCATGATGCCTAATCCGCGTATCCCTCATCACGAATAACCTATCGCGAACAGATGACCTTTTCGTGTTTTTCCGATTAAGCTATAAAACGGTGACATGAAAACGAACAAAAATCATCACGATCTTGACCTCTGGAAGGTGTCAATATCCTTTGACCGGATCCGGTCGATGATAGCGGGGTTGGTGAATGCCCTTCGGCGGCGTGAGGCGTGATGCGTTGCATGATCTGCATATCACCTATCACGGCTCAATGACCATTTTAGTAAATCCTGATAAAGAAGCAGTTACAGTTATGGATACAAGAATGAGTTTACCAGAAGAACTAATCATCAGGAATATTTTCCTGATCCGTGATCTGAAAGTCATGATTGACCGCGATCTGGCAATGCTGTATGGGGTTGAAACAAGAATCCTAAATCAAGCAGTGAAGAGGAACATCAAACGGTTTCCAATGGACTTTATGTTCCAAATGACAACAGCGGAAATGAAAGCATGGAAATCACAAATTGTGATATCCAACAGGGAGAGAATGGGTCTCCGGAAACCTCCTTATGTCTTTACTGAACTTGGTGTCGCAATGCTTTCAAGTGTATTGAATAGTGACAGGGCTATCATGGTGAATATTCAGATTATGAGGGTTTTTACCCGGATGAGGCAAATGGTGGCTTCTCATAAGGAGATATTAAAACAGCTTGAAGAGATAGTAAAAAAGGATATAGAACAAGACCGGAAGATATTACAAATCTTTGAATACCTGAAGAGATTGGAGCAACTCCGGCAAGAGGAAGCATGCTTCCGGGAACGAAATCGAATTGGATTTAAGATCAAGGATAAGTGAACGGGCTCTTTGCGAAGCTGGTGAGAGTGGTGTTGTAACGCGCGTATCACGTATCACGCATCACCTATCATGAGCAGATTACCTTTTCGTGTTTTTCCGATTATTCTGTACAGACAATGCCAGTGATTCTGGAGCAAGGTTGCAACTATTCTTATGCTATATGACTGTATAAAATTATTTCTTTCTCCTGATCCGGAATGGTGGCGCTATTGATCCAAAATAATTTTATATATTTATAACTAACACTTACTGTTAATCAAAATTATATTACCTTTGCAGTGAACATTACTTTTACTGATAAGAAGTTGGAGAAACTTGCAAACGATGACCGGAAGATGATTGCAGCGCTTGGCAAGGTTCGGGCTACCATACTCAGGCGAAGGCTTACCCAGTTGTTGGATGCCGTCACCCTGGAGGATGTAAGGCACTTGCCCGGCAACTACCATGAACTCAAGAACGACCGGAAAGGGCAATGGGGCTGCGACTTAGACCAACCGTACAGGTTGGTTTTCACACCTCATGAGGACCCCATCCCTACCAATGAAGACGGCCAGTACATCTGGTTAGAAATAACAGGTGTAGAAGTAATAGAGATTGTAAACTATCACAAAGAGAATTGAACATGGCAAAGCAAAATCAATACTTTCCACAATCAAGACCCCATCCGGGAGAATCCTTAGCGGAGAAGCTGGAAGAAATGGAAATGGGGCCAAAAGAGTTTGCCCTGCGTTCCGGCAAGCCGGAAAAAACCATTATTGCTGTGCTCAAAGGCGAAAGCTCCATTACTCCCGACATGGCAGTGCAATTTGAGAATGTTACCAAGATCCCTGCCCACTTTTGGATGAACCACCAAAGATCTTATGATGAGTACATTGCAAGAGAGAAACGCAAAATCGCCATTGACGAAGCGGTAGCATGGGCAAAGCAGTTTCCTTTAGCCGATATGATCAACAAAGGTTGGCTGCCACGCGTTAGCACCATTCAGGAAAAGACTATGGAAATGCTGGCTTTCTTTGGCTTCTCCAGCCATAAAGCTTGGGAAGATTATTATTTCAAACAGCAGCTAAAAGTGGCTTTTCGCATATCACTGGCTCAAACCAAAGAGCCTTATGCCATTTCTGCATGGCTTCGTAAAGGTGAATTGCAGGCAACATCGTTAGATGCAAACGACTATTCAGAAAAAAAGTTTAAGGAAGCCCTGCCGCAGATAAAGTCCATCATGGCCAATCACCCCAATGGATTCTTTAATCAGTTACAAAACATTTGCCTCGAAGCAGGGGTAAAGGTTATATGCACTCCCTGCATTGATAGAGCTCCCATCAACGGTTCTACCCGTTGGCTCAACGATACGCCATTTATTCAGTTAACAGGTCGTTACAAACGCAACGATATTTTCTGGTTCACTTTCTTTCATGAATCAGGTCATATACTCTTACATGGAAAAAAAGATATTTTCCTGGAGAATCTCGATTATTCCGATAAGGACATGAGGAAAGAACAGGAAGCCGATGAATTTGCCATAAAATGGACATTGACCGAAAACGAAGAAACAGAAATATTATCAGCAGCCCCTTTACGTGAAATCGATATAAGTGCGTTTGCGAAGCAATTCAATACTCATCCTGCCATCATCATTGGCCGGCTGCAACACAAGAGGCATATTCCATTTTCTGTGGGTAAACAATTTTTGGCACCAATTGAGTTTGATCAATAAAGGTTAACATCCCGACCTGGCTTAATCTATCTGTATATGCTGGTCTTGGAAAACACACGTCAAAGTTTTAGTCCGCGCGTTTGTCATACTCCGACCTAAAGGCCGGTGTAACGAATGGGCTACCCAAATTTCGTGCAATAAAATGTAATAACTCACACTTATTCGTGCGATATTATGTATATTTGCACAAAATAAACGTATGGAACGGTTCGCATTAACATCTCTTTCGAAGTGGAAACAGTCAAAGAACAGAAAGCCTTTAATCATCCAGGGAGCCCGTCAGGTGGGCAAGACCTGGCTCATGCAGGAGTTCGGACGACGGGAATATGAGCAGGTCGCTTACATCAACTTCGAGTCTTCAGATTCCCTTAAATCAATCTTCAAGGAGAATTTTGATGTCAGCCGCCTGATCACCGCCTTTCAGATCGAGACCGGGATCCGGATACGCCCCGAAAATACCCTGCTTATTCTTGATGAGATACAGGAAGCGGAAAAGGGGATCACCTCCCTGAAATATTTCTGCGAGAATGCCCCGGAATATCATATCATGGCTGCCGGTTCATTGCTGGGGATCACAATACATCAGAAGACCTCCTCTCCGGTTGGCAAAGTTGATTTTCTGACCCTCTACCCTATGTCCTTCAATGAATTTTTACTGGCACTGGGTCAGGAACAACTGTATGAACTGCTTAAGAGCAATGACTGGCCGATGATCACGAACTTCAAGGCAAAACTTATTGGCCATCTTCGTCATTATTATTTCATCGGAGGCATGCCCGAAGCTGTAAGCTCATTCATCAGTGAAAACGATTTTGATAAGGTCAGGTCTATCCAGAAAAGCATTTTATCGTCCTATGAGCATGATTTTTCAAAACATGTACCCGCGGAAATCATTCGCAGGATAAAAATGTTGTGGCAATCCATTCCTTCCCAACTATCAAAAGAGAATAAGAAATTCATCTACGGGGTGGTTAAACAAGGCGGCAGGGCCAAGGAGTTCGAGTTATCTTTAGCCTGGCTGACTGATTGCGGCCTGGTACATAAAATACATCGTATTTCGAAAGCAGCCATTCCACTGGTTGCTTACCAGGATGCTTCCGCCTTCAAGCTGTTTATCCTCGATGTCGGGCTCTTGTCGGCCATGGGCGACCTGACCAAACAAACGATTCTCCAGGGAAACTCCATCTTCAGCGAGTTCAAAGGATCCCTCGCCGAACAGTTTGTCCTGCAACAGCTGAAAATACAGCAAAATATCCAGGTTTATTATTGGTCATCGGATACTGCCCGGGCTGAACTTGACTTTGTAATCCGGCACAATGACCGGATCATTCCGATCGAAGTAAAGGCGGAGGAAAACCTGAAAGCAAAAAGTTTGAAATCCTTTTATGAAAAGTTCAATCCCAAAGTTGCAGTCAGGACTTCCATGTCGGATTACCGCAATGATGGCTGGCTGGTGAATGTGCCGTTATATGCTCTTGAATCGTTTCGGTTCTGATTTCAAAATCGTGACGCATATACTTTGAGTGAAAAAATTGCTAATATTGCTTGACAAATTCCACCTCATATGAAGATTTATTAAATACATATCTCACTGAGATATATCTCTCCAAAAATCCGGAGAAGACTGCTTGTTCCGGCCAATATTTCACTACAGGACTTTCACAAGGTCATTCAGAGCAGCATGGGCTGGTGGAACAGCCACCTTCATCAATTTATAAAAGGCGAGAAATTTTACCTTGAGAAAACCGAAGACGATGATTTTTGGGAGGATAAGATTCATGTCGATTACTTAATGCTGAAACTATCCGATTTGCTTAAGAAAGAGAAGGACGAAATCGGATATGAGTATGATTTTGGTGATGGCTGGCTCCACAATATTGTCCTCGAGAAAATCCCGGTTTCGGATCCGGGTGTTAATAACCCTCAATGTACAGCCGGTAAGAGGAACTGCCCCCCGGAAGATTGCGGCGGACCCTTCGGCTATTCAAATTTGTTAACGGTCATTTCAAATCCCCGGCATGAAGAATACGAAGAAATGATGAAATGGACAGGTGGCAACTTTGATCCTGAATCATTCGACAAAGAGACCATCAATGATTTACTGAAAAAAGAAGATTTTGGAATCGTACCGTTCAGATTATGTTAAAGTTCCCATCAAAACCGACTTGTTATGTATTGACCATGAATATAGAATTGTTACCAAAGAAAACGGCCGAATCAATCGGAATCTCCAGTTGAGAGATGGAGTTAATGCAGTCGGCTTTCCGTTGCTGATCTACCCGGATATTAATCGATTCAACCTGGTCCGGTAGTGAAGCAGGTAATCTCTTTTACTTTTTTCGTTAAGAAATGAGTTGTGAATGAGCTTGTCGACCCGGGGTTGATCTTCAAGGAAAGGGGCGCTGATCTTTTGAATCCTTGATTCATTCACCCCTATTCTTTTCCCGAATTCAACGAAATCAAGAAAAGTTGTATATCCTGTTTTTTGAAATTCATCCGATATGTAGTCATCGATGAACAATCCTTTATCCAGGGCGAAATCCGTATCATCCACATGGATCCGGGTATTGATAAGGTCATAGGCTGGACTTAGCAGGTAGTCTCCGCTATCGCTTTCAAGCAGGGCGAAATTCTTCAGATGAGCATCCCCGTTGGAGAACAGATAATTGAAAAGGACCATTGCAAAGAATTTCTCAATCTCGATTCTCCAGGCAGGCACATACCTGCGTATCAGGGCTCCGACTTCTTCATAACTAAAATCATATTTGAAGTTTGTTCCGGCATTGTCGGATGATTTACCGGCCAGTGAGGCAAAATCCTCCTTTCCCCGCCTGGAGCCATTTTCCTTTACATCAAAGCGCCTGGTAATATATGCCTGGGTGCCGTCCTTAAAAAAGATCAGAGCGTTTTCCGCCGTGTTGATGTTGAATACCTGCCTTGCGATTTGCATGGTCAGGTGTTCGTTCCCAGGAACCTGTCCGGGATTGCGTACATCTCTGGGAATGGGTTTCAGGATGTAGGTCCCTTGCTCCCCTTCAAGCGTCAACCTTAAAATATTTTTCTCCAGCAGCATGCTGAGCTTCTCCTGAACGCCGGAGATTGATATCCTTTTGCGGTTATCCATGAATTCCCTGGCGACTTCTTCATCATGATAAGGTGTGTCGTACTGAAGGAGATGGGATACCCTCTTCCCATTGAACATCCTTCGGAGACATACCGGGCTGTAAGTTGAAAAGCCTTCTGCAAGGGTTCCCGGACAATTTTTCAGCTCATTCAGTTTCATCCTTCTGTATTGGTTTTATTGTAATTGCCCCGATCGTGTCATACCTCGCGGTTGCAATCAACAACCCGAAATAATCCTTTTCATCGATCTTCAGCATTTTACTTTGAAGCTTGTGATTGAATCCCTCGCTGAGCATATTAAAGAAGAACGGGAACAGGCTTTCATTGCTGTATTCCTGCCTGCTTTTCGGTAGCGTAAGACTGACCGGCGGTTTCCGGTCATTGACGAACCAGGAATCGTCATAACGGAAACGATATTCATTGCGGGAAATCTCAGTAAGTACTCCTGCCAGCTCGCCGTTACAAAATACTTCCACTGCCCTCATCTTTTATGGATTTGTCTTTTTTACTTCCAGTTTCAACTCCATACCCAACACGTCGGCCAGCTTGTTCAGTGTTTCAAATGTGGGATTTCCTTTGCCACTTTCAATGGCTTTCAATGTTCGGAGGCTCACTCCGGATAATTCTGCCAGGTATTCCTGGTTTACTTTCAACGCTTCACGGCGATCCTTCAGCGCTTTTATTAAATCTTCCTGGTGCATTTTATTGCTCTTTTTGTGCAAATATACGGATAATAATTAGTAATGTTTCAAATAGTGCAATAAAATGCTCTTTATTGCAAAATCCGGTGATATTGACCACCTAAAACCGGGGGATGTTGATCACCTCGCTTCCGGAGTAGATTGACCACCCTCTCAGAGACCATTTTTCTTAATGGGCGTATCTACAGTTTTCCGGACATCCCTGCTGAAACATTCAGAGGACTTCCCGGTCTGCTGTCCGATAGCCTTCCCGATAAATTCGGACAACAGTTGATCAATACCTGGTTGGCGATCCATGGTCGTAATGAAATTAGCATAAATCCTGTTGAAATGCTGTGTTATATGGGTAAACGCGGGATGGGGGCCCTCGAGTTTCGTCCGGCAACACGCATGGAAAGAGGATCTTCAAATGTGCTTGAAATTTCAGAGCTTGTGAACCTTGCTCAGCAGGCGGTCAACCGGAAAAGCGAGTTCAGCGCTAATATTTCAGAAGATCAAAAGCAGGGCATGCTCGATATCATCAGGGTAGGCACTTCAGCCGGTGGCGCCCGTGCCAAGGCTGTGATTGCAATCAACAGGCATGGGACGGTCAGGTCGGGTCAGCTCGACGCCCCTGATGGATATTCCCACTGGCTTATCAAGCTGGATGGGATTATGGATGAGCAACTGGGTGATCCCAAAGGTATGGCCGTATTGAGTATGCCTGTCACTTAATGGCTAAAGATTGCGGCATATCTATGACTGAATGCAGGCTCCTGGAAGAGAATGGACGGGCCCACTTCATGACCCGCCGTTTCGACCGTCCCGGTCGTAATTCAAAACTGCATATGCTCACCTTGTGTGGCCTTTGTCATTATGATTACAACAATCCCCTGGCTTACAGTTATGAGCAGGCATTTCAGGCCATGCGCAGCATCAGACTACCTTACCCCGATGCCGATCGGCTTTACCGCAGGATGGTCTTTAATGTCATTGGCGTTAATAACGATGATCATGCAAAAAACATTTCATTTCTGATGGACAGATCAGGCCAGTGGAGGCTTGCGCCGGCGTACGATTTGACTTATGCCTTCAAGCCATCTCATAAATACCTTGCACAACATCAACTTTCCATTAATGGAAAGCAATCAGAGATAAATCATAACGATTTAATGTTGGTGGCTGAACGGATGAATATCAGGAAGTCCGGAGAAATCATTGACCATATCTCCGATGTAATTGGAAGCTGGCCGAGATATGCTGCTGAGGCCGGTATCCCAAAAAGCCAGATTAAGGCGATTGGTAAAACCCATTAAGCCCCTATCCCCGGCTCTTCCCCCACTTGGAGCTATTATTTTTTACTTCCAATCTTACAGTTCACCATTTCGCGTATCCAAGCCCGCACCCGCAATCTTATATTTCAGATTTTTCTGAAACAAATGCCGGTTGAGATTTCACAGGTGCCAGGAGTGAGGTAAAAGATGGCGAACTGTAAAGTGTGGATTGATCTCTGACGGGATCAAGATGTGTACAAAGTGTAGTCCGTGTGGGGGAGGGCAGGGAGGGGGCTGCAAGTAAGATTACCTTCGGTGATCTTTTTTGGGCGGGTCTAAATCAAAAGTCCTGATTCGCTTCGCTCATCATCTTTTTTTATTTTGCATCAGATCCAAGCAAGTTTGTCTCTTTTGCAAAATAAAAAAAGTCTGTACTTCGTACAGGACTTTTGATTTGTCGGGGTAGTAAGATTCGAACTTACGACCTCCTGCTCCCAAAGCAGGCGCGCTAACCGGACTACGCTATACCCCGATTGCGCGGCAAAAGTACATAAAAATATCCAATCCCCAAAACATATAAGAAGTTCAATGTTTTGTACCTTTGTTGCTGATAAACTCACCCCCGCCTTCGGCTTCCCCCTCTCTTTTTAAAGAGAGGGGGACCTAGGGGGTGAGTTTGTCAGATATATCTTCTCGCCATGAAAAAAATTCTTGTAACGATACTGCTCATTGCTGGATTCACGTACTCCTTGTTTTCCCAGGATACATTGAAAATGATGGTCTATAATGTGCTCGCCTACTCTCCATCCAATCCGGCAAATACAGCCAACTTCAAAAAGATATTCAACTATTACCGTCCGGATATCCTGGTCGTTGTTGAGATCAACAATGTAACAGAATGTAATCACATACTGACCTATGTGATCAACCAGGGAGGAGCGAACAATTACGCCAGGGCACAGTACATCAACGGACCGGACTCCGATAACATGGTGTTTTTCAACCTTCAAAAGGTCAATCTGAAGTCGCAGGATACCATCCAGACATCTTTGCGCAATATCAGCCGTTACCGGCTCTATGTTAACACCACCACCACTGACACAACCTACCTGGATCTGTATGCTGCCCACCTGAAAGCAGGGGGCACAGGATCCAATGAATTGGATCGGTACCGGGAAAGTAAGAAGTTTAAAAACTACATTACCGCGCAGACTTCCGGAGAAAATATCATTTTCTGTGGCGATTTCAATCTTTATCATGGCGATGAACCGGCTTACAAGCTTTTGCTTGACTCTGGTACCATCCGGATGAAAGATCCGCTGAATATGAGGGGGTACTGGAATGGCAATGCCACTTATGACCTTATTCACAGTCAGAGCACACGTACGAGAGCCTTTGGAGGTGGTGCCACCGGCGGGATGGACAGCCGGTTCGATTTTCAACTGGTTACCAATGATATCCTTACCGGCACCAACGGAGCGAAATATGTTCCGGGAACCTATCTGGCATTAGGAAATGATGGAAATCACTTCAATGACTCATTGACCAGATTACCCTTGTCTCCAACAGTCCCGGATAGCGTTACCTATGCCTTGTATTACCAGTCAGACCATATACCGGTAGTGATGAAGATAGCCATCACCACGACAACGGGAATGGGATACCTGGACTTTGATAATTTCCCTTCATCGGGCACTGCCGGGGTCGCTGTAGCTCCTTTTACCGTCACAGCTTGCAAACCTGATCAGACCGTGAACACCTCTTTTACGGGAAATATCACACTAACCAAGTATACAGGGCCAGGAAATGTATCCGGCACAACAGTAAAAACGGCTGTTGCCGGAATAGCCGCCTTCAGCGATATTCAATTCAGCCAGGCGGGCGACTACCGGTTGATCTCTGCTTCTCCGGGTGTATTGAATGATACGAGCGGGATCATCTCCATCGCAGCGCCCTCGCAGCCAGTTATGACGGAGATGGTGGTGCCCAGGTATATGGGCAGCAAAACGGCGGCAAGCACCAATAATGCCAGAACTCCCTTTGCTGTGTGTGTCAGCTTTTCGAGCCTTACAGCCAACACGACCTATAACATACGTGCCGGACTTGGGCTTCTATCTGACGCTACTAATATTTATGGCGCCGGTAATGTGTGGACAGGAACAGAGTTCGCTTCAAATCCCATTTTGAACGCATTTACGACCAATGGTAGTGGAGAAAGCGGCCCGGTGTGGGTTTTTTTTCAGCCCACCGGAAACTCAACCCGGTTTGATGCCGGACAGGTTCATCAGGTAAGGTTATCTGTTTATACAGGTACCACTTCGCCGGGTTCACCGATGTTTATCGGAAGTAAAACCATTACGGCACTGGATATTGCCACAACACCCAGAACCACATCCACCCTCGATGACGGGGCATTTGTGAAAGGTTCTGCCAACATCCTTACATCGGGAAAATATGTTCTTTTGTTCGATAATGAGGGAGGAACCGGCGACCCTTTGTTCTGCTACCAAATCAGAACTGCTACACCGACAAACCCAACCCAGTCGCAGTTGCCTGTGAGCATTAATGATGTTTACATGCAGACAGGTTCGAGTGCAGTGGGTGATTATCCGGCAGTAGTACCTATTGGTCAGAATAACCCCAATGGCATCCGGCGGATTGAAGCCCGGAATGCCGGAAACGAAATATCAGGATGTGCCTCTGATGCCGATGGGATTTGGCCATCAGGCGCCAATACAACCAATTTGATCCGGCGGGGTGTAGCTTCGATCACTGCAACAGATGCCCCATTATCTGCATGCAACCACGAGTTGACCCTGAAATTTTTTATTGAAGGACTGTATGCCGGCAATGGCACCATGAATAAGGCTCAGGATGAAAATGGAGACAAGTTTTCCGGCTGTGTAGCGGATACATTCTCGCTGGAGCTGCGTCATTATTCGTCACCCTACAACAAGATCCACCAAATCAGCGGTATCTCCTTGAATGTAAATGGTGTAGCAGCCGTTGGATTACCACATGCCCTCACGGCGGATTATTACCTGGTCGTCAGACACCGCAATGGCATTGAAACCTGGAGTAGCTTGCCTGTCCCCTTTGCTCCCCTCTCCATTTCGTATGATTTTACCCCTTTATCCAGCCGGGCTTATGGAGATAACATGACGCCGGTCTCGGCAGGCACCTATGCCTTTTTTTCAGGCGATGAAAACCAGGATGGCGTGGTTGACACGAACGATATGGGAGATGTGGACAACGATTCCGGTGCCTTCCTCATGGGCTACCTGGCGACAGATATCAATGGCGACGGGGTGATCGATACCAATGATATGGCCATTGTGGATAACAACGCTAACATGTTCATCGGCGTAATGAGTCCTTGATTAAAGCCTTTCAGAATTTATTCAGCCCATTTCCTTCATCTTCCGGATCACCTCCACGGGGGAGGGATCTCCGAAAATGGCATTGCCGGCAACGAGCGAATTGACGCCGTGGTGAAGGAGGGCAGGGGCATTGTCAAGATTCACACCGCCATCAACCTGAATGATCGTATTCAGTTGGCGGACATCAATCATATTCCGCAGACGGGTGATTTTTTCATAGGTATGCTCGATGAAGGTCTGACCTCCGAATCCAGGGTTGACAGACATAACCAAAACCATGTCAAGGAACGGCAGGATGTCTTCCAGCAGTTCAACAGGGGTATGGGGATTGAGCGCCACGCCGGCTCTCCTTCCCGTCTGCCGGATCAGTTGGATCGACCGGTGGAGGTGTGTGACCGCTTCGTAATGGATGGTGATCCGGTCGGCACCTTCGGCGGCGAACTTTTCAATGTACCGGTCAGGCTCTGCGATCATCAGGTGAACATCAAGGGGCTTTGAAGCGTACTTGCGAACAGCCTTTAATACCGGGAAACCAAAAGAGATATTGGGAACAAACACCCCATCCATTACATCGATATGGAACCAGTCGGCTTGACTGGCATTTATCATCTCAATGTCCTTCTTCAGGTGACTGAAGTCAGCAGAGAGGAGAGAAGGTGAGATGATGGGTTTCATGATGGATGAATTTACCCGAGGTAGGTCTTCAGGATCTTGCTTCTGCTGGTATGTTTGAGCCGGCGGATCGCTTTTTCCTTGATTTGGCGGACCCGCTCGCGGGTGAGTTCGAATTTTTCCCCGATCTCTTCGAGGGTGAGGGGGTGGCTGCCATTGAGTCCAAAATAATCTCTGATCACGTCAGCTTCGCGGTGGGTAAGGGTCGAGATGGCACGTTCAATCTCTCTCCTGAGGGATTCATATAACAACCCGGATTCTGGCGTGGAGATGTCCTCGTTGCGCAACACATCGTACATGTTGGTCTCCTCGTCCTGGATCAGCGGGGCATCCATGGAAACATGGCGACCGGAGTTGCGAAGGCTTTCGCGCACCTCATTTTCTGAAATTTCGAGGAGCTTGGCGATCTCTGCTGCATTGGGTTCCCGTTCGAAGCGCTGTTCCAGGGCTGCAAAAGCTTTGTTGATCTTATTGATGGAGCCGATTTTGTTCAGCGGGAGACGGACGATCCGTGATTGTTCAGCCAGCGCCTGGAGGATCGACTGTCGGATCCACCATACGGCGTAGGAGATGAACTTGAATCCGCGGGTTTCGTCGAAACGATGAGCTGCTTTGATGAGTCCCAGGTTGCCTTCATTGATCAGGTCGGGCAGGCTCAGCCCCTGGTTTTGGTATTGCTTCGAGACCGAGACCACAAACCGGAGGTTGGCTTTGGCCAGTTTTTCCAGGGCCGTCTGATCGCCCTGCTTGATGCGCTGTGCAAGGGCAACCTCTTCTTCAGCGGTAATGAGTTCCACCCTCCCGATTTCCTGGAGGTATTTGTCAAGGGATGCGGTTTCGCGGTTGGTAACCTGTTTGACGATCTTCAGTTGCCTCATGGCTTCAGTATATGATCAACATGCAGATAAACTTGCCATATGATTTTCATCCCTGCAAAGGAGAGGAAAACGGCAGTTTTACGAAAGCCGCAATCAATGGTTTCAAAAATGATCAATTATTTGGCTTGGGCATCAACACTTTTCTTGAGAGCTTGATCTTTCCGTCCTTGTCGATAGCCATCAACTTCACGGTCACTTCATCTCCCACGTTGAGCACATCGCGGATGTCTTTGATCCGGTCCCAGCAGATCTCAGAGATATGAACCATTCCGTCGGTACCCGGCATGATCTCCACAAATGCGCCGAAGGAGGTGATATTTCTTACTTTTCCGGTATAGATCTCACCCACTTCCGGTACGGCCACAATCCTTTTGATCTTTGCTTTCACAGCTTCAATCGACTCCAGGTCAACGGCGGAGATATCAATGATGCCAAATTCGCCAACTTCTTCGATGACGATGGTGGATTTGGTCTCTTTCTGCATCTCCTGGATCACTTTTCCGCCGGGGCCGATGACGGCGCCGATAAATTCGCGCGGGATCTTGATCTGGACGATCCGCGGGACAAATGGTTTGTAGTCATCCCGTGGCTTGGAGATCGTTTCTTCAATTTTTCCGAGGATGTGCAGGCGACCTATACGGGCTTGTTCCAGCGCTTGTTCCAGGATCTGGTAGGAGAGTCCATCGGTTTTTATATCCATCTGGCAGGCGGTAATCCCGTCACGGGTGCCGCAAACCTTGAAGTCCATGTCACCCAGGTGGTCTTCATCACCCAGGATGTCGGAGAGGATGGCATATTTTCCGGAAGCCGTGTCGGTGATCAGCCCCATGGCGATACCCGATACCGGTTTCCGCAGTCTGACGCCCGCATCCAGCAGCGCCATGGTTCCCGCGCAAACGGTGGCCATGGAAGAGCTCCCATTGGATTCGAGTATATCGGAGACGACGCGGATGGTGTAAGGGTTATTTTCTTCGGCTGTCGGGATCATGTTTTTCAGGGCACGGAGTGCAAGGTTTCCGTGACCGATCTCCCGGCGGCTGGTACCCCTGTTGGGTTTCACCTCACCGGTGGCAAAGGGCGGAAAGTTATAATGGAGTAAGAAGTTCACCTTGCCTTCAATAAAGGCGCCATCGATCACCTGTTCATCCAGCTTGGTACCCATGGTAACCGTGGTGAGGCTTTGGGTTTCACCCCTGGTGAAGATGGCTGAGCCGTGAGTGGCAGGGAGGTAATCCACCTCGCACCAGATGGGCCGGATTTCATCCAGGTTTCGTCCATCGACACGCTTTTTATGGTCAAGGGTAGCATTTCTCACGGCATCTCTTTCGAGGGCGTGGAAGTAGCGCTTGATCAGCGGTTTTTTCTCTTCCTGTTCTTCTTCGGAGAATGAGGCGATAAACTCATCCCTGACCAGTTCGAAGGCATCATGCCGTTCATGTTTGTTGCTGATACCTTTGGAAGCGATCTCGTAAAGTTTGCTGTAAAGGCTTTGTTGCATCTGATCCTTTAGTGCGGGATCATTCGTTTCGTGGTCATAGGTACGTTTGGGGGTGGCTTTTTCAACTTTGGCAGCCAGCTCCAGCTGTCCCTTGCATTGCAGTTTGATATAGTCATGTGCAAATTTGAGGGCTTCCAGCATTTCCGTTTCGCTGATCTCTTTCATTTCGCCTTCCACCATCACGATGTTATCCATGGTTGCGGCCACGATGATGTCGAGGTCTGACCCCGGGATGGCGTTGATGTTGGGATTAATGACCAATTTCCCTTCGATTTTTCCAATGCGGACTTCAGAGATGGGCCCATTGAAAGGGATATCGGATACGGCGAGGGCGGCAGATGCGGCCAGGCATGCCAGGGCATCCGGAATCTCTTGCTTATCCGAGGAGAGCAAAGATATCAGCACTTGTACTTCTGCGTGAAAGTCGTCGGGGAAGAGGGGGCGCAGGGCGCGGTCGACAAGCCGGGAGATGAGGATCTCATATTCTGACGGCCGGGCTTCGCGTTTGAAGAAACCGCCGGGAAAGCGTCCGGTGGAAGCGTATTTTTCCTTGTATTCCACCGTGAGGGGCATGAAGTCGACATTTTCGCCCGCCTCCTTGTTGGCCACTGCGGTAGCCAGCAACATGGTGTCGCCCATTTTCACGACGACCGAACCATCGGCTTGTTTGGCAAGTTTACCGGTCTCTATGGTGATGACCTGTCCATTTCCCAGGTCGATTGTTTGTGTAATTCCAGTCATGTTTTTTCCTTTCTGTTAATATGAAAAAAGGCAATTCGATTAAATTGCCTTTTCTCGCCAGTTGTTTACAAATTTTATTTTCTGATCTTTAGTTTCTTGATGATGCTCCGGTACCTGGTGATGTCTTTTTCTTTCAGGTAGTCAAGGAGTCTTCGCCGTTTGCCTACGAGCCGGACCAATGAGCGCTCGGTAGCCAGGTCATTTTTCATCGATTTCAGGTGTTCGGTCAGCCGTTTGATCCGTTCGGTGAACATAGCGATCTGACATTCTGCAGTGCCTGAGTCAAACTCTGATTTTCCAAAATCCTTGAAGATGGCCGTTTTTTCCTGGGTTGATAATTTCATGCTTGTTAGCCTTTTGCTGATTAACGTTCTTTTTAGGGCTGCAAAAGTAATAATTTTTTTATTAAGATGAAGACGGAGGAATATATTTTCTACATTTGGATGGCAATAAGAGAGAACCATGGAAAATTTTTCGAATGAATTCAGGGTACGCGGTGAGGAACTCCTCCAGAAGATCAAGGATCTCGTCCACGAAGGCAATGTGCGTCGCATCATCATCAAGGATGAAGAGGGCAAGACGTATATCGAGATCCCGGTGATGGTCGGAATAGTGGGTGCCATTCTGGCGCCTATTCTGGCTGCTGTGGGGGCGATCGCTGCACTGGCTGCCAACTTCAAGGTAGAGGTGATCCGGTGTGAGGAAAAGAAACCGGATGATCAGAAGAAGGAGTGACGCCATATCCGCCAGGATTCGTCCGCCTGGCTAACCAGCATGGGGTATCCGTTGAGGATGACGGCCCCACGCTTTTCACCTTCCTGCAGAAAAACTGTTTTTTCAGGGTTGTATGTCAGATCATAGAGGATATGATGAGGAGAGATATGTTCATAGGGGATGGGCGGTTTCCCTGTTGTGTCAGGAAATGTTCCGAGCGGGGTGGTCTGGATAATGCATGGGTGCTGATCCATCACTTCGCTGGTGATTTGCCCATACGTGATGACGCCTGAGCCACCTGGCTTTCTGGATACCAGGGTAAAAGGGATATTTCTCTTTTGCAGCACGAAAGCAACTGCTCTGGCGGCGCCGCCCGTACCGAGGATCAAGGCATTGCAGAACCCCGGGAGTTTGTCCAGCGTCTTTTCAAAACCCACCACATCGGTGTTGTATCCGGTAAGGATCATCTTGCCCTTTGCCTTGGTGATACAAATGGTATTCACGGCGCCCACCGCATGCGCCACGGGATCAATATGGTGCAAATAACGCAAAACACTGATCTTATATGGGATGGTGACATTCAATCCGCACACCTCCGGGTGGTTTTCCAACCATTGCGGTAACTCGGAAATATCTTCGAGCGGATAGGTTTTATAGGATGCTAAATCTGAAAGGCCTTTTTCCCGGAAAAGGTCGGTGAAATATTTTTCGGAAAAGGAATGGGTAAGAGGAAATCCGATCAACCCGAAACATCTCATATATTTCTGATCTCCACGATTTTTTCTATGGCCCAGATGCTCAGGATACCGGCCAGGATCAAGGCGAGGGCAATCAGCAGGGGGGTGTCGAACTGGGTGGGAAAGTAGATCTGCCATTTGGCAATGACAGGTTGATCCCCATTAAAGACGAGATTGCCCATCCGGTCGGTGAGTTGTACCATCTCTTTCCATGGCCAGAGGGCACGCAGAGAGCCAAGGACGAACCCGGCCAGCAGCGCAGTGGTTTCGTTGTGGTATTTCTTGTACAACCAGGAAAGGAACATGGAAAACAAAATCAGTCCGATGAAACACCCAATGAGAAAGGGGATCAGGATATCGAGGTTAAAGTTTGCCAGGGCTTCCATGATTAGCGTGTAGTTTCCCAGCAGGAGCAAGGCAAAAGAGCCCGACAGCCCTGGCAGGATCATGGCACAGGCCGCAACCGTTCCATTGAATCCCAGGTAGAAGAAGTTGGTGTTCTCCGTAAGTGGATTGAGAAAAGATATACTTACAGCAATGGCTGTCCCGACAAAGAAAAAAAGGTAAACCATCGGATTCCACTTGCGGATCGTTTTACTCACAAAATATACTGAAGCAGCAATGAGCCCGAAAAAGTAAGCGCTGATGAAAACCGGGTAGTTTCTAAACAGAAAGGCCATTACTTCTGCCAGGGAGAAAACCGCAATAACGACACCCAGCAAGACCTGCGCCAGAAAGACCAGGTCGGTATGCCTGGCAAATTCCTTCCATTTTCCGGTGAAGAACAGCACCATCGCCTGGAAGTCAAATTTTTTCAAGGCGTTGAGGAGCCGTTCGAGGATATTGGTAATGAGTGCAATCGTACCTCCTGATACCCCCGGGATCACATTCGCCGTTCCAATGGCGAGGCCTTTTAGTACAAGAATGATCATTGCCTTCATGGGTTAAAGCTTATCCCTGTTTTGCTGTTTCCGCTCAATGAGGGCCGGAAACTCAGGAAACTGAAGGATATCCGGATAGTATTCCCAGAGCTGAAAATGGAGCAGGTAGTTGATCGACAAAGCTGTTTCCAGCGCTTCCATGGCTTGTTTGACCTTCAGGGCTTTGATCAGGTAGACGGTCAGGCGGTAGTAAAGAGATGCATCTTCCCCTACGATGGCGATCCCATCCTGGATGATGCGGATCGCTTCTTCAAACCGGTCTCTCACCGCATATAGATGAGAAAGGTCAAGGTATGCCTGAACATTGCCCGGCTCCAGCTCCACAACCTTGTTGTAAAGGTCTTCCGCCTCATCATACTTGTCAAGTTCGTAGTACGAGTCGGCCAGTTCAAATAAAGCAAGCGTATTCGAAGGATTAAGCTCCGAAGCTTTCTTCAGAAAGGGCAATGATTCCCTGAATTTGCCCATTTCCTGGTAGGAGATGCCAATGTTTGACCAGGCATCTTCAAAAAGCTCGTCAATCCGGATCGATTTCATGAAGTAATCGATGGCTTTGTTGTAATCTTCCAGGTTCTGGTAACACTCCCCGATATAATAGTAGGTAAGCGGCTCGTAGGTGGTGTGGGGGAGGGCTTCCCGGTAGACGGAGATGGCTTTATGGTAATCTTCCGTTGCCGTGTAGGCATTGGCTTTCCCAAAGTAGGCAGAAACGAAGGTTTCGTCGAGGGCCAGGGCATAATCATAGGCCATGATCGATTTATCGAATTGCCGGATACCATGATAAGCGATACCCAGACAAAACCAGGCCGGGGCTGAAAATGGATTCTTATCTGTATATTCAGTGAAAAAGGTGACCGCTTCTTCCTGCATGTCTCCCACTTCATAGGCCATGCTGATGTCATCAAGAAGGTAATCCCTTTCCGGATCATCCTGCAGCGCCCATTTCAGGAAAGCAATGGCTTTGGCATAATCCCCCATGCCCTCATATTCGTAAGCAATCTGGATATACGCGTCGACTTTCTCTTCGGGGCTGCCGTACTTCACAGCGTGTTTGTAATGTTTTACCGCTTCCTCGTATTTTCCCAGCCGGGAGTAAGCAGTGCCCTGGGTCATGTATAACTCATAGCTGCCTGCGGCGAGGCTTCTGATGTCTTGCAGCAATGCCAGGGCTTCCTGTGCCTTATCGCTGCTGATCAGGTACATGGCTTTCCGGAGAAGGATCGACGTATTACGGGGATGTTGAAGCAGGGCATGCCGGATGGTCTGCCGGGTTTTATTCAACAGGTTTTTATGGAGGTAATAATCGATGATCTCCTCAAATTCTTCCACATCAAAAAAGAAATGTTCCTTCCGCTTCAGCATCCGCTCGTAGCGTCTGACCAGTGAAACGGTTTCATCATCCGGAAATGGATCTTGTTGCCTGCCCATCGTGTGCTCAAATAGTGCTACAAAGTTACAAAAATCCTATATTTGTGGCGTTTTCTGTTTATCTGTATAACGAAAAAACATGGTGAGATAGTATGGTATTGATAAAATCGATTTCTGGGATCCGGGGTACCATTGGAGGAGCGGTTGGCGAAGGCCTGAATCCGCCTGATGTGGTAGGATTTGTAACGGCTTATACGTTACATCTTTCGCAGGGTGGCAGCAATAAGCCTCTCCGGGTGGTGGTTGGAAGAGATGCCAGGATATCCGGGCAGATGGTCGGCAAGATCGTTTCCGGAACCCTGATGAGCCTGGGCGTGGAAGTTATTGATCTCGGACTGGCCACAACGCCGACTGTTGAGATAGCTGTTCCCTTCTTCCAGGCCGATGGCGGTATCATCCTCACCGCAAGCCATAATCCGAAGCACTGGAATGCCCTCAAATTGCTTGATCACCAGGGGGAATTTCTCTCGGAGGAAGCGGGGAAGCAAATCCAGGCATTTGCTGAAGCCGGCACGTTTGTTTATCCCGGAATAGAGCAGGTTGGGTCATACAGGATGGATGATACGTTGCTGGATTTTCATATTCAGCAGATCCTTTCCCTTGACCTGGTGGACGTTGAAGCGATCCGCAAAAAGAAGTTCTGCATAGCGGTGGATGCGGTGAACTCTGTCGGGGGTATCGCCGTTCCAAGGTTGCTGAACGCATTAGGGGTAGCAGAGATCCACGAACTCAACTGCATGCCCGATGGCCATTTTGCCCACAACCCGGAGCCTATACCGCCTTACCTGGATGACCTGGCCAAGATGGTTATAGATAAGGATGCCGACCTGGGCATCGCTGTCGATCCGGACGTTGATCGGCTGGCACTGGTAACAGAAGAAGGCGAGCTGTTTGGTGAAGAGTACACCCTGGTGGCTGTGGCCGATTACATCCTTCAACATACCCCAGGAAATACCGTCAGCAACCTGTCGTCTTCAAGGGCTTTGAAAGAGGTGACGGAGAAATATGGTCAAACGTATGAGGCATCGGCAGTTGGAGAAGTCCATGTGGTGAAGAAGATGAAGGAGATCGGAGCCATCATCGGCGGAGAAGGCAACGGGGGTATTATCTATCCTGCCCTGCATTATGGCCGGGATGCGCTCGCCGGCATCGCCCTCTTTCTCACCTGGCTGGCAAAGTCGGGCAAGAGCTGTGCCGCCCTGCGGGATCTCTACCCAAAATATGTGATCGCCAAATCGAGGATCGAATTGCAGCCGGGCATTGACCTTAACAAGATACTCCATCTGATCAGTGAGCAATACAAGAACCACCCTCAGAACACTGTTGACGGGCTGCGGATTGAGTTTGGCCGGGAGTGGGTTCATCTGCGAAAGTCAAACACCGAGCCGATCATCCGCATTTATGCTGAAAGTGATGCGTCCACCAAAGCGGATCACCTGGCCCGCAAACTCATTGCCGACATCGGAGCGTTGATAAATAAATAAGATATGGTCATCAAAAAACGTCGTAAAAAAGCCCGTAAAGTCCGCTACAAGATAGTCAAGCTCAAACTGACTTCAGGACAGAAAACTGCGTTGGATAAATTCTGCCGGGCCAACCATACCACCCCGGTCAGGGCTATCAAGAAAGCCATCCAGCCGATCTTTAAACGGTATCAAAAAGATGTACCGCCTCCTACCTATGTTTCAGAAAACCAGATTGACCTGTTCCAGATGATCGAGGAGGTGGAAATGGTGGCTACGGATGCAGGGAATGTGCATATGGCTGACGGTTCAGGATGGAACGACCGAGGGTGACCTCATCCGTGTATTCCAGGTCGTCGCCAAAAGAGATTCCCCGGGCGATAATGGTTAATGCAATCCCTTTCCCGTCGAGCTTTTTCGAGATATAATAATTAGTCGTGTCCCCTTCGATCGTGGCAGGGAGGGCCAGGATGATTTCCCGGATTTGGCTCGTGCCGCAACGGGTTACCAGGCTTTCGATGGTCAGGTCGGCAGGCGCGATCCCCTCCATCGGGGAAATGATCCCGCCCAGCACATGGTAGAGACCGATGAACTGTCCGGTCTTTTCAATGGCGATCACATCCCTGATATCCTCCACCACACATAGGATGTCGCGCACCCGTTTCGGATTCGAGCAAATGTGACAGATCTCTTCATCCGAAATGCAATGACATTCGCTGCAGAACTTAATCTCTTTGGCCATCATACTGATCGACCCGGCCAGGGCTTCCACCTCTTCAGGATGTTTCTTGAGCAGATGAAGCGCCATCCGGAGTGCGCTTTTCCGGCCAATACCGGGCAGTTTGGAGAGTTCATTGACAGCCGATTCGAGTAACTTTGACGGATATTGTTCCATGGATGATGTCAGGTAAAAAGAGCTATTCTTCCCATTGCGAAGTTATGTATTTTTGTTTCAGTCAAATTCACTACACCATTGCGAACCATCATTTCATTCCTGTTATTGCCTGTTCTTTGGATGCAGACCGCCCTGGCTCAATCTGATACACTGAACAAGACTGATGAGCAAGGGAAGAAACAAGGCTACTGGGTCAAATATACAGCCTCAGGAAATAGGATATATGAAGGCCGGTTTTTTCATGATATACCCACGGGAGAGTTCCGGTATTACCATGAGAATGGCAAGCTCAAAGCCATTTCGGTTTTCACTGATTCTGGACAACATGCGCGTACCCGCCTTTTCAATACCCAGGGTAAAATGATTGCCGAAGGGAACTACCAGGGAGAAAAAAAGGACAGCCTGTGGCGCTACTGTAACGGCGCAGAAGGATACTTGGTCTCCGATGAGCAGTTTCATGACGGGTTAAAACATGGTATCTCCCATACCTATTATCCTGACGGGAAGGTGATGGAAGTCATCTCCTGGGTTCAGGATCTTCAGCATGGGGAGTGGATCCAATACCATTCCGATGGCTCCATGAAGCTCAAAGGCCATTTTGAATATGGCCTGAAGCAGGGTCCTTTTGAGGTTTTTGACCTGGATGGCAGCAAGCTGATCACAGGCGCTTATGCAGATGGACTAAGCGATGGTGAATGGCGCTATTACGATGAATCAGAAAAGCTGATCCAGCGGGAAGTTTATGATAAAGGCGCCCTGGTAACTACGGAAGTTTTTGAGAACCGTTAATCCTATTTCGCGTAGTTTATCGCTCTTGTTTCCCTGATGACGGTGATCTTGATCTGCCCGGGGTAAGTCATTTCGCTTTGGATCTTCTTGGAGAGGTCGAAGCTGATCTGGGCTGCTTCCGAATCAGATACTTTTTCAGCTCCCACGATGACCCGCAGTTCACGGCCGGCCTGGATGGCATAGGTTTTCACCACGCCGGGGTAGGAGAGGGCGATATCTTCCAGCCGTTTCAAGCGTTCGATATAGGCTTCCACCACTTCTCTCCGGGCGCCGGGGCGGGCTCCCGAGATGGCATCACACACCTGCACGATGGGAGAGATCAGATTGTCCATCTCGATTTCATCGTGGTGTGCCCCGATGGCGTTGATGATCTCAGGTTTTTCCTTGAATTTTTCAGCCAGCTTCATCCCCAGCAGGGCATGCGGCAGGTCGGGTTCATTATCGCTTACCTTGCCAATGTCGTGCAGCAACCCGGCCCGTTTCGCTTTCTTGGGATTCAGTCCCAGCTCTATGGCCATGGAAGCGCTTAGCTTGGCAACTTCAACGGAATGTTGTAACAGGTTTTGTCCGTAAGAGGAACGGTATTTCATCTTACCGACGAGCCGTACCAGTTCATGGTGAACATTCAGGATGCCGAGGTCGATGGTTGTCCGTTTTCCGATCTCAACAATTTCCTGTTCGATCTGTTTTCTGGTTTTGGTCACTACTTCTTCAATCCTGGCGGGGTGGATTCGGCCATCGGTGACCAGTTTATGCAGGGAGAGGCGGGCAATTTCACGCCGCACCGGGTCAAAGCTGGAGAGGATGATGGCATCGGGAGAGTCGTCGATGATGATCTCCACGCCGGTGAGGGATTCCAACGTCCGGATATTTCTTCCTTCCCGGCCGATGATCCTTCCTTTCATTTCCTCGTTGTCGATGTTGAAAACGGAGACGGTGTTTTCAACGGCATGCTCAACAGCGGTGCGTTGAATGGCTTCGATGACGATCTTCTTGGCTTCCATTCCGGCGGTCATCCTGGCTTCTTCAACGATTTCGCGGGATTGGGTGATCGCATCGGCTTTGGCTTCTTCTTTCAGCGACTCGACCAGCTGTGCCTTGGCTTCATTGGCTGAGATATTGGCAATAACCTCCAGCTTATCGACCTGTTCCTTATGAATACGCTCCAAGTCTTGTTGTTTCTTGGTCACGATTTCCATCTGATGTGTGAGGTTTTGCTTGATGGTCTCGAGTTCCTTTTGCTTTTTGCTGTTTTCTTCCAGTTTTTGGCTGAAAGCAGTTTCCTTTTGTTTCAGTTTATTTTCATTCCGTTGGATCTCTTCATTTTTCTCCTGAACAATTTTTTCGTGTTCTGCTTTCAATTGGAGAAATTTCTCCTTGGCTTGCAACATCTTCTCTTTCTTCATCATCTCGCCTTTTTCTTCGGCATCGAGAAGGATGGCTTTTCGTTTCTTTTCAACGGATTTCCGCAGGATCGTGCTGGTCAGTAATCCGCCAACCACCATGCCCGACAGGGCGAAGATGGCAATGTAAATGGGGTCCCACATAGTAAATAGTTGTTATTTGGTAAATAATCCCGGGGAGAAGATAAAAAAGAAACCCGCTGAAGTTTAGAATTTAAGGTAAACCTCAAATGACACGGATAGGGTTGCCAGCCATTTCGAATTTCCACTGACCCGTTGAAGGATACCCGTCGGAGACGGGGCGAGGCCTGTCCTACGTGACTATGAGCGTAACCCTAAATGTAAATATGTTAGGTTTACAAACGCGTTAAACTAAAGCGGGTTAAATCTTAAATGTTTTCAAAGAACGTCTGGCATCTGCTTCTTATGCATCCATCGTGATCATCTGTTCCAATTCCTGCAACTGACCTGTCAGCTCCCCTTGTTTCTCTTCGGTCTGTCCATTCATCAAAATAACCTGAGCGGCATATTCCAATGCTACCATCGCCAACAGGTCTTGTTTGTCTTTGTAAGCGTACACATCTCTGTAATTGACCATGCGCTGCTCAAGCTGCTGTGCCGCCTGCCTGAACACCATTTCCTGCCCCCGCTCAATCGTTAGCCTGTATGGCTTTTCTCCAATCTTGATCGTTATGGTCAATTCTCCCGACATCGTGGATGTTATTTATTAAGAAGTCCGATGCACTTGTCGATTTCCCGCACCATTTCATTTATCTTCCTTCTGGCATCTGTTCTGCCTTCCCGGCTGTCAATTATCTTGTTTAAAGTTAATATTCGGTTTTTTTCAGTTAGTTCGTTGTTTATATCTGTTTGTTTATCAATTACTTCCTTTAATTCGTTGACCTTTTCTGTGGCTTTTTTCAGTTCTTCCTTCAACTGTTTATTCTCTTTTAATAAACGTGAGATCTTCTTCTTTATTCTATCGATGATGACCTCAACCTCACCCATGCATGATTCAGTTCAGTGTGCAAATATACAAAGAAAAGCAAGTGGTGGCAATTTTTTCCTCTTGATAATCATTCATTGAAAAAAAACTTTATGAGAATAGGTGACTTTTCAGGATTTTCCGGATTAAGCGTTATGACAGAGCAGTTTTTACATCACATTTGGAAATACCGTTTGCTGCGGGGGCCGTTGTTCACTACTGATGGTAAGCCGCTTCAGGTGATCCATCCTGGTCTTCATAATACCAATGAAGGGCCAGATTTCCTGAACGCCAGGATCCGGATGGATCAAACCCTCTGGGCAGGGAACGTGGAAATCCATTTGCTGGCATCGGATTGGTACCGGCACAGGCATCACCAGGACAAGGGGTATGGGAATATTATTCTGCATGTGGTATTTATGAACGATACCCATGTAAGGGACGAACAGGGCAAGGAGCTGCCGGCGCTCGAACTCAAATCACATCCCGGGGTCTTGCTCCGTTTCGAGAAATACGAAGCATTGACGGGCAACAAGCGTTGGGTAGCTTGCGAGGGGATGATCGCAGGAGTGGAGCCGGCGATTCTCACATCCTGGTTTGAGCGGCTATGTGCGGAAAGAATGGAGAAGCGGAAAAGGGGCATCGGTGAGTTCCTGGATGAATTGAAAGGGGATTGGGAGACGATGTGTTTCATTTTGCTGGCCGAAAGCTTCGGCATCCGGCAGAATACTTTTCAGTTTGAACAACTTGCCCGGTCGCTTCCCCTGAAAGTCATCCGGATGCACCACAGTGACCTGTTCCAATTGGAGGCGCTGATGTTTGGACAGGCGGGATTTTTGGAGGATGAGATCACGGATGAATATCATCAGCAGCTGAAGAAGGAGTATCAATATCTGATGTTGAAATATGCCCTTCAAAAGCCGCAACCGGGTCAGTGGAATTTTCTCCGGTTACGCCCATCTGGTTTTCCAACCATTCGAATGGCTCAATTGGCCATGCTCTGCGTCAGGCATGGGAACCTGTTCAGGAAGTTGCTGGATACGGAGCATCTCCATGAGGTTTATTCCCTCTTTGATGTGGGTGTCTCACCCTATTGGGAAACCCATTATTTATTTGGAAAGCCGGTCAAGAAGGCGCCCCGGCGTTTGGGTGCGGACGCTTGCCTGACGATACTGATCAATGCACTCATTCCCTTGCGGCTTTTATATGCTGACTATACCGGAAAGGAAGGAGAGAAGGGGAAGATATTCGAGCTCCTTCATGCGCTCAATCCCGAGGACAATCTGGTCATCAGGAGGTGGAAAATGGCCGGCATCACCCCGCGGTCAGCCATGGATACCCAGGGTCTGTTGGAATTGAAAGCGTTTTACTGTGACCGGATGGGATGCCTGGATTGTCCTGTAGGGCAGAAAATCCTTGACCGGACTTCGTCATCAGTGGTGGTTAGATGAAGCGAAATCCGCACCCAGCCTGGTTTCTGTGACAGATCACCACTGTTGATGAGATCAGTGCCGGTCATTCAATTTTCGTTGCCCTGTTGATCTGGATAAATGACACTTCGATGTCACCTCCCTGTGGATAGACGCTGATCCAGTTGTTGTCCTCCCGGTACCAGGTATCTTGTTCCCTGACGCTCACCAGCCGTTCTGTGGCGGTTTCCCCTGGTGGGAAGCTGCGCATGACAATCCCTCCGTTGATCTGTCCTTCCTTGCCGTAACGTAGCATCACGTTCAGGTCTTTCGTACTTAGATTCCTGATCCGGATGAAGACATAATTGTTTTTTCGGGCGGCCACATTGATCGGACTGAATTCGAACTTCCTCTCATTGTTCGAACTGATGTTAACCGGGCTATCCAGGATATTGACCAGGGCGTTTTCCCTGAGATATTTCTTGATTTTCCGGATCCTTTCCTTGGGATAAGGTTCATAAGGAAGATAACCGGAGGCAAGCTCATACGACTCAATGGCTTTGTCGAATATTTCGTTGTTATAGAATCCATCGGCTTCCGCAATGGCTTTGTTGTATTTTTCCCGGTTAAGGCGTTCCATTTCCGCCATGATCCGCTCGATCTCCGCAATCTTGTTCTTCGGATAAGATTCATCCGGCAGGAGGTTGCCGGCCTGAACAAAGAAGTCTTTGGCTTCAGGGTAATCCTTTCGTTCCAGCGACTGATTTCCTTTGGTAACCAACTCTTCATACATCTGTTGCCTGCCTCGCAGATCGGCAAGCAGGTTGTTCAGTTCCTTGATCTTTTGTTGCGGATAGGTTTCTGCAGGTTTGATCTGCGAAGCTTTTCTGAAATAGACCAGGGATGAATCATACGACTTTTCTGACATCAGTTTGTCACCAGATGCAATCGCGGCAAGATACACTGCATCCCGTTGTCTGATCTCAGCCAGGATCCCATTGATCTCGGTGATCTTCGTCTTGGGATACGCTTCCTCCGGCTTGATGGTGGAAGCAGACTGATAAGCAGCCAGGGCTTCCATGTACGATTGTTCCCCAAACAGCCTGTCAGCACGGGTAATGGCTTCATTGTAGGCGTCGTCTTTGGCTTTGAGGTCAGCCAGGAGCTTGTTGATCTCGGCGATCTTCTCTTTCGGGTACTGTTCCGCAGGCTTGATGGTGGAGGCGCGCTGGTAGGCGGTCAGGGCTTCTGCATAAGCTTTCTCGGTCATCTTCGCGTCTCCGGTGGAGATTGCAGTGGTATAGTCATCTTCTTTTTTCTTATTGGCAGCCAGCAGATCGTTGATCTCTTTGATCTTTTGTTTGGGATAACTTTCTGCCGGTTTCAGGTTACCGGCCTGCTGGTAGGCTTCCAGCGCTTTCGACCAGGATTGTTCTCCAAATAATTTGTCTGCTTCGGCGATGGCCGCCAGGTAGCTTTCCAGGAGGATCTTGGCTTCCTCTTCACTGTTGCTGAGCAGTTTGGAGGCTTTTTCGATCATTTGCTGCGGATAGGATTCTCCAGGTTTTACACCCAGTGCATTCCGGTAGTTTCGTAATGCTTCTGCAAAATCTTTCAGGATGTACAAGCTGTCGGCCAGGTTAATATATTGGTCGTAGCGCAGCTTGATATTGGCCTGACTGGTCAGCAGGTCATCAATCTTCCGGATCTGTTGGACCGGATAAGCTTCTGCCGGCTTGATACCGGATACTTTGACATATTCACTCCGTGCATTCGGATATGACTGATCCCTGAAATATTTATCCGCCAGTGCAATTGCCTGGTTATAGGCATCTTCAGTCCCCTTTTGTGCTGCCAGCAGGGCATCTATCTCCTTGATCCTTTCTTTGGGGTATTTCTCTTCAGGCTTCAGGAGAGCGGCTTTTTGGTATTCCGTCCGGGATGCCGGGAGGATTTTCTCTTCAAAATATTGATCTGCTTTGGCAATGGCCTGCTTGTAAAGATCCTCCTTCACCTGGGCATCAATCCGGATTTTGGTGATCTCATTGATCTTATCCTTCGGATACTGGGCGCCAGGTAAAATATTCAAGGCATTTTGGAACTCGGTCTTGGCCTTTTCATAATCCTTATTTGCCAGAAATTTTTCAGCATTTGCAATGGCCACATCATACAGGATGTTTTGTGCTTTTTGCGACCGGATGACCTCCATGACCGCTGCCAGCTGTTGCTTTGGATAGGATTCGTCGGGTTTGATCTCAGTGGCGAGCTGATAGGCTGCCTTGGCATTGAGGTAATCCTTGGCTGCATAGTACTTGTCGGCAGATGCAATGACCGACTGGTAATCCTCCTGTTTTTTCACCGTTTGCCCCGGCAGCTGGTTAATTTTCCGGATCTGTTCTTTAGGGTATTTCTCTAGGGGTTTAAGTTGGGCCGCTTTCTCGTATTCACTTTTCGCTTCCGCATATTGCGCCACAAAAAACAAATTATCTGCCTTGGAGATGATCCGGTTGTACAGGGAATCGTCCTGGACAATGTTGATCCCTGCTGAATGAGCTGTTTCAGGGGCAGCCAGGAAAGCGTGCCGGATGGCCAATCCTGATGCCGTGATAAGCAAAGCAAGGAAAAACAAGAGGAGGGTAGCGGAGGATATTTTTTTTCGGTGTCTGGATATCATTTTATTCGTTGGATGACATAAGATAAGAAACGGAATAGCGGTCGAAAAATTTTCTAGGTCACAATAATCCCGTCGCGGATGGTTAATATCCGGTCTGACATGGCGGCCAGTTCCTGGTTATGGGTGGCGATGACATAGGTCTGATGGAACTGTTCACGGAGTTCAAAGAACAATTTGTGAAGTGCCACGGCAGCAACAGAATCCAGGTTTCCGGATGGCTCATCTGCCAGGATCAGCGCCGGGTCGTTGATCAGTGCACGGGCCACTGCGACCCGTTGCTGTTCGCCTCCCGACAAAGCGGAAGGTTTGTGGCCGGCCCGCTCGCGGATACGAAGTATCTCCATGATTCCGAGCGCTTTTTGCTCACTCTCTTTTTTTGATTTTCCAAGGATGAAAGCCGGGATACAGATATTCTCGAGCGCAGTGAACTCAGGCAGCAGGTGGTGGAACTGGAAGATGAAACCGATCTGGCGATTCCGGAAGTCGGAGAGTTTTTTTTCCCTGAGTCGGTGAACGTTGGTACCCTGGATGATCACCTCTCCGCGGTCGGGCTGATCAAGAGTGCCGATGATGTGCAGGAGTGTTGACTTTCCGGCTCCCGACGCGCCGACGAGACTGATGATCGCTCCTTGTTGCACATCGAGGTTGATTCCTTTCAGCACTTCGAGGGTGCCGAATGACTTGTGGATGTCTTTGATTTGCAGCATACGCCTGAACAAGGGTGCAAAAGTACGAAAACGATGTGTTCCGGTTATAAAATATTTATCTACTTTTGGCCAACGCCAATCTGTATATCGCTATGAATCTGCATGAATTCCAAAGCAAAGGCTTGTTGAAGAAGCATGGTGTGGCTGTTCCCGAGGGGATGATGGCTCGCACGGTGGATGAGGCCATCAAGGCTGCTGAACTGATCCGTGAGAGTGCGGATGTTGAAAAATGGGTGGTCAAGGCCCAGATCCATGCCGGAGGCAGGGGCAAAGGGGGAGGGGTGAAGGTTTGTCATACCCTGGAAGAGGTGAAAAAACATGCCGGAAATATCCTCGGGATGACACTGGTAACACCTCAGACTGGCCCTCAGGGGAAGCTGGTCAGGAAAATATTGGTGGAGCAGAATATCTATTATCCCGGCGAATCGGAACCGGCGGAGTACTATCTCAGCATCCTGCTGAACCGGATGAAAGGCCAGAATATGATCATGTATTCTCCCCGCGGAGGGATGGACATTGAACAGGTTGCCGAAGAAACCCCTGATCAAATCTTCACTGAACTCGTCGATCCGAAAGTGGGTCTTCAACCCTTTCAATGCCGTAAAATTGCCTTCAACCTGAACCTGAAAGGCGAAGCTTATAAGAACATGCTGAAATTCATCTCAGCGGTCTACAACACATACGTCGATTGCGATGCTTCGCTCATCGAGATCAACCCGGTGATCAAAACTTCTGATTACAAGATTCTGGCGGCTGACACCAAAATGTCCATCGACAACAATGCCCTTTACCGGCATCCCGATATTGAAGCCATGCGCGACCTGGGTGAAGAAGATCCCATCGAGGTGGAAGCAGGCAAATTCGACCTGAATTACGTCAAGCTCTATGGCAACGTCGGATGCATGGTGAACGGCGCCGGACTGGCGATGGCAACCATGGATATCATTAAATTATCCGGCGGCGACCCGGCCAACTTCCTCGATGTGGGTGGTTCCGCCAATGCCAAAAGGGTAGAGGAAGGTTTCCGCATCATCTTGAAAGATCCGAATGTGAAAGCCATCCTGCTGAATGTTTTCGGCGGTATTGTCCGGTGCGACCGGGTAGCGCAAGGGGTAGTTGATGCCTACCGCAACATTGGCGAGATCCATGTGCCGATCATCGTACGGCTGCAGGGTACCAACGCCGAAGAGGGTAAAAAGATCATCGATGAGTCGGGACTCAAAGTCAAGTCAGCTATCACCCTGGAGGATGCGGCCAAACTGGTCACAAATGTGTTGAATTAAAAATGAACGCTGTTGATCCCGCGACCTATTTGCTGATCAGGTAAGAGGTGTAATCAGGTCCTTTCAACAGGTCAATGGCACGCAGGAACTCGTTGTCAATCTCCAGTGCGATCTCGAAGAATGCATTGTAATCCCACAGCTTCTGGGCAGTAAGCGCTTTCAACTGGTTGGCAATCAGTTGTTTGGAGATGTGATAATCTTCTTCCTTGAAGGGTACACCTTCCTTTTCTCCAAGCGCAATGAAATCCTTCAGCATCTCTTCATCAACCACAAAGTCTTTCTTAAACCTCAAAAATTCAGGATATTTTTTCAGGAGGTCGGCCCGTTGATTATCCACAAATTGGGTTACAAAGCCATTGATGACATCTTTCCTGCGGAGATCGGTATAATAATCGGTATAGATGGTGGAGTCCCATGCGACAAAAACATCGGGCATGATCCCGCCGCCGCCATAAACGGTCCGCTTGTTATTGGTGAAATATTTGAGTGAATCGTTCATATGAATGCTGTCGGCACTGACCAGTTCACCATGCCTGACACGGTTCCGGAAATCTGACATATAATCATCAAATCCTTCCGTATAGGGTCGCTGGATGCACCTTCCGCTGGGTGTGTAATAGCGGGCGGTAGTTAGCCGGAGCTCGGAACTATCAGGAAGCATGAATGGGCGCTGTACAAGCCCTTTTCCGAAGGAACGGCGACCCAGAATGATACCACGGTCCCAGTCTTGTACCGAACCGGAGACAATCTCGCTGGCCGAAGCCGAGCCCTCGTTGATCAGGATCACCAGCTGGCCTTGCTCAAAGTTGCCACGGGCCGAGGAAACAAACTTTTCCGAAGGAGCCCGCATACCCTTGGTATAAACCACCAGCTTGCCGGAGGGCAGGAATTCATCGGAGAGTTCAACCGCTGTATTCAGATAGCCCCCGGAATTTCCCCGCAGGTCGAGGATGAGCTTTTTGATACCCTGGGCTTTCAGCTTATCCATGGCGGTGCGGAATTCATTCATGGTAGTCTGCGAAAACCGGTTCAGGTTGATGTATCCCACCTCTTTATCAAACATAAAGGCCGCATCAATGCTGTTGATGGGAATTTTATCCCGGGTGATCGCATATTCCAGCAGATCCTTGTTACCCCTCCGGAGGATGCTGACATTCACCTTTGTCCCCTTCTTTCCGCGCAACCGGTCGAACACAAATTTGTTGCTGATCTTCTTTCCGGCTACCTCCTCTTCATTGATCCTGATGATCTTGTCGCCCGACTGAATACCCAGTTTATAGGAAGGCCCGCCGGGGATGGGATGGACAATCAGGATCGTATCTTTAAAGATCTGGAATTGAACGCCAATCCCTTCAAAATTCCCAACCAACGGCTCGTTGGCCTGGGCTAGTTCTTTTTTTGAGATATATTGGGAATGCGGGTCGAGTTCTTTAAGGGTTTCAATAAGGGCGGTTTCTACCAGTTTTGATTCTTTCACGGTATCAACATAAGCGAATTTGATCAACTGCATGGCAGCAATGTACTTGTCAATGCCGGCATTGGGATCTTGTTTCGACTGGGAAAATAAGATGAATGGAAAGGTGAGTAACAGGATGGCCAGGATGAGCGAACGGATTTTCATAAATAAGGTGAATTTAGGCTTTAAACGGCTGCAAAGGTAAATTATTTTACCCCCGCGAAGTCCGTGGATGCTTTATTTAACTATTTTTAACGGCTTAATTTTCAAGTGGTCATGCCATACTCGTTCAATTTGCTCCGACACCGGCTTTGGTTTCCCATCTTCTTCCTGTTTCTCCTTTGGGTGATCATGATCATCGATCTTCATTTCCATCTTGAATTACCCCAATATGGCTTGTACCCGCTTCAGAAGAAAGGGTTGATCGGCATTTTAACCATGCCGCTGCTTCATGCCAACCTGTCGCATCTGATGGCGAACTCCATCCCGGTACTTGTGCTAAGTGCAGCTCTTTTCTTTTTCTATGAAAAGATCGCATGGCCGGTCTTTTTCTGGATATACCTGCTGAGTGGTCTTTGGACCTGGTTTCTGGCACGGAGCGACGCACCTCATGTCGGCGCCAGTGGCTTGATCTATGGGCTGGCTGCTTTTCTCTTCACCAGTGGCGTCATCCGGCGTGATAACCGCTTGGCCGCCCTCTCGCTCCTGGTGGCTTTTCTGTATGGCGGACTGCTCTGGGGTGTCTTCCCCCAATTTTTCCCGATGGAAAGAATCTCCTGGGAAGGCCATTTGATGGGACTTGTAGCTGGCTTTGTCATCGCCCTGTTCTATAAAAACCAGGGGCCTCAACGGAAACAGTATGAGTGGGAGGAAGAAGAGAATGAAGAGAATGAAGAGAATGAAGTGAATGAAGTGAATGAAGATAAGTTTCAGTAAAGGTAGGGCTGGAGCTTACGGTAAAGCATTTTTCCAACGATTGGCTCCAGATCAGTTTTATTTTTCAACTTCTTTTTGTCCCTCAGCCGGCAGATCTCTTTCACCTGATCGTACTCCAGGTACGGATGATTCAATAATTCCTTGAATGTGGCTTTTTGAATATCAAGCCGACGGATCAGGGTCGTATCTGCCCGCACATATTCACAAACACCCGCATAGCGTGTGGAATCCATCCCATAAACCTCCAGCAGTTGGGAAGTTGCATAATAGCCTCCAAGTTTTTCCCGGTATTTGATGATCCGCCGCGAAAAAGAAGCGCCAATGCCGGGTAGTTCAAGCAACAAGATCGTGTCGGAAGTGTTCAATTCAATCATTGGAATGTCCCGCCTGGAGGATCCTTTCTCTGTTTGCCCAACCGCTATCGGTGGAGGTGTTTGGGAGTACTGTGGCTTCATCTCTTTGATGGTGATGCCTGTGGTTGTGGAATCAGCCAGTTGCGCTTCAAATAGCGCAATTTCTTTTTCAAACTGGCTGAAGTCGGTCGGCTTCTGGGGGAAGAGGTAAGGAATGAGCATATTAAAGCCCAATACAAGGAATATCAACGATAATAAAACCAGGATCCCTCGCTGCTCTCCCCGGTTGAAGTACATCAAATCCTTTAGATAGGCGATCATCCGGATACGTGCCGAGTACTTGTCTTGATGACGTTTCACTGTCGATTTCATAGGATATCATTTATTGCTTAATCGGAAAAGAGTCAAAAGGTTACTATCTTCGCTAAAAATTTTTCCATATGAAAAGCAATGTTTACCTGAATGTCATCCTGACGGTGATAGCCGCCTGTCTGGTGATCTTAACCCTTAGAAACCTGAGTATCATCCCGAAGGCTATGGCGGAGCAAAAATCGCCCCCTCCCAATGGATATACGATGGTTCCTGTAAATGCAGATGGTCAGGTGGAAGTCGTGGTCAAATCATTTGATGACAGGCTCGACGTTAACCTCGAACAAGTCGGAGGGTACGGGTGCTATAATGGGATTCCGGTGATTCAGAAGTAGCGTGCTGCGCCAATTCCCGGGCATTCATCCATTCGTGAGTCCGTCATCCGGTTGATTCGGGGAATTTGCCTTGATAGAACGCCGATGACGCAGATGTAACAGATCTTCACAGGTTTTTTCGGTAGTCAACATCCCTCCTCCGTGTTTCCCCGTGCCTACTCTGTGGTTCTCTGTGGTTATTAAGAAAGATCTCTTTTTACCACGGAGATCCACAAAGAAAAACCGAGTTCCACAGAGGGTTGTCAAGGTAATAACATCTCCACAATCTTTAATCGGCTAATTCAATCAAAAATCAAAAA
>VGGL01000019.1 GCA_016868575.1 Bacteroidota bacterium
TCTACGACCTTTTCTAATACCCCAGCGGCGCCGTCATTGCGAGGAGCGCAGCGACGAAGCAACCTTTATTTATTACGATCGACATCATAACGAGGAGCGCAGCGACGAAGCAACTTCATTGCGAGTCCCGAGAAATCGGGACGAAGCAACCCCTATAAATCCTCAAACAAATCCCTCCACATCTTGTTCTTACCTTCGATCAATGCAATCTTTTTCCTTCGGGGACCAGCTTTGATCTGCTTCTCCCGGTAAATGGCATCTTTGATCGAATCGAAAATCTCGTAATAAACAAGCTTGTCAACATTGTACTGACTGGTAAACCCACTGTTCCTTTTTCCTTTATGCTCTAATACACGACGCTTCAGGTTGTTGGTAACACCGGTGTAAAGAACATGATTGCTTCGGTTGGTAAGGATGTACATGTAAAACTGCCCTAATCTTTTCATTCTTCCGATCTTTACAGCTTAATCGGAAAATCTTCAAAAGGTTATGCAAATAGTCATCAAAAGAATGAACACTTTACTATCTTTACAACTGTAAAAAGATCTTTCCAATTAATGATCAGATATTTCATTCAAAAGCCATTATTCCTGATCCTGATTATTCTGACGGGAATCCAGGTATTTTCCCAACATCATGAATACCGATACTCCTTCTTCACAGCCGGTCATACCTACGGAAGCCCATCGAATGTTCAGTTTGGACTTCATCAGCCGTTTGTGGAGCAGATCCCTTTCCTAAACGCTTACCCAGGAATGGGATTGGCCTTTCTTACTGGCGATGTGGTTGCTGTATCCAATGCCCAGTATTGGGATTCGGCCCAGGTGAATATCGACAGCATGAATATGCCCGTCTATATTGCTGCCGGAAACCATGATATGGGTGATGAGTTTCTCCTGCGTTTCGGTCCGTACTATTCCTGTTTTAAGCACGATAGTGACCTTTTTGTCATTCTTACCCCAGGTCTTGATAACTGGAATATTACCGGGTCCCAGAAAGAATTCCTTGTTTCAACACTCGACAGTTTTGCCCCACAATCAAGGTACGTGTTCATCATGCTTCATGAACTGATCTGGTGGAGCCCCGACAGCATCTTCAGGAATGTCACGATCAACTATATCGGTCACTACCCTGGAAGTACAAATTTCTGGAACGAAATAGAGCCCATTCTGAATGCATTGCCCAACAAGGTGGTGATGTATGCCGGTGACCTTGGATGTACTGATTTTGTCTCTCCTTTCATGTATTATGCATACGACAATATTACCCTGATTGCAAGCGGCATGGGAGGTGGTGTCAGGGATAACATCATCATCACAGATGTATGTATTGATACCCTTATTTTCGACTTGTACGCATTGAATGGGGATGATCCGGACAAGCTTGGAGAACTGACCGATTTCAGCTTGTTTCCACCTGGATTCCAGGATTTTGCGGAGGATGACCTGCTTATCTTCCCAAACCCCGTAAGAGGGGTCGTTAACCTGCAAATTCCGGATGAACTCAAGGGAGATAAAGATCTGGTATTATCTATTCATGATATGATGGGAAAGTTCGTTCAAAAGGAGAAAGTTGAAAATGTCCATGGAATCCTTCGAATTGATATCCAGGCGCAAGCCAAGGGACTATACCACGTCGCGTTGAGCAACGGCCGGAAAGTGTATTCGGGGAAGATTGTGTTTGAATAGGTTGCTTCGTCCCGCTTTCGCGGGACTCGCAATGACGGCGCGAGCGCAGAAAAAATAGTGGTCGTAGAGCGGCGGGCTTCGCCCGCCGCTCTACGACCTTTTCTAATACCCCAGCGGCGCCGTCATTGCGAGGAGCGCAGCGACGAAGCAACCTTTATTTATTACGATCGACATCATAACGAGGAGCGCAGCGACGAAGCAACTTCATTGCGAGTCGCGAGCAATCGGGACGAAGCAACCTTTATTCCCCATCATCGAACTCAGCGACGAAGCAACTTCATTGCGAGTCCCGAGAAATCGGGACGAAGCAACCTTTATTCCCCATCATCGAACTCAGCGACGAAGCAACTTCATTGCGAGTCCCGAGCAATCGGGACGAAGCAACCTTTATAGTAACGACCAACCCCATCAACAGTATGCACATTGTCGCCAAAACACCTATTTTTGCAGGCATGAGAATATCGCGAAAAGAACGGTTTGCCCGCCTGATCGAATATTTCAGCGAGCACATGCCGCAGGCCGAAACAGAACTAATGCATACCGACCCCTACCAGCTCATTGTTGCCGTGATCCTCTCTGCCCAGTGTACCGACAAACGGGTGAATATGATCACTCCGGCACTCTATCAGCGCTTTCCGGATGTTTCATCGCTGGCCGCCGCTTCTCATGAAGATGTTTTTAAACTGATCAAAAGCTGCAGCTATCCCAACAACAAAACCAAACACCTGATCGCGATGGCTCAGATGGTGGTTCGGGATTTCAATGGCATCGTACCCTCTTCCCGGGAAGATCTTCAAAAACTCCCTGGTGTGGGCCGGAAAACAGCCAATGTGGTGGCTTCTGTGGCTTTCAGTAAACCTGCCATGGCCGTCGATACCCATGTTTTCCGGGTGGCTGCCCGCATAGGATTGACGTGGAAAGCAAAGAACCCCCTGCAAGCCGAACTGCAATTGGTGCAGCATATTCCGGAGCGTAGGATCAACATTGCACACCACTGGCTGATTCTTCATGGTAGGTATATTTGTACTGCCCGAAAGCCAAAGTGTGACCAATGTGGCATCCGGGATTATTGCAAGTATTTTCAAAAAACTGTTAGTAAGTCGTCGGGTTTGACCGGAAAATGATCCCGGGGAATTGATAATTTTGCCTTTTCATCATTGCCAAATAGCATGACATTTCTGAAGGTAGGATCCAAGGCGCCGGATTTCACGGCGAAAGATCATCAGGGTAAAGATATATCCCTGAAATCTCTCCGGGGGCAAAAAGTGATCCTTTATTTTTATCCGAAAGATGATACTCCCGGGTGTACTGCCGAAGCCTGTAATTTGCGTGATAACTTCGATGAATTGCGGGCTTCAGGATATGTTGTGGTTGGTGTTAGTGCCGACGATGAAACAGCTCATCAAAAATTTGTTGCAAAAAACAGATTACCTTTTGCCCTGATTTCGGATAAAGAGAAAAATATCATCAAAAAGTATGGCGCTTGGGGAACCAAAAAATTGTATGGCCGGGAGTACGAAGGAATTCTTCGCATCACCTATGTGATCTCTGAAGAAGGGACAATCAGCGATGTGATCACGGCGATGAAGACGAAGGATCATGCCAGGCAGATTCTCGGGGAGCCAGGTAAATAATCAAGAAAAACATCAACCATTATGGAAACAAACAAGGAAAAACTGAAAGCATTACAGCTGACGATGGAGAAGATCGAAAAGTCTTATGGCCGTGGATCGATCATGCGGTTGGGCGATTCAGCTGTGGAGAGTGTCGAATGTATCTCAACGGGCTCTATCGGGCTCGATATGGCGCTGGGTATTGGCGGACTGCCCAAGGGCAGGGTCACAGAAATCTATGGACCTGAATCTTCGGGGAAGACAACCCTGGCATTGCATGCCATCGCCGAATCACAGAAAAAAGGAGGCATTGCTGCTTTTATTGATGCGGAACATGCCTTTGACCGCTTTTATGCACAAAAACTGGGGGTTGACATCGAGAATCTCCTCATTTCACAGCCCGATAACGGGGAACAGGCGCTGGAAATCGCTGATAACCTCATCCGTTCTGGCGCCATCGACATCATTGTAATCGATAGCGTGGCGGCTCTGACCCCAAAAAGTGAGATCGAAGGTGAAATGGGCGATTCAAAGATGGGATTGCAAGCACGGTTAATGTCGCAGGCTTTGCGGAAACTTACGGCAACCATTAGCAAAACGAGCACCTGCTGCATCTTCATCAACCAGCTCCGTGAAAAGATCGGGGTCATGTTTGGAAATCCTGAAACTACCACCGGCGGGAATGCCCTGAAATTTTATGCTTCCATCAGGCTGGATATCCGGAAAGTCACCCAGTTGAAAGATGCAGAAGAGGCTTACGGAAACAGGGTTCGCGTGAAAGTTGTCAAGAATAAAGTGGCTCCTCCCTTTAAAAAAGCTGAATTCGATATCATTTTCGGAGAGGGTATATCGCGGCAATTTGAAATACTGGATTTAGCTACAGAGTTGAATATCATCAAGAAGAGCGGATCATGGTTCAGCTATGGCGAGACCAGGCTGGGGCAGGGAAGAGATGCCGTAAAGAAGTTGCTGGTCGACAACGCGGAACTGGCCGATGAGTTGGAGTCGAAAATCCGTGAGACGTTTATCAGCAAAAGCGAATAGATGATACGCTTTGGGATACCAAGTTTCCGAATCTTCTTGATCCTTGCTGTTATCCTTCCTGCTCTCTCGCTGAGCCCTTCGTGCGATCCTGATCAGAAGGAAAAGACAGCACAGGATAGTACAGCGTCACGGCTTCAATTCCTGAATGATAAAATCGCCAAGGATTCCTCCAATGCTGACCTCTACAGGGAAAGAGCGGAGCTCTATTACGAAGCACGTGACCTCGACCTGGCGCTGACGGATATCAGCAAATCACTGAGGTTGTACCCTTCAAATGTTCCCTCTCTCATTGTCCTTGCAGACATCTACCTCCTTTCCGGGAAGCCAGATAACTCGATAGAAGCCTTGAGAAAAGCAATGGCGCTGGAGCCCGGAAATGCAGAGGCCACACTAAAGCTTGCCAAACTCTATCTGATCCTGAAAGACTATCCTCAAACTTTTGAAATCATCAATGGCGCTATCAAACAGGATAAGATAAACCCTGAAGCATATTATATCAGAGGTATAGCTCTTCTTGAAACAGGAGATACAATCCGTGCCGTGAAGGATCTGCAAACCACGGTTAGTCAGGATCAGGATCATTATAACGCCCTCATCGAACTGGGGGATCTCTATGCTATAAAGAAAGACCCGGTGGCTGCTGACTATTTCAGAAGTGCCACAAAGGTCCGGCCTGATCGCCCTGAGCCCTACTATATGCTGGGGATGTTTTACCAGGAAACCGAAAAATTCGATGAAGCTATTCAGGTTTACAAGCAGATAATCAGCATTGATAAGGGTTTTAAGAATGCATACTACAATACCGGATATATCAACCTGGTGTACAAAAGGGATTTTCCGGAAGCTATCCGCCAATTCAGTGAAGCCATCCAGATTGACTCTACCTATGCTGAAGCCTATTACAACAGGGGATATGCGTATGAACTCTCAGGCCAGATGGCGCAAGCACGAAAGGATTACCAACACACCCTGAAGATTGCAGTAAACTATCCCCTGGCGATCGAAGGCCTGAACAGGCTGGATAAAGCAGGGATCAGCAAATAATGATTTCTGAATGATCTTTTAACGCTGACTCCAGCAGATGAATGGATTGCAGGAAAGCTGCGTACTCCTGATTCAACTTGGCCACATCTCTGTTACTGATCGCATCCTCCATCCGAAAAAAGCATTCGTTCAAAGTCGGATCAAAAAAGAAAGAAGCGCTTCCTTTTAACTGATGTATCTCCTTTTTTATTCCCTGCCAGTTAACATCGGTATGCGCTTCATGGATGTGCTGCAATCTTCCGGGAAGTTGTGAGAGAAAATCACCGATGATCTCTTTCACCACATCCTTTGGAAAGGCGCTATAATAGTCGTTGAATTGTTGCCAGTCGATCATCACAGTAGTTTTTTGACCATCTGCTGTTGCTACACTTTTTCTTTGAGCGAAGCGATCGCACAGCCGTTACATCCATCCGTACAACCTGACGGTTGACGGAATTGCTTTCTCATTTCCGTAAAGATATAAAATACGGCGGTGATTACTGCGGAAGAAACAATCAAATAGGTTATGAAGAGTTGCATGTTTCAGATATTAGGTATGATTAAATAAAGAACCAACCTGGAAAACCAGCAGCGCCAGCAACCAGGCCAGGAAGGTGGTATAAAAAACTAAAAACAACGCCCATTTCCAGCTTCCTGATTCCCGTTTAACTGCAGCAATAACGGCCACACAGGGGAAATAGATCAGAATGAAGATCAAAAAAGCCAGAGAAGCCAAAGGGGTGAACAAAGACTGTCCCTTTTTACAACCATTGGCATAAGTTGCATGGCGGAGTGTTTCCCCGAGGGCGGTCTGATCTTCCGAGTCGGCGGGATTAAACAACACCCCCATGGTACTGACAATGATCTCTTTGGCTGCTGCGCCGGTGACCAGACTGATACCCATGCGCCAGTCAAATCCAAGTGGTGTAATGACTGGTTCAATGAACCTTCCAATGTAGCCTATGTAGGAATTGGATAATTTTTCATGGTACTTTTCATGAGCAATTCTTTTCAGGTCATGTTCTTTCTCGGCGATCAGCTTTTCTTTTTCAGGAGATGCGGGAGAGATCTTGGCTATCCGGTTGTCGTAGTCCGTGGTGACGGCTGTCATCCTTACATCCCACTTGTTCATGGATTCTTTTTGCAAGGGGAAATACCCAAGCGCCCAGATGATGATCACGGCGATCAGGATGATTCCGCCCATCTTTCTAAGGTACTGTGCTCCTTTTTCCCACATGTGAAGCAAGGTTGATCTCATGGTAGGCAAGCGGTAGGGGGGGAGTTCCATGACAAACGGCGCCTCTTTCTCCCGGAACAGAAACCGCCTGAAAAGGAGTGAGGTCAACACAGCCAGCAAGATGCCGGTCATGTAGATCAGGAATATTACATTCCCTGCATGATGCGGAAAAAGCGCACCGGCGACCAGGATATATACAGGTAACCTGGCGCTGCAGGACATAAAAGGGAGGATAAGCATGGTCAGCAGGCGTTCATTCCTGTTTCGCAGGGTCCGGGTAGCCATGATGGCCGGGACATTGCATCCGAAGCCCATGATGAGGGGGATAAAGGATTTGCCATGCAGACCGATCCGGTGCATGAGCCGATCCATGATGAAGGCAGCCCTGGCCATATAGCCAGTGTCTTCCATGATAGAGATAAAAAAGAAGAGGATCAGGATATTGGGCAGGAAAACGATGACGCTTCCAACCCCTTTGATGATTCCATCCACGAGCAGGTCTTTCAGTGGCCCCGCATCCATCCAATGACTCACGAGGTTGCCGGCCTGTGCAAACAACCATTCAATACCCTGCTGCGGATACTCTCCAAAGGTGAAGGTGGCCTGGAACATGATCCACAGAAAGGCAATAAAGATCGGAAATCCAAGGATCTTATGCGTTAAAAAGGTATCAACAACTTCGGTTTCATTCCGCATCTTGCGGCTCTGGAGGTTTGGCTCCAGCGTTTCCCTCAGGGCCCCGGCAATGAATCCATACTTGACCCCGGTGATCAATTCCTGGCTTTCTTCCTTGAAGGTTTCTTCCAGTCTGCCAATCTCACTCCAAGCCGTATCGGCAACCTCTTCAACATGTTTTGAATCGCCCAACTCTTCCTTGATCTCCCTGTCTTTTTCCAGGAGTTTGATGGCGAAATACCTCGAAGAAACCGTATCGGTGATCGATTGATCCTGCCATATCTTATCCTGTATCCGCCGGATCGACTTCTCGATCTCATCCCCATGATGAATATGGATATGCCGGAGGGTTGGATCGTTATCCTCGAAAACATCGATCACTTTTTCAAACAATGCCTTAAGTCCGACGCCTTTGGATCCGATTGTTGGAACCACAGGGATACCCATCAGTTTTCCAAGCATCAGATAATCCAGTTTGTCTCCACGGGCTTCCAATTCATCGAACATATTCAGGGCCACCACCACTTTCATGTCCATATCGATCAACTGGCTCGTGAGGTAGAAGTTACGCTCCAGGTTGGATGCATCGACAACATTGATGATCACATCCGGTGTTGTTTTGAGCAGGTGGCGCCGGACGAAGATCTCTTCGGGTGTATACGCTGAGAGAGAGTAAGTTCCCGGAAGATCGGTAAGGTGAAAATGATATCCATGCAGAGAGAACCTGGCTTCTTTCATATCGACCGTCACGCCGCCGTAATTTCCTACATGTTCGCGTGATCTGGATGCGGAATTGAAAATGGTCGTTTTTCCACAGTTCGGATTTCCTACGAGGGCCACTTCGATGATTTTCCCTTTCTTTGAAATAGCCCTTCTGACGATTTCATCAGTGATCAGCGTATGTGGACTTGTCTCAGGAGATGTTTCTGTCGTGATCTCATCCGGCCGTACCACTTCGATCAGGGCGCTCTCGGTCCTCCGAAGGGAGACGTTGTAGTCCATGATTTTGTACTCGATGGGATCCTGCAAGGGTGCTGCCTTGATTACCCGTATGGGACGTCCTTTGACAAAGCCCATCTCTGACAAGCGGCGACGGAAAGCGCCACGCCCCCGAACCTTGACGATGATCCCGGTCTCTCCTTGTCTGAGCCCCAGAAGGGTTCCCATGTTAATCTGGATTAAATAAAAATTATTGCAAAAATATAGAAATATTTGATATCCAACCCTGTGATCAAGTAAATAATAAACACCAGGTTGAAGGAAAACGAAAAGCTGAGATGTTACCTCAGCCCCATGGATTGGATGATAGCTTCAGTTTTTGCCTTTAATGAAGATTCAACCTTGCGTAGGTCATTTTTATTCTCCAGGGGATGCCGAATACTGAAGTAGAATTTAATTTTTGGCTCGGTACCCGAGGGCCGGGCGCTGATCCGGCTTCCATCCTCCAGGAAAAACTGCAGTACATTCGACTTAGGCAAATCGATGGGGATGGACAGACCGGAGGTTAAATCGCGTTCTTCCGGTGTAAGATAGTCCTTGATTTTGATGACTTTTGATCCGGCTATGGTTTGGAATGGATTCTTTCTGAAGTTCGTCATCATTGACTGGATCTCTTCAGTGCCCTTCTGACCTTTCCGCGTGATCGAGAGGAGAGAATCATAGGATACGCCAAACTGCAGGTACAGGTCAATCAGCACTTCGTATGGTGTTTTACCCTCTTCTTTCGCCCAGGCAGCGGCTTCGGCAATGAGGGAACAGGCAGTTACCGCATCTTTGTCCCTGACAAAATCTCCGATGAGGTATCCGAAGCTTTCTTCACCCCCGATGATGTATTGCATCTTCCCTTCCTGCTGACGGATAACATCGGCGATATACTTGAATCCGGTCAGGACATCGAAACAGGGAACATGAAAATAACCGGCAATATCATGCAGTATTTCGCCGGTCACGATCGTACTTACGATAAATTCCTTCCCGATGAGCTTGCCACGATCCTTCCATTGCTTCAGGACATAATAGAACAGAACGGCCGCCGTCTGATTCCCGTTGAGAAGAACAAATTCTCCTGCATCATTTTTTACGGCAATACCTACACGATCGGAATCGGGATCAGTGGCCATAACCAGTTCAGCGCCTGTTTTTTTTGCCTTTTCAATAGCCAAAGCCAGCGCAGCCGATTCTTCCGGATTGGGAGAAGGGGTGGTAGGAAAGTCCCCATCAGGGATAAACTGCTCTTCTACCTTGATAATATTGGTAAATCCAAATTGATGGAGCGCCTGGGGAACCATTTTCATCCCCGTTCCATGAAGTGGTGTATAGACAATGGGCATGTCGTGATGTCGCCGGATGGCTTCCGGAGAGAGCGATTGTTGAAGAACCTTATCCAGGTACTTCCTATCTATTTCCGCTCCGACCATCTCGATATGTCCAGCTTCAGCATTGAACCGGACGGCTGAGATGTCGGTGATTTTTTCAACTTCCTGGATAACATTCACATCATGCGGGTTGATCATCTGTGCCCCATCATTCCAGTATGCTTTGTATCCGTTGTATTCTTTAGGGTTATGTGAAGCCGTGATCATTACGCCGGTATGACACTTCAACTCTCTGATGGCAAAGGAGAGCTCTGGTGTAGGCCGCATGTCGTCGAAGAGAAAAACCTTGAAACCATTGGCCGCAAACACTTCGGCAGTGATCCTGGCAAATGCCTTGCTGTTGTGTCTGCAATCATAGGAAACAGCAGCGCTGATTGCAGTGTCGGGATATACCGATTTGAGGTAGTTGCAAAGTCCCTGGGTAGCCATTCCAACGGTATACTTATTCATCCGGTTTGTACCAACACCCATGATCCCACGCAATCCACCGGTGCCAAATTCCAAAAGGCGGTAAAAGGCATCGTTCAACTCTTTGGTATCATGATCAATCAGATACTGCACCTGTTTCCTGGTTTCCTCATCAAATTGCTCGCCCAGCCAGCGTTTGGCGTTTTCAATGGCACTGTTTTCAACGGGATTGGTCATTTTATAAGAACATTAAAGCTTCAATAGGTAAGCTGTTTAACACATTTACGGAGGCTGTCTTCCCATCCGGGGATTTTTATGCCGAATTCGGTTTTGATCTTCGTCTTGTCGAGCACCGAGTACTTGGGTCTGGTGGCCAGACTCGGAAATGATTTGGACGGAATGGGATGGACTTCGTATCGTTTTCCACTGATCCTGAAAGTATGGATTGCGAGGTCGAACCAGGTAACCGCGCCTTCATTGGCAAAATGATAAAGATGGAAGCCCTCTTTCAGCATGAACTTGGGCAACAATGTCAGGATCAACAAAGCAAGATCATAAGCGTAGGTGGGAGAACCGGTTTGGTCAGAGACAACATCCAGCATGCCCCTCTCCCGGCCTTTGGCAAGGATTGTCTTCACGAAATTGTTCCCGAAGGCGGAATAGAGCCAGGAGGTGCGGATGATGATGGCATTGCATCCCGATTCCCTGATCTGGTCTTCGCCTTTGAGTTTTGATTGGCCATAGACAGACAGGGGGTGAGGTGTATCTTCTTCTGTATAAGGGATCTTATGCTTGCCATCGAAGACAAAGTCAGTGCTGATATGGATCAGGAGTGCACCTGAGGATACAGCGTATCTGGCAAGATGTCCAACCGCATCGGAATTCAAGGCAAAGGCTTTTTCCGGCTCTTCTTCAGCTTTGTCAACAGCGGTATAAGCAGCGCAATTGATGATAACGGATGGTTTCAGTTGTTGAAGATAGGCGTCAACTTTATTTTGATTTGTGAGATTAAGTTCCAGGACGTCGATACACGTGAACTGGTAATCATGGAAGCGTTTAGACAGAATCCTCAGTTCAGAACCAAGTTGGCCTTTACTTCCGGTAATGAGGATGGGCAGTGACATGGGTTATTGCAATATTTCTTTGAAGTAGTTGATGGTATGTTCCAGTCCTTTTTCGAGTTGCACCGTTGGTTGCCATGATAGCAGCGACTGGGCTTTGGAAATATCCGGCCGGCGTTGTAAGGGATCGTCAGCAGGGAGGGGTTGATGGATGATCATGGATTTCGTTCCCGTAAGGGCGATGACCTTTTCAGCCAGTTCCAGGATGGTGAATTCTCCCGGATTGCCCAGGTTGACAGGCCCGGTGACCTGATCATCGGTATTCATCAGGCGGATGAGTCCGTCGATCATGTCATCTACATAGCAGAAACTACGTGTTTGAGAGCCATCTCCATAAATGGTGATGGGTTCTCCTTTCAGCGCCTGGACGATGAAATTGGAGACCACCCGCCCGTCATTGGCATCCATCCTGGGCCCATAGGTGTTGAATATCCTTGCGATTTTGATCCTGACTTTGTTTTGCCGGTGGTAATTGATGAACAGGGTTTCTGCCACACGTTTTCCTTCGTCGTAACAGGAGCGAGGGCCGATGGGGTTCACATATCCCCAGTAGGATTCATCTTGCGGATGCACCTGGGGATCGCCATATACTTCGCTGGTGCTGGCCTGCAGGATTTTAGCCCGGATCCTTTTGGCAAGACCCAACATGTTGATGGCGCCCATTACCGATGTCTTCACCGTTTTGATCGCATTGTACTGATAATGAACAGGTGAAGCAGGGCAGGCCAGGTTATAGATCTCATCAACTTCAGTGAAAGTAGGGACAGTGACATCATGCCGGATCATTTCAAAATAGGGGTGACCCTGAAGATGAATGATATTCTGTTTATTGCCGGTAAAGTAATTGTCGAGGGCAATCACTTCATGACCTTCTTTCAATAGCCGCTCACAGAGGTGTGAGCCCAGGAATCCAGCGCCGCCTGTTACAAGGATCCTTTTTCTTTTCTGCATATGATGGTTGCTGTTATTGAACACTCATTTCAATGCCTGATCCCAATGCAGTGATAATCAAATTGGTTTTTCTTCATCTCCATCCGGTCATAGATGTTTCTTCCGTCGAAGATCACCGGTTGCTTCATCAGGTTTTTCATTTTCATGAAGTCGGGAAAACGGAATTCAGGCCATTCGGTGACGATGGCCAGACAGTCGGCTTGCTGCAATACTTCGTATGGATCATTTGCATAATGAATCTTGTCTCCGATGATCCTCCGGGCTTCTTTCATGGCAACGGGATCATAGGCGACAACCCTGGCGCCGGCATCAAGTAAATACTGGATGATGACCAACGATGGCGCTTCGCGCATATCATCCGTCAACGGCTTGAAGGAAAGCCCCCAGATAGCAACGGTCTTTCCATTGAGATCACCCTTGAAATAGTTGCTGATCTTATGGAAAAGAACTGATTTCTGGTCATCATTGACCTGTTCGACAGCCTGGAGCACCCGTAATGGATACCCGTATTCCTCGGACGTGTGGATCAAGGCTTTCACATCTTTCGGAAAACAGGATCCGCCGTAGCCCACGCCCGGGTAGATGAATTTATTGCCAATCCTGGGATCTGAGCCAATCCCTTTTCTCACGAGGTTCACATCAGCTCCCACGAGTTCACACAGATTGGCTATGTCGTTCATGAAGCTGATCTTGGTGGCAAGCATGGCATTGGCTGCATATTTGGTCATCTCTGCCGATGTGATATCCATAAAGATGATCGGATGCCCGTTCAGGGTGAATGGTTTGTACAAGTTGCGCATGATCTCTTCGGCCCGTGTTGATTCCAATCCGACCACGATCCGGTCGGGTTTGAGAAAATCTTCCACTGCTGCGCCTTCTTTCAGGAACTCGGGGTTGGAGGCCACATCGAAAGGCAGGTTTGCATGCCGATTGTTGAGTTCTGCCTGGATGGCTTCCTTAACTTTTTGTGCAGTGCCAACGGGAACCGTGCTCTTGGTAACAACAAGCAGATAGTTGTTCATGTGTTTACCGATCTGGCGGGCAACAGATAATACGTACTGCAGATCAGCACTGCCATCTTCATCAGGAGGCGTTCCCACCGCATTGAAGATCACTTCGCAATCGCCAAGGGCAGAGGCCAGGTCGGTGGAGAAATGAAGACGACCTTTGGAAATGTTCCGGTGCACCATTTCTTCAAGCCCTGGCTCAAAGATCGGGATGATCCCTTTCCGGAGATTTTCAATTTTTTCCTTGTCAATGTCTACACATGTAACATCGATGCCAACTTCAGCAAAACAAGTTCCGGTAACCAGCCCGACATAGCCGGTTCCAACAATCGTGATCTTCATGAGGATGTTTTTGAAGAAAAATACGGCGCAAAGATAATCACAAAATGCTTACCTGATCAGAGTTTCAGTTTAAGTTGAATGGCACGGATGTCATCTTCCATTTTCCGGATGGATGTCATCATGGTTTTTTGTTCGGAAACTTGGTTTTCGGGCATTTCCGGACTGATATAATGGACAAACTGCCAAACTTCCCTGATTTCATTTACCTCCAGGGTGAAGGGGGGATACAGGGGGTTCAGTGAATGGAGCATTAACGTTCCTTCCGAGTCAATCCTGTTTTCCACAATTTTGAAGACAATCCCGTCATGGATGGTCAGGATGATGCAGGCATCTTTATCCTTGATGATGTTCCAGTCCTGCACGAAAACACCGGTAACGAATGCCCCATGGGGGATGGGGTGCATAGAATCACCGCTGATCTGGAAGGTACGGTATTTCTTGTTTTTCGATAGAAAGGGGAGGCGGAAAGTCGGAAGGATGCTGATGTACTCGGGATCGGCAAACCCGCTGGCATATCCTGCTTTGGCTTTTTCGTTGACCAGTTCGATGTTATCTTCATTGTCATCGCTGACTGTAGTAGTCAGCACCCGCAGTTGTGAGCCTTTGATGAATACATCGAATCCTTTTTCCAACTGGCGCACTTGACTTTCAGGGAGTTTGCCCAGGTCGATCTTGATCAGGGTATCGATGGCGATGCCGAAGTATCCTGAAAAGGCAGCCAGTGCTTCCAGGCCGGGCTGAGCCACGTTGTTTTCGTAGCCGCTCAGCGTGGAACGCTTCATCCGGAGGGCAAAAGCCACATCGTCCTGTGTTCTTCCCTGCCTCTTCCGCAGAAATTTGATATTGGAACTGAAATACATAATAGAAGGATTAGAAAAATTTTCAACAAAGATAATACTTTTTTAAAAAAATGATTAAATTGTAGGCGAAAAAATGATTAGAAATTAATCAACAGCCTCACCCCCGCCTTCGGCACCCCCTCTCCTGCAAGGAGAGGGGGCGGGGGGGTGAGGTCATCGAACGATGCTCTCTATTGCCCGCCATATCGTCCACCTCGACCTCGACTCATTCTTCGTGTCGGTAGAGCGCCTGTTGAACAGCAGCCTGAACGGGAAGCCCATCATCATTGGCGGCACATCTGATCGTGGGGTGGTATCCAGTTGCAGCTATGAGGCGCGGAAGTTCGGGGTCAGTTCAGCCATGCCCATGAAGATGGCCCGCACCCTCTGTGGTGATGCTATCATCATTCGGGGCGACATGGAGCTTTACTCCAAATATTCCCACATGGTTACTGACGTCATAGCTGAGCGGGCTCCGCTGTTCGAGAAGGCTTCCATCGACGAGCATTATGTTGACCTTACCGGCATGGACCGGTTCTTCGGAACACTGAAATGGACCCGGGAGCTGAGAAAGACCATCATCAACGAAACAGGATTGCCTATCTCTTTCGGCCTTTCTGTCAACAAAACGGTATCCAAGATCGCTACCGGGGAGGCAAAGCCAAACGGGGAACTGGAGGTGCCGGGAGAGCAGGTCAGGCCTTTCCTTTCCCCGCTGTCGATCAGCAAGATCCCCATGATCGGCGAGAAGACCTATCGCCTGTTGCGCTCCATGGGCGTGGTGACCATCGACACCCTCAGCCATATCCCACCTGAAATGATGGAAAAAGCGCTTGGGAAAAACGGAAAAGTGATCTGGGAAAAGGCCAACGGCATTGACGGAACGCCCGTCATCCCTTATTCAGAGCAAAAGTCCATGAGTACAGAAACAACCTTTGAACAGGATTCCATCGACGTGGTGAGGATGCGGGAGATCCTGGTCAAAATGGTTGAAAAACTGACCTTTCAGCTCCGGGAACAACAGAAACTGACAGCCTGCGTGACGGTGAAGATCCGCTATTCCAACTTCGACACGCACACCCTGCAGCAGCATGTCGCGTACACCTCTTTTGATCACATCCTGATCCCCCTGGTCAAGAGCCTCTTCGACCGGCTTTACCAGCGCCGCATGCTGATCCGACTGATCGGGGTGCGGTTCAGTAAACTCGTCTCCGGCAGCCAGCAACTCAACTTGTTTGAAGACAGCACCGAGCTGGTCAACCTTTACCAGGCCATGGACCGGATACGGATGAGATACGGGAGGAAAGCGGTGAGGAGGGGAGTTGGGATATGAAAATGGTGAAATGGTGAAATGGTGAAATGATGAAATGGTGAAATGGTGAAATGATGAAATGGTGAAACTTGTTGCGAGGAGCTTTATCCCGAAAGAAGTGAGGGAGAAGTGACGTGGCAATGGTGAAAATATTTTTAAAAGGAAGATGACTTTTGCGAATAATTTGGATTAAACAGTAATATGGGATGGAAAATGGATCAATATGAAGGAAGATATTATTTCTCAGATTTACATTCTTCGTGGAAGAAAAGTGATGCTTGACAGTGATCTGGCAAGAATTTATGGTGTTAAAACAGCACGTCTAAATCAACAGGTAAGAAGAAATATAGATCGCTTTCCTGATGATTTTATGTTTGAATTGACCAGTGAAGAATCACGAAACTTGATGTTGCAATTTGCAATATCAAGTTCACAACATGCTGAGCAATTGATGCTTGTTTTTGAAGCACTTAGAGAATTGGTTCAGAAGAAAGAAGAACCACGAACTGCTATTGGATTTATTATCAGAAAGAATGAAGGATCACAAGAATAGAATATCAGTGTATTAAATGCTGTTTTTCTCACATTCGTATTATTCTCTCCGTTATGGCACCCTTTCTCCGGAACAACTTGCGGCGGAGGCGGCTGCACGTGGCATCCGGTCATTGGCATTGACCGACATTAATAACACCACGGGAGTTCCTGATTTTATCAAGGCATGCAAGGAGCACAATATCAAACCCATTGTGGGCATTGAGTTCCGGAATGGGAATACCTGGGTGTATACCGGTATTGCCAGGAATAACGAAGGACTGCGGGAGCTGAATGAGTTCCTGAGCGAATGCAACATTCAGGGAAAGGCTTTTCCGGAGCGGGCACCGGTGTTTCATGATGCAATTTTGGTGTATCCAATGACCTCACCCCCGCCTCCGGCACCCCCTCGGATTCCTGCTTGCGCAGGAACCTGGGAGAGGGGGCAGGGGGGTGAGGCTGTCGCCATCCGGCCATACGACCTGCCAAAACTAACCTACTCTAAGAAAAACACCGACCTGTCTCGTGCCATCATCTATCATCCCGTCACGTTCCTCAACGATGACGGCTACTTCCTTCACCGTAACCTGCGGGCAGTGGATGAGAATATCCTCCTGAGCCGTCTGCAGCCGGAATACCTGGCCCATCCCTCGGAAAAGATGCTTCAAATGGATGAACTCCTTGCTTTCTACAAAGATTTTCCGCAAATTGTCAGGAATACGGAACGGATTGCTGAAGCTTGTTCGATCGAATTTGACTTTTCCTCGGTCAAAAACAAGAAAACCTTCACCGGCAGCCAGTATGATGATAAGATCCTCCTGGAAAAGCTGGCCATGGATGGCTTTGACTACCGCTATGGCAAGAAAAGCAAGCTTGCACTCAGCCGCATCCGGCATGAGTTGGAGATCATCGACCGACTCGCCTTTTCCTCTTACTTCCTGATCACCTGGGATATCATCCGATACTCCATGTCGCGTGGCTTCTACCATGTAGGCCGGGGAAGTGGAGCCAACAGCATCGTGGCTTACTGCCTCCGGATCACCGATGTGGATCCGATCGAGTTGGATCTCTACTTCGAACGCTTTATCAACCCTAAAAGGAGCAGCCCGCCTGACTTCGACATCGATTACTCCTGGAAGGAAAGAGACGAAGTACTCGACTACATCTTCAAACGTTATGGTCGCCGGCATACCGCCCTGCTCGGGGCCATGTCAACATTTAAGGGGAGTTCCATCTTCCGGGAGCTTGGAAAGGTTTATGGATTGCCCAAGAAGGAAATTGACGAACTGGTGGAACGCCCCGAATCGGAGGTGAACCGAAACGAAATCACCCGGACCATCCGCTACATTGCCCGCCAGATCATTGATTTCCCCAACATCCGGTCGATCCACGCCGGTGGCGTCCTGATTTCAGAAGAACCCATCTTCAGCTATACGGCCCTTGACATGCCACCCAAAGGATTCCAAACCACCCAGTGGGATATGTATGTGGCCGAAGACATCGGCTTTGAGAAGATCGACATCCTCAGCCAGCGGGGCATTGGACATATCCGTGAATGTGCAGAGGTCATCCTGGAAAACCGCGGGATCAGCGTTGATGTACATAAGGTGCAGGAGTTTAAGAAAGATGAGCAGGTCAGGAAACAATTGCGGGTAGGGGAGAGCATTGGATGTTTTTATATCGAGAGCCCGGCCATGCGGGGCTTGCTGAAGAAACTCCGGTGTGAAAACTACCTGACACTGGTGGCGGCCAGCTCCATCATCCGCCCCGGCGTAGCCCGGTCGGGCATGATGCGGGAGTACATCCATCGCTTTCACCATCCCAATGACTTCACCTATCTCCACCCGGTGATGGAAGCGCAACTGAAAGAAACCTACGGCGTGATGGTCTACCAGGAAGATGTCCTGAAGGTCTGCCATCACTTTGCCGGCCTCGACCTGGCGGATGCCGATGTGCTGCGCCGGGCCATGAGCGGAAAGTACCGGGCAAAGAAAGAATTCCAGCGCATTGTCGACAAGTTCTTTGAGAATTGCAAGAACTTCGGCTATCCTGATGCGACCACCAGGGAAGTATGGCGGCAGATCGAATCCTTTGCAGGCTACTCCTTCTCCAAAGCCCATTCAGCCTCCTATGCAGCAGAGAGCTACCAAAGCCTGTTCCTGAAAGCCTACTATCCGCTGGAGTTCATGGTAGCGGTGATCAACAACTTCGGTGGATTCTATAAAACCTGGGTCTATTTCAATGAAGCCCGGCGTTGCGGCGCCAACATCGAACTTCCCTGCGTGAACAGAAGCGAATACAAGACTTCCATCCGGGGGCAAGACATCTTCACGGGATTCATCCACATCGCTAACCTGGAAAACAAACTGGCAACCGCTATCCCGGAGGAGCAGAAAAGAAATGGCACATTCCGCGACCTGGAGGACTTTATCCGCCGCCTGCAGCCGGGATTGGAACAGCTGGTGATCCTGATCCGCTGCGGGGCATTCCGTTTCACCGGGATTCCCAAAGCACGCCTCCTCTGGGATGCCCATATGTTCGGGAAAAACCGCAGTCCGGCACCGGAACCCCATGCCCTGTTCCATGAACCTTCCCGACCGTACACCCTGCCCGACCTGGAAAAAAACCTCACTGCTGACGCCTATGATGAAATAGAATTGATCGGCTTTCCGGTCACCATGACCTACTTCGATTTACTGGAGACTGCTTTCCGTGGTGAGATCATGGCCGGGGAAATGACCGCTGCGGTGGGAAAGAAAGTACGCATGCTCGGCCACCTTGCAGCCATCAAATATGTGAAAACAATAAAAGGGGAACTCATGCATTTTGGCACTTTTCTGGATGTTCAGGGAGAATTTTTCGACACGGTTCACTTTCCCAATACCCTGAAAGCATATCCTTTCAGGGGAAATGGGATATACCTGATCTATGGTGAGATCACCCAGGAATTTGACTTCTCCAGCCTGACGGTTGAAAAAATGGCGAAAATGCCGATACGGAAAGACCCGAGAGGGATGTAGGGAGCTGGTGAGCTGGTGAGGTGGTCATTGCGAGCCGCGTAGCGGCGTGGCAATGGAGATTTGAAAATAAAACAATGAGTCTCCTCTGAAAAGTCTTTTTATGCCACTAAGGCACTAAATCACAAAATTGCACAAATTTTATTTGTTTGATTAACAGCATTTTGTGTTTCTTTGTGTTTTTGTGGTTTAGTGGCGAAAATGAATGATGGCATTATCGGAGTAGGCTCAACAATTAAACAATTTGGGACTTGGTTGTGGATATGTTGAAAGATGTTTTGGGAAGATATTAACATATTCGGAAAGATAATGGCATTCTCTATAATTTTGTAATATGAAGAACGGAAACGGGAATAGTGTTGAACTTTTTCTTGGTGATTGCAGGGAAGAGTTGAAACGAATCGATGATGACTCGGTTGATTTGATTGTAACTTCACCTCCCTATGCAGACCAACGGAAACAGATATATGGTGGCATTCATCCAGATCAATATGTTGAATGGTTTCTCCCTATTTCTGAGCAGTTGTTGCGGGTACTTAAGCCAACTGGTACATTTATCCTTAATATCAAGGAGCGGGTCCATGAGGGAGAACGCCATACCTATGTCCTTGAACTGATCATGGAAATGAAAAAGCAAGGCTGGTTGTGGACTGAGGAATTTATCTGGCATAAAAAGAACTGTTACCCTGGAAAATGGCCAAACCGGTTCAGGGATGCCTGGGAAAGACTTCTGCAGTTCAATAAGGATCGGAAATTTGATATGTATCAGGATGAGGTGAGGGTGCCGACAGGGGATTGGGCAAAAACGCGATTAAAGAAATTGTCAGATACAGACAAAATTCGCGATAATTCAAAGGTTGGAAGTGGTTTTGGTAAGAACATCTCAAACTGGCTGAACAGGGATCTGGCCTATCCTACCAATGTTTTACATTTGTCCACTGAATGTTCCAACAGAAACCACAGCGCTACTTTCCCTGAGGCACTTCCCGAGTGGTTTATTAAACTTTTTACCAAACCTGGAGATGTAGTACTTGACCCATTCATGGGCTCTGGTACAACTGTCGTCGTTGCACAACGCCTGAGCAGAAAAGCCATAGGTATTGATATTCTGTCCGAGTATCATGAGATCACCCTCCAAAGGCTTGATCCTGTTGTTGAATGGACGCTTTTTGAACCAAAAGTTAAATATGGGAACACTAAAACCTGAAGATCTGATCAAGTATGTTGAGGATAACATTCAATCTTTTCATGATAAACGATTGATAGGCCTGAAGGAGTTGAAATTATCGTCTATTCTGGCAAGAAAAAATCCATACCTGTTTAAAGCAAAAAATTACGAAAGCGCCGACAAGATTGTTATTGGCTTGGTTACAGCCTATTTATCTTCACAGGAGGAAACCTTATTTGGTGAATGGCTTGAAGGACTTGCAATTTTTGTTAGTACCAGGATTTTTGATGGCTGGAAATCTGGTATTACTGGAATAGATCTGGAGTTCAACCGGGAAGGGATCAGATATATTGTTAACGTAAAATCAGGGCCAAACTGGGGAAATTCGAGTCAAATCAAGAAGATGATCTCAGATTTTCAATCGGCCATCAAGACCCTTCGGACAAGCCATTCCAATATGCATGTTGTGGCAGTGAATGGATGCTGTTATGGGAGGGACAGTAAACCTGATAAAAAAGGGATCTACTTTAAATATTGTGGACAAAGGTTCTGGGAATTCATCTCAGGCAATCCTTCACTTTATATTGAAATTATTGAACCTCTCGCGCATAGAGCAAAAGAGAAAGATCAGGAATTCATGGAAGTCTATCCCAAGGTGGTTAACAAATTCATCTTAGAGTTTATTCAGGTTTATTGCCTTTCTGACGGAAGCATCAATTGGAATAAGCTTGTAGAGATGAATTCGTCAATCTTGAAGCCTGGGGCCAGGAGAAGAAAATTGAAATCCTAAACACTCTTCCATTTATTCCACCTGCATATAATACGAAATCAATCCGTCGATTGGGGATTGCATCATGGTTCCTGGCTTTAATCCGTGGTGATGCAATGCTTCTTGGAGAATATCCTGGAAGTGGTAAGCGATGGAGCCGGTGAATGACACCGGGAAGTCCCGGTAATTGCTGTACTTCATGACATAATTCTCCAGAAATCGGGAGAAGGAGTCGTAGACAATTGCATGGATGGAAGGATCCGTGCGGTGTTCATGGATAAATCCGGAGAATGAAGCGAGAAACCTTCCGGGCTTGGGCTGGTTGTAGATGCCGTCAAGAATGTTTTCCAGGGTAAGGTTGAACTGTTTCTTGAATGCTTGCTCAATGTCCTGGGGAAGGAGGTGCCTTAGATAATGGGTGATGAAGACCTTTCCGATATTCGAGCCACCACCTTCGTCGCCCAGAATGAAGCCAAGGGATCGGATATTTTCAATGATATCTTTTCCATCATACAGACAGGAATTCGATCCTGTTCCAAGGATGCAGGCAATGCCCGGATTTTCCCCGAACAGGGCTCTGGCAGCACCCAGAATATCATGGAATACTTCTGTTTGGGCATTTGGAAAATAAGCCGCCAACGCGGTTTTGATGATCTCGTGCTTAGCAGGTGTAGAACATCCGGCACCATAAAAGGAAATATACTGAATGGGCAATCCTTTGCAATCCGGCGCCAATTCATTCCCAATGATCTCCATGATGTCACCTGTGGATTGGTAATACGGATTGATCCCGGCCGTTTTAATCCTCACATGGTCTTTATCAGACTCCAAAACCACCCAGTCAGTCTTTGTCGATCCGCTGTCAGCTATGAGATGCATCCTTTTGAATTTAGTGATTTGGTGATTGTTGTCATTGCGAGCCGCGCAGCGGCGTGGCAATGGTGATTTAGTGATTAGGTGAGTCTTTATCTCAAATTTAAAAATTACAGCACCCATCGTCTTCCAAAGACAACAAGGGCAATTCCGATGGCGGTAATGGCAGCCAACAACACAGCGCCGGCGGCTATATCCTTGATCTTTCCTGCGGCCGGCTTGTGTTCGGGGGATACCAGATCTACCAGCCGTTCGATGGCGGTATTGAACATTTCTGCAATCCATACCAATCCGATGACGATGATCAATAAACCCCAGTCAACCGGCGAAACACTGAAAATGAAACCTGCAGCAATCACTACGATGGTAGCAAGTGCATGAATCCAGGCATTGTGTTGTGTTTTAAGGCAGTACAACATGCCGCGAAAAGCATACTGAAAGCTCTTTCTTCTCCCGGCAAATGAAAATCTTTTTGGCTTAGAGGTACCTTCTGACATGCTGCATATAATTCATGTAAGAATCACCAAATCTTGAAGAGAGGAACTTCTCTTCCTCCAATATCAGCTGGTGGTGTACGTAGACACCCATTAGCATGAGTGAGAAATTCAGCAGACTTGGAAAGTAGATATTGGAACCGATACAAATCAGGTAAGCTCCGACATACATCGGGTTTCGGCTGAAACGGTAAAGCCCTGTCGTACGAAGGTTCGTTTCCACATCAGGGATCCCCATCTTTGTTGAGCTCCCTAGGAAATAGAAGGAAGATAGCATGACGGCAACACCCGTCATCAACAAGATGACCGAAACCCAGGTGATCAATAAAGAAATGGTGATCATGCCAATCTCAGGCCAGATGGCTTTGACCAAAAAGAGCGTCCATGATCCGAAAATACCTACTTTCCCGACAAGGAATTTTTTTTTTCCTGTAGTCAAGTTTCCAACAAACTGCCTTCCCCTCCTCTGTTCGCTGACGATCAACAGGATCAACCCGATACCGAGGAGGGAAAATGAACTGATGATCAAGATGCTTGTAAGCGGCATAATGAATAAGGCAAGATATTAGGAAGGATTTTGAGTCTGAGCGGTAAATGGGACTCGAACCCACGACCCTTAGCTTGGGAAGCTAATGCTCTACCAACTGAGCTACTACCGCATGGTGATGCAAAAATAAGAACTTTTTTAATCCCTCACACATCTTACTGCCAAAGCATTTGATTTCAGCGTTGGCTTGGAAGAAACACTGGGCGTTTGAACATGAAGACCATGGGCCAGCGCATGGTCATTTCCACTTTCCGTAGAAGTCCAGAACAAGGTGGCATCATTCAGGAAAGCAGGGGAGATGTTTTGAAACAGGGCGCCTTGCATTTCAGCATTGAAGCCTGAGAATCCGCTGGCCTTCATAGCACTTCCTGCTGTTGACACATCACCAAGGAAGTTGAACAGGGTATTCCAATCGTCTTCCGAAGGAATATGCCATCCGGGAGGACAGATTCCCTGAAATTCTTCCAGGCGGGTATAAGACATTAACTCATCCCATTGATAGAGACCGCCGAATGAACCGCAATTCGCGTCCATGTTGGCATAACAGAATTTCTCCAGGATGCAGTTGTCTTTTTGCATCTTGTTGTCAGCGATCCGGGATCCGGCATCGAGGTTTTGTGCCATCCAGCACTGTGATCCGATCTGCACGGTCACATATTGCTTCCCCGGCTCCCGGATATCTGTGAGCATGCCTCCGCAGACAAATGGGGGGGATGCTACGACTGTGATGGTTGCCGTCGCACTGCTGGAACATCCAAAAGGAGCATTTGTAAAAGTGTAAGTAATGGTATGGTTTCCAATGCCTGCTGTAGCTGGGCTGAAGGTACTGCCAGCAATACCAGGGCCCGAATATACTCCTCCGAGCGGTGTTCCGCCTGTCAGCGCAAATGGTTTCCCTTGCATGGTAGTGAGGTTGTTGCAGATGGTGAGCGCGGAAGGAGTCTGATAGCCCACAGCAATGTTCAATGCCGATGGATCTCCGTTGCTGCAGATTCCATTGGCGCCAGCCACACTCAAAACGCCTGAAGTGGCTGATCCGGAGAAGTCGATGGTGGCGCTGGTTCCGCTGGGTGTTAGGGTGACTCCTGACCCTGAATAGGACCAGACATAGGATACTGCATTGGTGATGGGATCGATGGTGTAGGTGGCAGAGGAGCCCTGGCATATGCCTGGAGGACCGGTGATCGGGCCTGCCGGGTAGGCGCGTGGATTAACGGTGATAGACCGTGAATTGGAGGTTCCGTCACCACAACTATTGATTCCATTGACAGTGATATTTCCGGTTGCAGCTGTCTGACTGAAATTCACCGTAATGGTATTGATGGAACTCGTCCCGCTTACACCCGGAGGAAGACTCCAACTGTAAGAAGTTGCATTGGCAATTGGGGGAACACTGTAAATGATTCCTGTTTCCGTCTGGCATACGGGTGAAGGGCCGGAGATCGCTCCTGCAGCACCTGGAAATGGAGCAACAGTGATAGGAAACAAGGAAGGAGTACCGCTACCACAGCTGTTCACGCCCATGACGCTGAGTTGCCCGGGCGTGGCTGCTGGACTGAATTGTATCTGAACAGAGTTGGTATTACCGGGAGGCAGGATGGTCGCTCCGGTGCCGCTATACGACCAGGAATAGCTGGCTGCATTGGCAATCGCTGGAACTGAATAGGTATAGGTCTGGGTCAGGCAGACATTGGCTGTGCCTGAAATAACCCCTGCGGGGTCGGGGAGAGGATCGACAGTAATTGATTTTGTAGATGTCGGTCCAACCCCACAATCTGGATTCCATCCCTGAACAGACAAAGTACCCGAGGTCGCATTGACTGCGAAATTAAGCGTAACCGATGACCCCGTTCCATTGATTGTCACGCCTGTCCCGGAATAACTCCAGGTGTAGGATGTTGAACTTGGATCTGGAACAACAGAAAATGCTATTCCCAAAGCTCCCTGACAAACAGAATTGACCCCAGTAATGCTACCAAGGTTGGCTGGACTCTTTTTATAGGTGATAGTAACCTGTGCAGTCGAATTGGAAACTAGAAACCACCAGGTGTTAATGGTTTTTTGATCACCCCAATCATTATCCCAGATATGGCAACCAGTGGCAGGAGGTACGGAACATCCCGGAGGAGTTGTGCTTGTTATTCCATTCACGAGAATATCATCCCAGTAGAATGCTGGATCGGGTAATGGAGGTACGGTTATTGGGCGAATCAGATTTACTTTGAATCCATTAACGTTTTCCTCCACATCCCATAGCGGTAAATGAGTCAATCCATTTGTAAATGACATGGTAAAGGGGAATGAAGAACCGCTCGGGACCTGTAATCCATTTGCATCTTTTCCGTCCCAGGTAATGGTATCCCACCCACCAGTAACGCTTTGTGTCAGTTCACGGTCTGCATATGGTGCTCCAAGTGTGTTTAACAGGAGCATGACAGAACCACTCCCAGGTCCAGTGGTCTTAAATATAAAATCAATAGTTCCACTGTTGCATTTAGATTCGGTGAAAAGTGAATCCGCGATCAATTGCCCGATAGCTCCATCAGGATACGCTGTATGATCCGGATCGTTTAAAAATATCTTGTATTGAGGATAATTATGCGGATTTGGCCCGGGTTGCGATTGTCTTGCCAGCTGAGTTGTGGATGGGGGAACAGCATAACACCCCGATTCATTGCATGAGAATGAGAAATCTCTTCCTTCAAAATTATTGGGATCAAACCTGGTAACAATTCCATCAATGGAGTAGATGTACATTAACCCTTCAAAAGTGTAGTATTGCCCAAACCCAGAGGATGGATTTCGTATCTGCCAACATTTTGAAAAGACCCTTCCATCAATCTTGGTCATAGTTGTTGTATTCACTACAGTAATATCGAAATAGTCGAATTCCCTGCCGGAATTGTTGTTAAGTTGAAATGTCATGTAATAATCGCCGTTCATGGTTGGAGTACAGCTGTTCGAAGGATATCCGGTTGCATTCAGTATCTGTGGTCCAGCAACAGCCTGGGCATAGGTACTTATATAACCGGTTGGCGATGATGCTGTAGGTGTTGTACCTAACCACGCTTCAGTGCCATCCGGAGCTCGTATGCGCCAGTTGATCGCTATTGGATTATTGCTGGTTCCCAGCCCAAAGTGTATTACTTCAGTTGTATAGTCTGAAATATGAATATTCAAACGGTAATCTGCCGGTCCTCCCTCCAGAGCGAAAGGATCACGTTGATTTCCTCCAAAAATACCGTTTGCAGGCATTATATGTGCTTCATTCCCACTGTTTGGCATGATCTCCTTCGTCCCCTCAGCATATGCTACTTCATAGGCAAGAAGAATATTGAAAAGAAGAAAGAAAAGGAATTTTGAATAGTATTTTACTCTCATAACGGTAAAATCTGTCACAAAGATAATACAAAGAACAACACAATGATAACGATCGTCCATCAAACATCGTTGATCGATATTCCTCTGTTTGGTTCAAATTTCATCGTTGTTTCATTCCAGTGCCCCACGACCCTAGACCGGAAGAACCAAATATCGAACATTGATCAACGAGTTCCGAGATCAGATCGGACATCAAATGTCGTTGATCGATATTCCTCTGTTTGGTTCCCAAATTCAGCGTTTTGGAATTGTTGTTCTTTGAAAATGGGATAGAAGAACCAAATATCAATCATCGTTGATCAAAACTCTTCTGTTAAAAAAAATATTCATCAGGATACGAACCTTTTCGTGTTTTTCCGATAAAGGATATAATCCTAAATCAAGAAAAAATGAATCAAACCAGAAAATTCGATCTTGAGGATCGACTTGTGAAATTTGCTGTCGCTGTCTCTGCTCTGGCAGAGGGGTTACCGAGCACGATTAGCGGAAAATACCTATCTTCTCAGCTGATTAGGTCAGGATTTTCGCCAGCACTGAATTATGGAGAGGCAAAGAGCGCTGAATCAATCAATGATTTTATCCACAAAATGAAGATTGCTCTCAAGGAACTCCGTGAGACCTTTATTGCATTACGAATAATGCAGCACAAGAAATATGAGGGAATGGACAATCTTGTGGAATCTTGTTACGTTGAATGCAATGAACTCATTTCAATCTTTGTCAAGAGTATCCAAACAGCAGAAAAAAACCGAAAGCTTAAATAACTGTTTTACAAGGAACAGATCGGACATCAAATATCGTTGATCGGTATTCCTCTGTTTGGATCAAATTTCATCGTTGTTTCATTCCAGTGCTCCACGACCCAAGAATGAAAGATCCAAATATCGAACATTGATCAACGAGTTCTGAGATCAGATCGGATATCAAATATCGTTGATCGATATTCCTCTGTTTGGTTCAAATTTCATCGTTGTTTCATTCCAGGGCCCCACGACCTTAGAACGGAAGAACCGAATATCGAATAATGATCAACGAGTTCTGAGATCAGATCGTCCGTCAAACATCGTTGATCGATATTCCTCTGTTTGGTTCTCCAATCCCAATTCATTCCTTTGTATCTTTGTCTTCTCGAAAACTTGTCCAATGTCACACCATTTCAAGCCACGGATTGAATCCGACAGTTTAGGAGAAAAAGAGGTTCCCGGTGGGGCGCTCTACGGCATCCACTCGCTGCGGGCAAGGGAGAACTTTCCCGACAGCATCCCGTTTCATCCCGAGTGGTACCGGGCCATTGGCCTGGTCAAGCAGGCCTGCTACCGCACCTACCGGAGCTTCAGGGAAGCAGTTGTGAATGATGGATTGCAGCACACCCTGAACTTCCGGCTGATCTCCGATGATTTGCTGGTCCCGCTCATCGATGCTTCAACAGAGGTGTCGGAAGGAGCCTATTTCGAGCATTTCATCTGTCCGGCGATCAGTGGCGGGGCAGGGACGAGCATCAACATGAATGTGAACGAGATCATTGCCAATGCAGCGCTGAAAATGCTTGGCAAGCATCCGGGGAACTACAAAATCATCGATCCGGTTGAACATGCCAATGTCTTTCAGTCGACCAATGATGTGATCCCCTCCTCTCTCCGGGTGGCTGCGATGTTCCTGCTGCATGACCTGGAAAACGCCATCAATGACCTCCGTTTTGTGGTTGAACAACTTGAAGGAAACCACCGGAATGACCTGCGGATCGGGTACACGCAGATGCAGGAGGCGGTGCCCACATCATTCGGGAAACTCTTCAGCACATATAGTGAAGCCTTATCCCGTGACTGGTGGCGGGTCTCGAAATGCTTCGAACGGATCAAGGTGGTGAACCTCGGCGGGAGCGCCATCGGTACCGGCATCGCTGTTCCCCGTTTCTTTATCATGGAAGTGGTGCAAACACTTCAGAACATCACCCGGCTGCCGGTCACCCGCAGTGAAAACCTGCCGGATGCAACCTCTAATCTCGATCCTTTCGTGGAAGTACATGCTATCCTGAAAGCCCATGCCGTAAATATTGAGAAGATGGTCTCAGACCTCCGGCTCTTATCATCAGATTTGGTTGCCGGCCATGAAGTAAAATTACCTGCACGCCAGACAGGCAGCTCCATCATGCCTGGGAAGATCAACCCCGTTATACCGGAGTTTGTCATCTCCGCTGCACATAAAATTTATGCCCATGATGGCTTGATTGCTTCCCTCTGTGCCCAGGGTTGCCTGGAACTGAATGCCTATCTTCCGACGATCGGTCATGCCCTTCTGGAAAGCCTCAAGCTCTTGATCGCCTGTGACAAAACACTGAAAGAAAACCTGTTTCATGGGATGATAATCAACCCGATCTCCGGGAAAGAAAAACTGCTCAAAAGCCCGGCGATTGCCACCGCACTCGTCCCTTATGTGGGCTATCACAAGGCGGAAACACTTGCCAGGTTGATGAAGGAAAAAGCATTTGATGTTTTAGAGGCCAACAAACAATTAAAATTGATCAGCGAAGACCAACTGACCGAGATTCTCAAGCCTGAAAACTTGCTAAAACTCGGGTTTTCAGTGAAGGAGATGTAGAAGCTGATGTTGCACCTTTTGACCAGGCTTTGAGTTTTTGGATTTCACTACTTTTACATATTGATGGACGAGCGGAAAGCATATATCATTCATGAGGTTACATCCTGCATCAGGTCAATTGTTCCGGATGCGAAGATATTTCTTTATGGTTCAAGGGCCAGAGGGGATAACCGGGTTGATTCTGATTGGGACTTCCTCGTTTTAATCGAAGATTCTTTGAAATTGAATGAAATTGATGACCAAATTCGTGGATCTGTTCGTGAACTAGGCTGGAAGTTGAAAGAAGATATCAGTGTGATGGTTCAGACAGACAAGCATGCCTATCTCTTCCAGTTGGCACCATTTTACCTGTTCATCAGAAAGGAGGGGATCGAAGTATGAATCTCCGGGAGCCTGCAAATGGAAAGTACTATACGCTAAAGGAGCTCATTACTTTCAGAATGGAAAAAGCTTATGAATCTTTCAATGATTCTGAATTACTCTATTTTGAAAAAGTTAAGGCTTTTCTAGATGAAGCAAAGCGAATCAGTGAAACATAGAAATGACAATAATCACTAACTCACCATTGCCACGCCGCTGCGCGGCTCGCAATGACAATAATCACTAAATCACCAAATCACCCAATCACCAAATTCAATGTCTCGCGGAAAAGAACTCAAACCACACATCGGGATCTTCGGGCGAAGGAACAACGGAAAGAGCTCACTGATCAACAACCTGGCAGGACATGAAGTGGCCATTGTGTCGGATGTTGCCGGTACCACCACCGACCCGGTGAAAAAATCAATCGAGATACCCGGCATTGGCCCTTGTGTGATCGTTGATACAGCCGGCATTGATGACACCGGTGAACTCGGATTAAAACGGATCGCCCGGACGAAAGATGCGTTGAAGGCCATCGATGCTGCCATTCTGGTGATAACGGATAATCAATTCGGAGAGCCGGAAAAGGATCTGGTCGTCTCTTTTGCCGATTATGGGATCCCTTATATGATCGTTCACAACAAAGCCGACAAGTCCCCACTCTCAGCGGAGCTGGACGATGAACTGATGCGCTCTTTCCAGCATCGGGCGATCGTTTTTTCTGCCACCCTGCCGGATGATCCCGGCATGATTATTCAGGAGCTCAAACGGCTCATCCCTGAATCGGCCTACCGTTCCACCTCCCTGGTGGGTGACCTGATCTCTTACGGCGATGTTGTTTTGCTGATCACTCCCATCGACATCGAAGCCCCGGAAGGCCGCCTGATACTGCCCCAGGTACAGGTCATTCGAGATGTACTCGACAACGATGGTGTGGCTGTGGTTGTGAAAGAACGGGAAGTGGATGCCTACATCCGTAAGATGTCTCCCAAACCGGCACTCGTGGTGACTGACAGCCAGGTATTCCTGAAGGCAGATGCCTCGATTCCTAAAGAGATTCCACTAACCAGCTTCAGTATTTTGCTGGCACGGCAGAAAGGTGATTTTGAGAATTACCTCAAAGGCACCCCGCATCTTTCCAGGTTGAAAGACAACGACCGGGTGTTGATCCTGGAATCGTGCACCCATCACGTCTCCTGCGATGATATCGGTCGTGTGAAGATCCCGCGGTGGCTTAACAATTTCTCTGGAAAGAAGTTGGAGTATGATACGGTTGCAGGATTAGGTAACTTGCCAAGAGACATCAAGGATTACGCAATGGTCATCCAGTGTGGAGGCTGCGTCATCACCCGGAAACAGGTGATCAGCCGGCTGAAACCAGCCGTTGATGAAGGCATTCCGGTGACCAACTACGGCATGGCTATCGCCTATGTGCACGGCATTTACAACCGGGCGGTGGCACCATTTATGAAGACTAAAGAGAATTTAAATACTGCATATCTTTAATGACCTCATCCCCTGCGCCCCTTCTCCTTCAAGGAGAAGGGGATGGGGGTTGAGGTCCTATATGTCAACCCTTTTCATTACCTATTAGGTGTTTTAACGACAGCAACGAACAACGAGCAACGAGCAACGAACAACGACTGACATGACCATCATCATCACCGGAGCCAGCCGCGGAATAGGCTTTGAACTGGTAAAAGCATTTATTTCTGATCCCACAAACCTCGTTTTTGCGATCTCGAGGAGCATCGAATACACGAAGAAGCTTGCGCGTGCCGGCGAGCTTCCAAAAAACCTGGTTCCCATCGCCATGGATTTGCGTGAGGAAAAGACCATCGAAAAGTTGATACCTGAAATCCGCAACTACACTGACAGGGTTGACATCCTGATCAATAACGCCGGAGCTGTGTTGCGGAAGAAAATGGAGGTATGTACCCCGGAGGAATTTGATCATCTTTTCAGCATCAATGTGAAAGCACCGTTTTTCCTGATGCAAGCCTTGCTTCCCCTTTTTCATTCAGGAACCCATATCGTTAACATCAGCAGCATGGGCGGTTTTCAGGGAAGCGCGAAATTTGGAGGCCTGGCGCTTTATTCAGCCAGCAAGGGAGCGCTAAGCATTCTCACCGAAGCACTGGCAGAAGAGTGGAAAAAACAAGGCATTTGTGTCAACTGCCTGGCGCTGGGAGCCGTGCAAACCGAGATGCTGGCCGAAGCTTTTCCCGGATACCAGGCACCAATGAAACCTTCCGAGATGGCTTCATTCATCCATGATTTTGCCATTCATGCCCACCGGTACATTAATGGAAAAGTGATCCCTGTATCCCTCAGCACACCCTGAATTCAAATGCCATGAATGAACAAGAATGACGGATTCGGCGAATGGTATATTTTTTTTAATTTTGCACTTTGGTAATCCTCTTAATTATTAATTTTAATTTTCATTCATCATGCGATTTGTTTCCCTGTTTTTTCTTGTAACATTGCTTCTTCCGGGCTTACTTATGGCCCAGAACGATGTCATGAAGCCCACGCTGGTTGCGAAGGCTGTATACTTTGATGTCTCTCCTCCCATGAGTGAGATGACGCCCATCCCTTCCTCTGTGATAGATATGACGTGGAAAGATGGCGTTGTGAAAAACATGCTTTCTGTTCCGAAGAACAGAAATAAAGTACAAAAACCTGCCGGATTGGTTGATCCTGCCTTACAGACCTCAAAAGCGATCTACGCCCCAACACCTCCGATCCTGAGTATCGAAGGCATCGGCAATGTCAACAATGTCATGCCTCCCGATACTGACGGTGATGTAGGCCCCAATCACTACTTCCAGATGATCAACCTCTCTTATGCAATTTGGGATAAATCAGGCAATCAGATATATGGACCCGTTAACAACAGCACTTTGTGGCAAGGCTTTCCGGGTCCCTGGGCCGGCACCAACGATGGCGACCCGATCGTACTCTATGATCAGTTCTCCGACCGGTGGATCGCTTCCCAGTTTGCCTTACCCAACTACCCCAATGGTCCATTTTATGAACTTGTCGCCGTCTCCACAACCGGAAATCCCATGGGTAGCTATTACCGGTATGCCTTCCAGTTCAGCGATATGCCGGACTATCCAAAGCTCGGCGTATGGTCGGATGGTTATTACATGACCTGTAACAGGTTTACAGCCGGTTCTACCAACTATACGGGAACTGGTGTGGCTGCCTTTGAAAAGTCGAAGATGCTAACCGGCGATCCTTCCGCCCAGATGGTCTATTTTACTACCACCGCCTATCAAAATCCATGGAGTTTTGTACCAGCGGATGCGGATGGGACAACCCCACCCCCTACCGGAGCCCCTGCGCTTTTTTCCTATTATGATGAAGGCTTCCCGGATAGGGTCGTATTGTACTCCATGGCAGTTAACTGGACAACTCCGGCTTCCTCCACTTTTGGGTCATTGATCAGCCTCCCGGTAGATCCTTTTACAGCCAATGTTTCGGGGATTCCTCAACCCGGTACAACCAAGAAGCTGGAGCCTATCAACGACCGGCTGATGTATAAAATGCAATACCGTAATTTCGTAACACATCAATCAATGGTCGCTTCCCATACGGTCGACGCCAATGGAGCCGCCGGGATCAGGTGGTATGAATTCAGAAACACGGGGACAACCTGGAGTGTATACCAGCAAGGAACGTTTTCTCCTGATAATCATTACCGCTGGATGGGCAGCATTGCCATGGATGGCGCCGGAAATATCGCCATCGGGTATTCTGTGTCCAGTTCAACGGTCTATCCCTCAGTCCGTTATGCCGGACGGCTTGCCGGTGACCCACTTGGACAGATGACCATCCCCGAGGAGATCATCGTTACCGGTGGCGGAAACCAGACCAGTTCCTGGGGAGGGAATGTCAGGTGGGGCGATTATAGCGCAATGTCAGTCGATCCAGCTGATGATGCAACCTTCTGGTATACCCAGGAGTACGCCCAGGTATCCGGCGGACAAAACTGGCATACCCGTATCGGCACATTCTCCTTTGCATCCATCCTCACAGCCAATGCCACAGCAACCCCGCAAGACGTCTGTTTGGGCAGTTCAACCCAACTAAATGCCAATGCAACCGGCGGATCGGGTACCTATACCTACTCTTGGACATCAGACCCTGCCGGATTTACCTCAAATATTGCTGATCCCATTGACACACCTACAGAGAATACACTTTATTTCGTCACCGTAGATGACGGTACAAATAACATCACCGACAGCGTGGATGTAGAGGTAATTTTAGCTCCAACCGCTTTTGCCGGAAATGATACAATCGTTTGCTGGTATGTGATTGAGGTACCTCTCCATGGTACGGCGACCAACCAGTCGGAAGTTCTTTGGACAACCAATGGCGACGGCTCTTTCAGTGCACCGGCCAGCCTCATAACCTCCTATCTGCCCGGATCTGATGACCGCCAGAATGGGGGAGCTACCCTTACGCTGATGGCCTCCAACGGACCGGTCTGCAACCAGCAAGCATCTGATGACCTCTACCTGACCATTGATGCCTGTACCGGAATGGATGAAAACCAGTCACAAACGATCGTTCAGGTCTATCCCAATCCGGGTAATGGCAACTTCATGGTTACAACCATGCAGGATAACCTGCGTGTTTCTGTCACCAATATGCAAGGGAAAGAGGTCTATAAGGCCCAAACAGCTGACAATACTGCAGGAAAGCTTATGATGATTGACCTGACGGGAAAACCCGCCGGTATCTACATGCTGAAAGCGATTGGTTCCAACGGAACACAGGTACTGAAGTTGATCGTTCAATAGTGTTTTCCACAAAATTGAAAATTGTCGATTGTCAATCAAATTGTCCATTTTCAATTGTACCTTGTACATCCATTCGCTCTGATTTCAGACCTCGTTGATCAATGTTCGATATTTGGTTCCCTTATTCCGACTTCCAGGAGCAGGAAGAAGAAAACGGCGAACGTATGAACCAAACAGAGGAATATCGATCAACGATCTTTGAAGCGCGATCATTTTATCACAGCAATCTTACCACTTATAGAATCTTTTCCGTTGTGCAGTGTATAGAAATACATGCCTGATCTCACATTCGTGGTTTGCCACTGGTATTGGCCAACTGCCGGAGAAAGGTTTATTGAATGAACCGTCTCCCCGGTAATGGTATAAATGCCCAGGTAAACGTTTTCTGATGCCAATAATCCCTTGAATGTGAAAGTAACCGATTCGCTGGCCGGATTGGGCGTTGTGATAACACTGCATTTTTCTCCCTTTTTAACGTCCGACATAGAAGTTGTCAGATCTGTTGCGCAAACCAGCCAGACATCATAATAACCATGTTTTCCGCACATAACATCGCCGGAACCATCCAGAGAACGGGTCCCTCCGACTAATATAAGTTTCCCGGGTTCAACTTCCAGAAGATCATCAAAGTAATCTTCAAGAAACCCACCGATGCATTGCTGCCATAATAAATCTCCGGAAGGGCTGATTTTAATAAGCCAGGCATCCCCGACAACACCCCCTGCGGGGGAATGATTTCCTGAAACATCTCCATTGTTAGAAGTAGTCACTGATCCAATATAATAATTCCCATCCATGGAGGGTATAATGAAAGAAGAAGTTTCATAATACATCCCTCCGTAGCACTTCTGCCATTCCAAATTTCCAATTGAATCTATTTTCACCACCCAAACATCATTATCACCATGGTTGCCGGTAACATCCCCATCATATGATCCGGTTCCTCCTGCAAGAAGATAGCCTCCATCAACAGTCAGAACAAAGTCATTAAAGCCGTCGCTTAAGCTCCCGCCATAGCAGTTCTGCCACTGGATATTTCCGGTAGAATCCAGCTTCACAACCCAGGCATCATAATCTTCATGGTAATTGCAATTGACATCGCCGTCATTTCGGTGAATTCCTCCTGTAGCAAGGTATCCATTATCTTGAGTTTCTTTGATATTACATCCCCCATCAACGGAGGTGCTTCCCAGGCAGGTTTCCCATTCAAGGTTCAGGTTTTTATCCAGGTTCACTACCCAGAAGTCTTCCAGCCCATGGTTGTTTGAAACATCCCCATCAAGAGAATTTGAAGTACCACCAAGAATATATCCAGAATCTGAAGTCATCATGAAATTACCCTCAGTTTCCTTAAATGATCCTCCATAGCAATGCTGCCAAAGCTGGTTTCCAATACTATCAGAGACTGTTTAAAAATTGAAGTATAAAATATTATTGTATTGATTAACATTCGAATGTGAATAAAAAGTAAAAAGGCTTTCGTCAATCGACGGATAGATTTCTTCAGTTTGTAATAACCAATA
>VGGL01000020.1 GCA_016868575.1 Bacteroidota bacterium
TGGCTGAAATACAGGATTGTTTTTTCAGAATTCCACCGGTCCGATTTTCGACATCAGGTTGAGGATGCGCCCCTGACGTCTGCTGAGATACCCGGTGGGATGAGCCGGGTTCCATTTTCTGGGACTGGGCAGGACAGCCGCGATGAGCGCAGACTCCCGGCGTCCCAGGTTGGCAGCTTCCTTGTGGAAGTATTTCCGGGCAGCGGCTCCCACACCGTAAACACCATCACCGGTTTCAATGACATTTAGGTAGACTTCCAGGATTCGCTGCTTGTCCCACATCAATTCGATCAGCAGGGTGAAGTAGACCTCCAACCCTTTCCGCAGCCAGGAACGCTGAGGCCAGAGGAAAACATTCTTGGCTGTTTGCTGTGAGATGGTACTGGCACCACGCATCTTGGTTGTATGTTTGGCATTGTATTTCCGGGCTTTTTGAATGGCTTCAAAATCAAACCCGAAATGCTCGGTGAATTTATTGTCCTCGGCTGCAACCGCCGCTTGCCACATGTTGGGTGAGATCGATTCGATCGATACCCAGTTTCTTTCCAAATGCACTTGCTGTCCCTTGAAAAATTGACCGGCAGTCCGGATCAGCATCAATGGGGTATAGGGCGGAGGAACGAACCGGTAGATAAGGGTAAACAGGATGGACGAGGCAAAAAAGGTGATCAAAGAAATCTTCACTACTCTCCAGATAAACTGAAATATCTTCTTTCGGTTCATTTCATCACATGCAAATAGCGCCCAAATGTAGGGAAAATTTATACTTTTGCACCCGTTTTTCCACCTAACTTTCTGATCTATGAGTAAATTCCTGGGTATCCGACACGAAGACAAATATGTCATGGAACTGCGTGCACCCCTTACACCACGCCATGTTGAACATCTTGTGAAGCACAAGAAACTGGATATTGTTGTACAATCTTCAGGTAAACGCGTTTTCAAGGATGATGAATATATCCAGGCAGGCGCCCTGATTCAAAAGGATCTCAACGAATGTTCCGTAATTTTTGGTGTCAAAGAGATGCCGCTTGAATTCTTTGAACCTGAAAAAACCTATGTCTTTTTTGCACATGTCATCAAGGGGCAACCGCACAACATGCCGATGCTGAAAAGGATGATGGAACTCAAGTGCAACCTGATCGACTATGAAAAGGTGGTGGATGAGCAGGGAAAACGGCTGATTTTCTTCGGCCGCTATGCAGGAATGGCTGGAATGATCAATGCACTGTGGTCTTGGGGTCAGCGATTGACAAAGCTGGGTTTTCAATCGCGGTTCGAGAAGATCAGGCAAGCCCACCATTACCATTCGCTGCAGGAAGCGAAGGATGACATTTCTTCGGTAGGACAGCTGATCGCTGAGAATGGCATTCTGTCCGAATGGCGTCCGCTGGTGATTGGTTTCACCGGGTATGGCAATGTTTCGCAGGGAGCCCAGGAGGTTGCAAGCTTTCTTCCCCTGAAAGAGATTTCTCCAGCCAAACTGCTCCATCTGAAAGACCGTAAAAAATTGCCGGATAACCTGATCTACAAGGTTGTATTCAAGGAAGAAGATATGTACCGGCACAGGGACCACTCAAAACCCTTCGACCTGTCAGACTATTACGCCAATCCACAGGATTATGAGAGCCAATTTGAAAAGTACATTCCACACCTGTCGATGCTGGTCAACTGTGTCTATTGGGATCAGCGTTATCCCAGGCTGGTGACGAAAGATTATCTGGAAAGATTATTTGCTGAGGATCGACCCAAACTGATTGTGATCGGTGACATTTCGTGTGATGTCAACGGTTCGGTAGAATGTATGGAAAAGCCCACCACCATCGAAGATCCGGTATTTGTATACAACCCGATAGCCCATTCAATAGAGATGGGTTTTGGTGGCAAAGGGGTATTGGTGATGGCCGTTGATATTCTTCCTGCCGAGCTGCCGCGGGATGCCTCCAATGGCTTTGGTGATGTGCTGGTCAACTTTGCCAAGCCCATTATCGATGCTGATTTTGATGCTGATTTCGATGACCTCGACCTTCCGAAATCGATCAAGAAAGGGCTGATCCTGCACCGTGGTGAGCTCACCCGCGACTTTGAGTACATCCGGCAGTATCTTGACCGGGTCTGACGTAACCGGATAAGGTTTTCTTTCTACCTTTGCACCCGTTTTTGGTCCCGTAGCTCAGTGGATAGAGCAACAGCCTTCTAAGCTGTGGGTCGCAGGTTCGAATCTTGCCGGGATCGCACCCTCCTGCCTGCGTGGATGATGTGCAAAAGGCCTCATCGCGATGGTGACGCTCATCAACGGATTTCCTGAAAAACTTATCGACATATTTTTCGAGCTTGCCGAAAGCAATGGGTTAAACTGTAATTGCTGCGTTTCTATAACGTCTGTTAGATAAACCTTAACGCGCACTGACCATTCGGCCTTCGGATGCAGAGGTGGAGAAGAAGGTTGATCTCCCGGCACAGTTGGTTGCTGCAGGGCAGTGAGCATTCTTCTGAGGCAAAGGCCGGAGGCCGGTGTGTATCTTGTTGATGTCTCAACCGGGAATGCCCGCCTGACAAAAAAGGTGAGTATTTTATAGTACGGGATCCCGGCATCGGAATTCCTTATTGGTCCCATTGTCGATAAATTTACTGCAAACTTCTTCACCTGATTGCCGTAAATGTTTACTTTTGCGGTGACCGGAGGTCAGAGATCAAATGTCAGAGGTCAGAGGTCAGATGTCAGAGGTCAGAGGTCAGAGGTCAGAGGTCAGAGGCCAGATGTCAGAGGTCAGAGGCCAGATGTCAGAGGTCAGATGTCAGAAGCTGGAGTGAATAGCCAACTCCAACCACAACTGTTAACAAATTACTGATAACTGATAATTGATAATTGATAACTGATAACTGATAATTGATAACTGATAATTGATAACTGATATCTGCCCTCCGGCCGCTGAATTAAAAGTTATGAGAATCCAAAAAGACCATTCCATCGGGTTGATCATTGATATACAGGAGCGGCTTTTTCCGCTTATCCGGGAACATGAAAAGATCGCCCGCAATACCGCCATTCTGATAGATGGCCTGAAAGCGCTGAAAGTACCGATCATCCGGACAGAGCAATATGTCAAGGGCCTGGGTCCGACCATTGCAGAATTGGACCAGCGACTGACCGAGTACCGGAACATCGAGAAGCAGTCGTTCAGCTGTTGTGATGAACCCCGGTACATGGAATCGCTGGCGCTGTCATCACGTGAATATGTGATCATCGCCGGCATTGAAAGTCATGTTTGCGTGCTCCAAACGGTCATTGACCTGCTGCGCAACGGATATCACCCGGTGGTGGTGGAAGACTGCGTCTCATCCCGCAAGGAAAATGACAAACGGATCGCCATTGAGCGGATGCGCAAAGAGGGAGCCATCATCACGACGTATGAATCCATCTTATTTGAACTCTGCCGCCATTCCGGGACAGAGGAGTTTAAAGCCATCTCAAGGCTTGTAAAATAACTGTACCGCGATATACATAACATTCACGATCTACTACTGCTGAGTTATACAAATGGACGACAACGAAGTCAACAACAACGGATCTGTTGATATCCCTGAAGATACACACGAGGTAGAGGATCAGGAAAAGGAGTTCCGACAACCGATCCATCTCTCCGGCATGTATAAGGATTGGTTCCTTGACTATGCCTCGTATGTGATCCTGGAACGGGCCGTGCCGGATGTCTTTGATGGCCTGAAACCGGTTCACCGCCGCATTCTACATGCCATGAAGGAATTGGATGACGGTCGGTATAACAAATGCGCCAACATCATCGGTCATACCATGAAATACCACCCGCACGGGGATGTGTCGATCGGGGATGCCCTGGTGCAGCTGGGTCAGAAAGATCTTCTCATCGACACACAGGGAAACTGGGGAAATATCCTCACCGGCGACAGCGCCGCTGCTCCCCGTTACATCGAGGCACGGCTGTCGAAATTCGCCCTGGAAGTGGTTTTCAACACCAAAACTACAGTCTGGAAATCAAGTTATGATGGGAGAAACAAGGAACCGGTGAACCTGCCGGTCAAGTTTCCACTGCTCCTGGCTCAGGGTGTGGAAGGTATTGCCGTGGGGCTGGCTTCGAAAATCCTGCCACACAACTTTCTGGAGATCATTGATGCCTCTATTCGTATCCTGCAAGGAAAAGAATTTGAGCTGTTACCTGATTTTCCGACAGGGGGCCTTGCAGATTTTTCCAGGTATAACGATGGCTTGCGTGGCGGCCGGGTTCGTGTACGGGCAAGAATCGGACAGATTGATAAGAAAACCCTTTGTATCACCGATATCCCGTTCGGATCAACAACCTCCAGCCTGATAGATTCTGTGATTACGGCCAACGAAAAGGGGAAAATCAAGATCCGCAAGATTGACGACAATACAGCTGATAAAGTCGAAATCCTGATCCATCTCCAGCCTGGCACATCTCCCGATACGACCATCGATGCGCTCTATGCTTTCACTGATTGCGAAGTTTCCATTTCGCCCAACTCCTGTGTGATCCGGCATGGTCATCCGGTATTCCTTGGCATGAGTGAAATCCTAAAGATCTCCACAGATCACACGGTGGAACTCCTGAAAAAGGAACTGGAAATCCGGCACAACGAGCTGATGGAACAACTCCATTTCTCTTCTCTCGAAAAGATCTTCATCGAGAAGGAGGTTTACCTGCTGATGAAGAAATGCAAGACTGATGAAGAGATCGACAAGGCCATCGAAAAAGGGCTAAAGCCGTTTGCTGATCAACTGGTCAGAAAGGTGGCACCGGAAGATATACACCGGCTGCGGAAAATACCGATCGACCGCATCTCCAAATACAATGTCACCCGTGCCGATGAGGTGATTGAAAAAATCAGGACCGACATCAGCGAGGTGGATAACCACCTGAACCATCTCATCGACTTTGCCATCAACTATTTCAGGAATATTCGGAAAAAATACGGTGCCGGAAAAGAACGCAAAACCGAAATCCGCAACTTCGATACCATTTCTGCCGTTTCGGTGGCAGCGGCCAATGTCAAGCTGTATGTGAACAGGGAAGAAGGATTTGCAGGGACTTCCTTGAAGAAGGATGAATATGTCTGCGACTGTTCCGATCTCGATGATCTCATCGCCTTCCGGGCAGATGGGACATTTATCGTTTCCCGCGTGTCGGAGAAGAGCTTCGTCGGAAAAGAGATCGTCCATATTGGTGTCTTCAAAAGAAATGATGATCGCACGATCTACAACATGGTTTACCGCGACGGGAAGAACGGCAAGACGATGATCAAACGATTCCCGGTGATGGGCGTGCAGCGCGACAAGGATTACGCTGTTACCCGTGGCACGCCGGATTCCAGGATCCTCTATTTCACCGCTAACCCTAACGGCGAGGCGGAGATGGTACGCGTCGAGCTCCGGCCACGGCCAAAACTGAAAAAGACCGCTTTTGATTACGATTTCTCCGAGGTGCTCATTAAAAGCCGTAGTGCCATGGGGGTGATCCTGAGCCGATTCCCGGTACGGAAGATCGTCAAACGTGAAGAGGGCGTTTCAACCCTTAGCTCCCGGGATATCTGGTATGATGAATCTACTCAGCGACTCAACGCCGAAGGACGTGGGATCCTGCTGGGATCGTTCATCAATGATGACCATATCCTTACCATCATGAGATCCGGCCATTTCCGCATCACCGGCTATGACCTCTCCCTCCACTTTGATGAAGACATGATCCTGATCGGGAAATATGACCCCGAAACGGTCGTCACCACCATTTTTTTTGATGGTGAGTTGAAATCCTATTATGTTAAACGGTTCCAGGTTGAGCTTACCGACAAAAGAATCGGTTTCCTCAACGAACACCCCGAAACTGTTCTCGTCTACGTGACAACAGATCACCGGCCGGGAGTAGAAGTGATGTTCGATACCAAAAAGAAGACGAAAGGGGCTGAATCGGAAAAAGTCATGCTGGATGAATTCATTGGCATTAAATCATACAAAGCCAAAGGGAAGAAATTGACCCACTATCCGGTAAAGAGCATCAACATCCTTGAACCGGCGGAAGATGAAGAAGAGGAATTCGAAGAGGAGGAGGTAGCGGATGAAGATGAGAATGGAATAGATATGGCAGATGATGAGGTTATGCCAGACTCAGAAACAAAACCAAAAGAGAAAAAGACGAAACAAAAGGATAAACCTTCCGGGAAGGGGCAGTTGGAGTTGGATCTCTAAGGTTGCAAAGTCACAAAGTCACAGAGTCACAGAGTCACAGAGTCACAGAGTGATAAGTAAACGAGCAACGAACAACGAACAACGAACAACGAACAACGAAAAAGATATATGCAGCATAAAGAGAACTATAAATTAACCGATCATATTTCCTGGGTAGGGGCATTGGACTTTGACATTGTCACCTTCGACATTGTTATGGAGACCAAATATGGAACTACATACAATGCTTACCTTGTGAATGCTGAGCAGCCGGCTGTCATTGAAACGGTCAAGTCGAAGTTCTGGGATGTTTTTAAAAGCAACCTGGAGCAGAAAATCGACCTACGCAAGATCAAATACATTGTTGCAGACCACACGGAGCCTGATCATTCCGGCTGTGTTCCGCACCTGCTCGCACTGGCACCGGAAGCCAAAGTTGTCGGCAGCGGCAATGCCATCCGTTACCTCAGAGAACAGATAGGACATGATTTTCCGCATATTCAGGTTAAGGACGGAGATGTGATCGACCTGGGTGGCCGGACGCTGCGATTCATCAGCGCTCCAAACCTCCACTGGCCCGATTCCATCTACACCTATTGCCCGGAGGAAAAGGTTTTATTTACCTGTGACTCATTTGGCGCACATTATTGTGATGAACGGATCTTTGATGACCTGGTTGGAAGTTATGATGATGCCTTCAAATACTATTTCGATGTGATCCTGAAACATTTCAGTAAATTTATGCTGCAAGCCATCGAAAAGATCAGAGGTCTGGATATTGCGGTGATCGCTCCGGGACATGGCCCGGTACTTCGTAAAACCTGGCGGGAGCGGGTCGATGAATGTGAACGGCTGTCACGGGAAGCCCTTGGAAAGCCCATCCAGGGTACCATCCTGATCGCCTACGTGTCTGCATACAACAACACCGGCAAGATAGCTCAGGCCGTTGCCGATGGAGCCCGGTCGGTAGACGGCGCCCTGGTAAGGCTTTGTGATCTCGAAAAAACACCACTGAATGAACTTGCCGGACACATCGAGGATGCTGCCGGATACATCATTGGCTCTCCCGTTATCAACCAGAATATTCTTTTGCAGATCTACCGGGTTTTTGCCCTCATGAACCCCATCCGAGACCGGAACAAACTTGCTGCATCTTTTGGATCGTTCGGCTGGAGTGGTGAAGGCTCGAAGATCATCGAATCCAATTTGACGAATCTCAAACTTAAGGTCTTCGACAAAAACCTGTTTTTCAAATTCACTCCCCATGAGGAACTGCTGCAACAGGCACGCAATCTTGGAAAATCTTTTGCCGAAGCATTGCTGAAAGCTGAACAATAAGCAGGGTTATTTGATGTTATAATAGCTGTGCAAACCTCTCCAATCTGTGTCATCGGTGTTCCATAAATTCATAAGATCAGTCCCTTACAAACTTATCGGACTGATCGTGATTTTCGTTTTCATTTTCTCTTCCTGCACGATGGAGAAAAAGCTGGCAGGTGAATACCTCGCCTCAAAACCCAGGATCGCGCTACAGGTGTTGGCCCCTTATGTTGTTTACAAGAAGAATGTAAGGGATGATAAAATCGAGGATTTCGAAAAGATGAATCCCCGGCAGAAGGATTCTGCTTTGTTCTTTTCATCAAAGTACCTTCGGGAGGTGGATGATTCGGTCTACCTGGAGACCTTTGTGAATGCCTTTTTGGATGAGTTGAAGGCCTTGGGATTTGTTGTTTTCATGGAAGGAGATGCCGAGCGATTCCTTGCTTCCGGTTATCAGTCGTATGTGCTGAATATTGCCCAGATTGAAATGGAGGAGTACATTCTGCCGGTGGAGGACGATGAGGTTTTTGGGGATACGATCCGGTATTATAAAATGTTCGACCTGGATGCGGTGGATGTGAATACCTGGTTTGAGCTCACACAACTCAATTCAGGGAAAGGGAGCCAGCGGGTTCTCTTTGGGAGTTATATGGTATCGGACGATGTCGAGGGCGCGTTTTTCATCGATCCCCTGACCATGAATGTCCGCTACAAGTATGATCTTGACCCGATGGGACTTACTGACATCTACACATTAGCGAGGTATTCGGGGATCAAATATGCCGGTCATCTCTTTGATCTCTTCATGAATGAGTATATCCGGCAACAATATCCGGCAGACTTTCCGGAGCCCCGATTATTCCATTATGACCGGTTCAGGCAAGCGTTCACTCCTGCCAATGATGAAGGTTTTATTGAAATGAAGCCTTAGCCCTGGCAAAAGGGGCAGATCCCTGGCTGGCAAAGTCTTTTTTCAGGTATTTAAAATATCCGGCTATCCCGATCATGGCTGCATTGTCGGTACTGTAAGCCAGCCTTGGGAGAAACACCTTCCATTGCAATTCTTTCCTGACAATCTCCAGTTCATTCCGCAAAGCTGAATTTGCCGAAACACCACCGGCAATGGCGACCCGTGTGATGCCGGTCTGCTTGCAGGCAACGATAACCTTTTCCATCAAAACCTTGACGATCGTGTGTTGCAGGGAAGCACACAGGTCATTGACATGGTGCTGGATGAATGCCGGATCTTCCTTCAGTGCGTCGCGCAGGAAATAGAGGAAAGAGGTTTTAAGCCCACTGAAACTATAATCAAGACCAGGAATCTGGGGTTCAGCAAACGAGAAGGCTTTAGGATTTCCTTCTTTTGCCAGCTGGTCGATAACGGGCCCACCGGGGTAGGGGAGTCCCATGGTCTTTGCGGCTTTATCGAAGCATTCTCCTGCTGCGTCATCCAGTGTCTGTCCCATAATCTCCATGTCGAAATGATCCCTGACCAGCACCAGTTGGGTATGGCCGCCGGAAACGAGCAGGCACAGGAACGGGAAAGCAGGTTTTTCCTGTCCTTCATCAATGAAGTGTGCCAGGATATGCGCCTGGAGATGATCGGTTTCCAGCAGCGGGATGTTCCTCGCAAGGGCAAATGCTTTTGCAAAGCTTACTCCCACCAGGAGCGATCCCATCAATCCAGGTCCCTGCGTAAAGGCAATGGCCTGAAGCTGTTTTTTATCTATATTTGCTACTCGGAAGGCTTGTTCGATGACCGGGACGATGTTTTGCTGATGGGCACGGGACGCCAGCTCAGGTACCACACCGCCAAATTTTTCGTGGATCACCTGGCTGGAGATAACATTCGACAATACCTTGTCGTTCTTCAGAATGGCAGCCGAGGTATCGTCACACGAAGATTCAATGCCTAAAATGAAAACATCCATCCGGAAACAAACAGCCGGCGAAGTTAATAAAAAGAAGCCATCAGGACGCTCGCTAAAATAGTTATCTACCCGACGGTTGTGTGCATTGCACTCATCGTCTCCCTTTATGCGCTACTCCGGAGTAGTGAGGTGCAGACATTCCTGGCCCGTTCCGCTGCCCATTACCTCTCCCAGGAACTCAATACCCGGGTTCGTATCAGCGGATTCGACATCACTTTCTTCCTCAATGTGACGATTGAAGGAGTGGAACTGGCAGATCAACATCAAAATGCCATTCTCTCAGCAGGTAAACTGAAGGTTGGACTGGAAGATATTGTCATGGGGCAGCAGTTCTCCAAGATCCAGCTCACCCGCGTGAGCCTGGAAGATGCTGTATTCGCATTGCGAACTTACAAAGGGGATAGCACCCTGAACCTGCAATTCATCATCGACCATTTCAGCCGCACCGATACTACACCTAAGGAACCAGGAAAACCAATGGAGATATTCATTTCCAGGGTCAACCTGAACGATGTCCGTTTCATGATGCAAAACCAAAATGCGATCATCACAGATACCGGCATGGACTTCACCAACCTCGATATTTCAGTTGACAGGCTCAAGATCACAGGATTCTCCATGATTGGCGACACCCTCGCGTTCCACATCCGGGAGCTGGCCGTTAGAGAAAAATGCGGGTTTGAAATCCACCGGTTGCAGGGTGAATTCAGGTTTAGCCCGGCGTTCCTGATAGCGCAGCAATTACGTGCTGAAACCAACAATTCGAAGCTGGACCTCGACTTCTCATTCAATTATGATAATTGGAACGCCTATGTTGATTTTCTGAACCAGGTGCACATCAAGGCTGATATTCGTCCGACACGACTCGCTTTGCACGACATTGCCCATTTTGCTCCCGACATCATCCAGATGGAAGACATCTTTGATTTCCATGGCTCTATCAAAGGTACTGTAAGCAATTTCAAGGCAAAGGACTTCTTTGTCAGATTCGGTGAACAAACGCTGTTCAAGGGAGATGTCAAGGCTTACGGGCTTCCTGATGTCATGGAAACCTTTGTCGACCTGAAGATTGACTCGCTTCGCACGACGCTTGCCGATATAGAATCTTTCAAAATTCCGGGACAACCGGATCACATTGTGATACCAGACATTTTTTCCAAGTCAGCCCTTGTCTCTGTGAAAGGAAATTTCACCGGCTTTTACAATGATTTCTTCTCAGATGTCTCCATCGCAACAAATGTCGGTCATGCCCAAACACGGCTGTCAGTCAGCCAGCAGGCAGGGGTTAAAGACATTATCTACAAGGGATTCATCAGCGGAAGTGCCATCGACCTTGGCCTGTTGACCGGCCAGGAAGAACTGCTTGGCAGGGCAACCTTCAACGGAAATATCGATGGAAGCGGACTCTCGGCATCAAGGGCTGATCTGAAGCTTAACATCCACATCGACACGATCAATATCAACAACTACAATTACCGCGATATTGAGATCATCGGATCCCTGAAGGAGATGTTATTCAAGGGCGACCTGAACGTGCAGGACCGAAACCTCCAACTTTCGTTCAACGGCAATGTATCACTCGATGAGCACGACCCTTATTACAAATTCGACGCAGAAATACGGAAAGCAGATCTGCATCACCTGCATATCCTGGACAGGGACTCGATATCGACCTTGTCAACAGGGATCTCGGCCGGGTTTACCGGGTTGGATATCGATAGTCTTGAAGGATATATCCGTTTCGACACGATCCGATACACAGAGGGCAAGCAGAGACTCTTCCTGGATCACCTGTCGATGATCGCCACTTCCTCCCCTAAATACCCGAGGCTGGTGAAACTCTATTCGGATTACCTGGATGCCAACTTCCGCGGGAATTTCTCCTTCCGGCAGTTCATCCCTTCGGTGAGTGATTTCATCCGAAGCTACCTTGCTTCTTTCAAGATGGATAGGGGCTTTCAGATTGTGGATACCGGTTTGGACCAATACGTGGAATATGATCTCCGGGTTAAAAATGCCGAACCCATAACCAGGCTGCTGATGCCGGGACTATCCGTTCCCAGGGGAGGAGAGATCCATGGTTTCTTTGATGAGAAACGCTCCATCCTGGCCATGGATGGGCAGGTGCCTCTGATCCGCTGGGGCGACATCATCCTGGATGACATCCGCTTCAAGCAAAAGACCTTCCGCGACAGCCTTGTACTGGTAGCCCGCTGTATCGAGGCTTCCTACGAGCAGATCAGGGAAACGGATACCCTTCTCCTGGCGCTTGACTCGCTGACCCTGAGTTCACAGCTTCGACAGGACAGCATCCTCTTCCACCTTTTTTGGGATTCACCCTTCCACCACAAATCCTTCCAGAGTGACCTGATGGGTTACATCAGTTTTTTCGACAAGCCCAAAACAACCATCCATTTCGACCTGGCAAACGTGATGATTGACGGAAGAGAATGGGTGATGAAACCATCTAACCTGATCATCCTCGATAGCTCCTTTGCGAAATTCTCAGATATCATGCTCTCACATGGCGATGAGTCGCTTACAGTCAATGGCACCATCTCAGATCAACGGGAAGATACCTTAAATGTCCTTTTCCACCGGTTGAATGTATCGAATGCCGATCTCCTCCTGCAGATGGAAAACCTCGACATTAACGGGGTTCTGGACGGAGAACTGAAGCTGAATGACCTCTATCGCAATCCGACGATACTGGCTGATGTCAGACTCATCAACTGCGTAATCAACAAGGAAGCCCTGGGTGATGGAAAACTGGCCATTGAGTGGGACAATGAATCCGGCGCTTTTAATATCCTTGCCGGTGTCATCCGCCACCGCAACATCGGCACCAACACCCCTTTTCAACTATCCGGGTATTACTATTCCAAGAAAGAAAAGGATAATCTTGACCTGACCGCCACCATGAGTAACCTCAGTCTGTCTTTTTTTAATCCTATCCTGGTGGGTGTTTTTGATCATATGAAAGGATTGGCTTCAGGGCAATTTGCCATCACCGGAACCCTCGAAAAACCTGAGGTGAATGGATCGATGCACCTTGAAAACGCCGGCTTCCGGATCGCCTATCTCGGAGTTCCATACCAGTTTTCGGATGATATCACCATTAAGCCGGATGCCATCACATTCGACAAGATCCTCATCACTGATTCGCTTGGGAATAAAGCGGAGTTAAATGGTAAGATCTCCCATCAGTACTTCAGTAATATACTTTTTGATCTGAAGATCAATATGAATGATTTAGCTGCGTTCAACCGGACGGCAGCGCAAAACCAGACGTTTTATGGCAAGGCCGGTGCTTCAGGAAGTGTCTTTATCACCGGGCCGCCGGATGATCTCTCCATTAAGGTGAAGGCGATGACAGATAAAAACACTTCCCTTTCCATTCCTATCAATACAACATATGATGTGGGACAAAGCGATTACATCACCTTCGTCAGAAAAGACATCGATACCATTGACCGGCCTCAGGCGTTCAAATCTGCCATCAAGGGTTTATCGCTCAACTTTGCGCTGAATGTGACCAATGATGCGGAAGTGGAATTGATCCTTCCATCTCGCATAGGTAACATTACGGCGAGCGGCACCGGGAACCTGCTTCTCTCTTTGAATCCGGCCAGCAATTTTAAGATCAATGGGATATACCGGATCAGCAAAGGACAATTCTTCTTCCAACTGGGCAACCTGACGCGAAAGATCACACTCCGGGATGGAGGCACGATACAATGGACCGGCGATCCTGTTGATGCCGATATCTTGCTTTCTGGCGTCTACCGTACCAAAGCCTCCCTGAAAGGATTGCTTCCTGAGGAGTCACAGGGCACCAGCAGGATCAACGTCGATTGTATCGTCAGGCTGAGTGGAAAACTTGCCAATCCTGACATTCATTTTGGTATTGCCCTTCCAAATGTGGAAAATGATATCCGGCAGATGGTTTTCTCTGTGGTTGATACTACCAATGACAATGAAATGACTCAGCAATTCGTCTACCTGCTGGTGATGAACCAGTTTAAACCGGTACAAGGGGTCGGAAGCGTGAATGTTGACGTCGGCGCAACTTCCTTTGGCCTGCTGACGAGCCAGGTGAACAACCTGTTATCCAAGATCAGCGACAATAAGGTAGACCTTGGTGTGAACTATAAACCGGGAAGTTCCAACTCTGGTCAGGAACTGGAAGTAGCCCTTTCCACACAATTATTCAATGACCGGCTGTTAATCGACGGGGCCTTCGGGATGAATTATTACCACACCGGATCATCACAGAAAGCAAGCAATATCGTCGGAGATATCAATATTGAATACATCCTTACACACGACCGCCGCCTGCGTCTGCGGGCTTTCAACAGAACCAACGATATCGACCTTCTCCTCAACAGTTCCCAATATACGCAGGGCCTTGGTCTCACATACCAGCGAGAATTCAACCGCTGGATCGAACTGTTCAGAAAACCCAAAAAGCGAATCCCATTGCCAGAAACAAAATCATCAAACTTTTAACCTATGAGATATCTTTACTTCCTGACTTACATGAGCCTATGCCTCATGTCATCCGCACAGATCACCATCACCCAGGCCGATATGCCTGCTGCCGGTGACACCATCAGAATCAGCCTGACCAGCAACGTTCCCGGAAATTATACGTTGGCCGGAAATAGTGTGACGTGGGACTTTTCTTCACTGGAATCACAAAACCAACAAGTTGTTGAATTTGTCAGTGCTACATCAACACCGACCATCTATTGGCTGGTATTCACACCCAATCTTGTTACCAACCTCGCTTCCCCCGGAGGTGACATCCCCTTCCCAATGATGCCGGTGAGCAATTACTATGACTATTACAACAAAACGTCCGGAGCTTTTCAACATTGCGGATTTGCTTTCCAGATGAGTGGGATTCCGTTTCCGGTAAAGTATGCCAGTCCGGATGAATGGTACCAGTTTCCGCTAACCATGGGAAACACCTATTCATCGCTGACAACTTCATCTGTTGTTGTACCTGGAATGGGTTACTACGGTACGAGCAAGGATCGACAGAATGTGGTCGATGCATGGGGCACAGTGATAACACCCTTTGGCTCATTTCAATCCCTGCGGGTAAAATCTGAATTGCAGCAGTTCGATAGCCTCTATATCGATTCACTGAATATTGGGTTTCCCGTGAACCGGGTGATCACGGAATACAAATGGCTGGCGGCAGGGATGGGTATCCCGGTGTTGACGGTAGTCGAGGAAGGCCCTGCCGTGACAGCAAGATATATAGACCACTATATTCAGCCGCCGATCCCCCTGACGGTGGAGGTTTCACCGGACACAACGATCTGCTTTGGGCAATCGGTTACCCTTGCTGCTGCAGCCTCAGGCGGTGTCCCTCCCTATAACTTTGTGTGGAGTACTTTTGAAATGACACCGGAGATCACAGTCACTCCCGAGGATACTACATCATACTATGTCATTGCCTATGATGCAGCGCAAAACATGGCTCTGGATACGGCCGTGGTCAATGTCAAGGAATGTCCGGGATTCAATGAAATGGATCTCCATGGAGTAACAATCAATCCCAATCCCGCAAATGAGTATATGGAAGTAACCTTCCCCGCCGGCTTCCCTGACTGCATACTCACTATCATCGATCCAACCGGAAAGATATTGGAAAAGCAATACCGGCAGGCTCCCGGATCCGTAAAGATGGATGTTTCGATGCTTCCTCCCGGCTTGTACCTGCTGAAAATCCAGGCTGGAGAACAAAGAGGATTCCTGAAAATGATGATAAAATGAGCCATCCCCCGACTTTAGCCGGGGGTTGATGGCAAAAGAAATCAACAACCGGGCTTTAGTCTCATATTAAGCGATGACCACCGGAAACCTCACCGTATACCGCTCCTCCGCCGGCTCAGGGAAAACCTTCACCCTGGTGAAAGAATACCTCTCCCTCGTGCTGGAAGACCAGGATAACTACCGACATATCCTGGCCATCACCTTCACGAACAAGGCTGCCAATGAGATGAAGCAACGGGTACTGTCAGGATTGAAATTGTTATCGGGGATCACACAGACTGCAACTGATAAAGAGACCAGAGATTATCAAAACCTCCTCAAAGCAGTAATTACAAAAACGCACCTGAAGGAGCAGCAGATCAACCATCGTGCAGCCGACGTCCTGCAGCTCATCCTTCATAATTACGCCGATTTCGCCATCGGCACCATCGACAGCTTCTTCCACCGGGTGATCCGCACCTTTGCTTTCGACATGCACATCCCTGCCAACTTCAATGTGGAAGTGGATGCCGATGACATGCTGCAACGGGGCGTCGACCGACTTATCGCATCAACCGGCCTGGATGAACAACTGACCAAATTGCTGGTTGACTACGTTGAATCCAGGGTGGAAGATGAAGCTGACTGGAGGATCACCCAGGACCTGATAAAATATGCCAAGAACCTGCTGGATGATGAAGCTGTAGGGCGTATCGATTCATTAAAAAACCTGGATATCGCAGATTATTTCAACATCAGCAAAAAATTCAGAAAAGCTGTTGCTGAGTTTGAGCAGAAAGTAAAGGACATTGGCAAACAAGCTTGCAGCTTGATAGAATTATCCGGCATTCCCTATGATGCCTTTTTTCGCGGTACCCAGGGAATTGGGGGCTATTTCCGGAATATTGCTTCCGGCCGGTTTGATAAACTAAGCCCTAACTCCTATGTCGTTTCGACCATCCAGGAAGATAAATGGATGTCAGGAAAAGCTACGCAATCAGACAAGTCTGCGATAGAGTCCATCAAATCTGATCTGGAAAAATTTTTTCACGCCATCCGGGAGATCATTGAACGGGAATATCAATTATACCTCAACCGGAAATTTGTAGGCAGGCATATATATGCGATCGGCACCTTGAACGAAATCGGCAAGCTGATCGATGCGTATAAACAGGAACAGAACATCATCCATGTCTCCGAATTCAACCGCAGGGTGGCCTGGAGCATCATCGACCAACCGGTGCCGTTCATCTATGAGAGATTGGGCGAGCGTTACCGTCATTTTCTGATCGATGAGTTTCAGGATACTTCAAAGCTTCAATGGCTGAACCTGATCCCGCTCATCGAGAATGGCCTGGCCTCGGGCTATTTCAGCATGGTCGTAGGCGACGGGAAACAAGCCATTTACCGGTTCCGGAATGGAGATGTCGACCAGTTTATCAACCTCCCGGCTTTACCCGGTTCAAAAAACTTCGCCTTGTCCAGGCAAAGGGAAAAAGTCTTTCGCGATCATTGCCGGGAGGAGCCGCTGGCCTTCAATTACCGCTCGCTTCCTGATATCGTGGCTTTCAATAATGATTTCTTTTCCGTCGTGAGCAGCGTCCTCCAGGTAGACCTCCAGCGGATCTATTCCGGGGTCGCACAGGAGGTTCCCGGGAAAAAGGAGGGAGGGTATGTCAGGGTTGAATTTGTCGGCAAGCCGGACGATGAGGATGACATCTCTGCGGAAGACCGGATGATCGAAAAAGCGTATGATCTCATCCTTCAACTGCAAAACGTTGACGGATACCACCTTGGCGACATCGCGATCTTATGCAGGAATAACGACAAAGCCAGCCTGGTTGCTGCATACCTGATGGAAAACGGGATCGATGTGATCTCTGCCGAATCTCTGCTGATCAGCTCCAACCGGGAAGTGCGGTTCATCATCCATTTCCTGCGGTGCCTTCATGATCCGCAAAATAAGATATCTGCTTCTGCCCTGGCATTTCACACCAGCCCCGAATCTGCAAACAAGCTCATTGCTGATCTGGTGGCAGCCGATGACAACCGGAGATTGCTTGCCCTTCTCCTTGATAATACTCCTCTATCAGCGTTGATGATGCTTTCACTCTATGAACTGTGTGAAGCCATTATCCGCCTTTTCGAACTGAATAAAAAACCATCGCCCTACCTGCAAACATTCCTTGACCAGATACATCTCTTCTCGGCTTCCCACACCCAGGGTTTGGCGGGGTTTCTGCAATGGTGGGATGAACATGCCAACAAGCTTTCCATCATCGTGCCCGAAGGGATCGATGCCGTCAGGATCATGACGATCCACAAAGCCAAAGGGCTGGAGTTCCCTGTTGTCATCTACCCTTTTGCAGGAGAAAAGAGCATGCTTACCCGATCCTATTACTGGCGTGAGTTCGAAGACAACCTGGCCCCGAAGATGGATTATGTGATCCTTCCTTTCAAAGGACTGAAGCAGAGCGCTTTTTCGGATGATTATGAGGAAGAAAAGCAAAGAACGCGACTGGATACCCTTAACCTGCTATATGTTGTGATGACCCGTGCGGAAGAGAGGCTGTACATCTTTTCGAAAACACCTTCGAAGAGTACAGAAAATGTCAATACCATTGATAATTCAGGAAAATACCTGGGGTATTATCTGAAGCAGAAAGGTCTCTGGGATGATGAACGGCAGGTTTATGAGTTTGGCGCAAAATCAGGAAAACGGTCAGTCATATCACAGCCGGGGCAGGAAGCAGAGATCCTTTCCGCCTTTCCTTCCTCCTCCTGGCAGCAGCAGGCGCACATCCGCCTCCGTGCACCGCAACATTGGGATTTCGCCGATCCTACCCGGAAGACCCGCTTCGGAAAGTTGCTTCACAGACTGTTGGCCGAAACCCATTCTGCAGATGAATTGCCTGATGCTATCCGGCGGCTTTCAGATATGGGCGTCATCCCTGCCGGCGAAGTGGCAGAGGTTCAACGTCAGGCCGAGCGGTTGCTCTCTGACCCGCTTGTGGCGCCTTTCTTCCAGCCCGGGTTGGAGATCCGTACCGAGGCGGAAATCCTCACCCCCGACGGTACTTCCTGGCGCCCCGACCGGGTGATCCTGGAGCCCGAGAAGACGATCCTCATCGATTTTAAAACCGGTCAGCCCTATCCTTCCCACCGGGAACAGATCAACCGGTATGCCGACCTGCTGGCAGGCATGGGCTATCAACATCTTGAAAAATATCTCATCTACCTGGGCGACAAACCCGTTGTGACCTGCGTTTGATATGAAAGAAATGAACATCGAACAACAAATATGCGAGGCCTGGCACAGGCTGACCAAGGAGACTATCGATAAACCGGCCTTTCTGCCGCAGTCTGGCTCTTATCGAAAATACTACCGGCTGGAAACCGGAAAGAAAACCATCATCGGCGTTTACAACGAAGACCTGAAAGAAAACAAGGCGTTCCTGGATTTTACGCATCATTTCCTGAAGCACAAACTCCCAGTTCCGAACATCCTCGGTGTTGATCCTGATCAAAAGATATATTTCCTGGAAGATCTCGGCGATGAAACCCTCTTTTCATTTCTTCAGAAAAACAGAAGTGAAGGTGTACTTCCGGTATCGGTAAAACAGGCTTACAGACGGGTGCTGGAGCTGTTACCACTGTTCCAGGTTAAAGCCGGAAATGAACTCGATTATTCCGCCTGCTATCCGCGGCCTGCTTTTGACCGGCAATCAATGCACTGGGATCTCAATTACTTTAAATACTATTTTTTGAAGCTGGCCGGTATCCCGTTCGATGAGCAGAAGCTGGAGGATGACTTTCTGAACTTCATCGCCTATCTCAGTGAAGCCGGCACGGAGCATTTCATGTACCGCGATTTCCAGTCGAGGAACATCATGCTGGTGAATGGAAATCCTTATTTTATCGATTACCAGGGTGGAAGAAGAGGCGCTATACAATACGACCTCGCTTCGCTGCTCTATGATGCCAAGGCTGATTTGCCGCCAGATGTGCGGGATGAGTTGCTTGAGCATTACATTTCAGCGCTTGGAAAACATATCCCGTTGAATCGAGCCCGGTTCTTATCCATCTTTCCCGGTTTCGTCCTGATCCGGATTTTACAGGCCCTGGGCGCCTACGGCTTCCGGGGCTACTATGAGAAAAAGACCCATTTCCTGCAAAGTGTTCCCTATGCCCTCCGGAACCTGCAATATGTCATGTCCAATTACCAACTTCCCATCACGATCCCAACCCTGATCGGGATCATCGAACGGATGACCGGTGCTGAGCTGTTTAAAGATTTTAAATCGGTTCAGTCAAACCTTACTGTATCAATCTACAGCTTTTCATACAGGAAGGCGATTCCTGAAGATCCATCCGGAAATGGGGGAGGGTTTGTCTTCGATTGCCGGGCGTTGCCTAACCCGGGAAAGTTTGAGGAATATCAGCATCTCACCGGTCAAGATCAGCCGGTTATTGATTTCCTGAAGAAGGAAAAAGTGGTGGAAGCATTTCTTCTCGGGGTGTTTCAGTTGGTGGATCAAAGTGTGACCCGCTATATCCAGCGTGATTTCTCCCACCTGATGGTATCCTTCGGCTGTACCGGCGGACAACACCGGTCGGTTTTTTGCGCTGAAGCCCTCCGCCGGCATTTGCTGGAGAAGTTCTCAATCACACTCAGTGTCCATCACCACGAAATATCCGATAAAAAATCCGAATGAAGATGAAAGCAATGATCCTCGCCGCGGGGCTTGGCACGCGGCTGAAACCGGTAACCGATTACATCCCCAAAGCTTTGGTGGAGGTGAAAGGCATCACTTTGCTGGAACTTACCCTCAACCGGCTCAGCCACTTTGGAGTTAACGATGTGATCATCAATGTGCACCATCACCATGTTCAGATCACCGATTTTCTATCCGGAAACAAGAATTTCGGTATGAACATTACGATCTCCGATGAATCGGGAGAACTCCTCGATACGGGTGGCGGTATCCGCAAAGCAGCCTGGTTCCTGAAGAACAGCAACCCTTTCATCGTCCACAATGTGGATGTGATGTCGGACCTCAACTTTGAGAAGATGGTTCGGTTCCACCTTGAGCATCGGGCGATGGCTACGCTGGCTGTCCGTGCACGAGTCACGGAGCGTTACCTGCTGTTTGACCGCCACATGCAGATGTGCGGATGGAAGAACATCCACAGTCGGGAAGAACATATCTCCCGCGCTGCCGAAGAGATCTATCCCTTTGCCTTCAGCGGCATCCAGGTGCTCGATCCCGCCATCTTCGACCACATGCAGGAAAAGGGTCCCTTCTCCATGACCCGGAAATATATCGAACTGGCTGCACTTCACAACATCCGCGGCTATCGCCACGACGACGGCTTCTGGGTGGATGTGGGGAGGCTCGAAACCCTGGAAAGGTTGAATAGATGATGAATGTGCATAATTCTTTCGATGCTTTGCTTGCGGTTAATCTCTAATGATGATAACTTGTTGAAAAATATTTTAATTTGTCCAACCTCAATAAACAAAAATTGTATTACCTTTGACAAATTATGTCAACACAAAAAATGTCAACACTGGGATTGAAACTTCGGGGATTGAGGGTAAAATCAGGATATTCCTTACGAAAAGCTGCTGTTGCAATAGATATTGACGTGGCCATTTTAAGCAAAATGGAACGTGGAGAAAGAAAATTCTCAAAAGAACTGGTTTTAAAACTGGCTGACCTTTATAAAGCTAATTCGGACGAACTCGTCATTGACTTTTTAAGTGAAAAAGTACTTTATGAATTGGAAGACGAAGATTTTGGACTTGAAGCACTGAAAGTGGCAGAGAAACAATTAAAATACAAAAAACAGAAAGATGTCTAAATCGGATAATATAAAACGGGCAAAGTTGCTTAGGCAACGGAAAAAGGAAAGGGAAAAACAAGCCCTGTTGAATGATAATTTACTTAAAGACCAACAATTGTTGCGAGAAAAAGCAGAGAAAGAAAATGTTAAAATTGTTGATAGGTCAATACTTGGGGGAAAAGAAAAAATATCAACCGTTTTACTTGAAATGATTAAACCGGTTTTTTTTACTGCACAAGACGAAGAAGATGCAAGGGGTATTGTTTCTATGGGCGTAGTTGCATGGAATTGCGGGATTATTAAACAAACTTTAGGGGAAGATAAATTAGAAGATGCTATGAGAACTTTTAAAAGCAAAGAAGACAGTTGGGAAAGAAACCTGCTGAATGAATATATTGAAATTAAATGCAATCAATACAGTCAGTACAATGATTTTATTACCGATTTTCAGTTGTCATTTGAACGTGACGGTAGAATGAATTTTACCGTACTGACAGGAATTGCAGAGGATATTGCAAAAACATAAATAATTAGAGCTATGCCAACACTCCAATTTAAAGGGAAAAACATAATCTGGAACCACCATTTGGCTGTTCCGTTTCATACTTTGGACGAAGTACCCGAACTGCATTACCAGCCCGAAAAGGCAAACCTGCCTGACGGCAAGGCAGGCGGAAACATGATAATTGAGGGAGATAACCTCATTGCTTTAAAAGCTTTGCTTCCACAATTTGCAGGGAAAGTAAAGTGTGTTTGTATTGACCCGCCATACAACACGGGAAATGACAATGGACAAGGGAAAGGTTGGATTTACAATGATAATGTAAGCAGTCCATTATTAAAAGAATGGTTTGAACAAGAAGTTTCAATTGATGACTTAACAAGGCATGATAAATGGCTTTGTATGATGAGTCCAAGACTTAAACTAATACGAGATTTACTTTCAGAAGATGGAGTAATTTTTATCAGTATTGATGATAATGAAATTTATAATCTTCGTCAATTAATGAATGAGATTTTTGGGGAGGAAAATTTTATAGCAATTCTGCCAACTGTAATGAACTTAAAAGGAAATAATGACCAGTATGCTTTTTCAGGCACACATGAATATACTTTAGTTTTTGCAAAAGATAAAAATATGAGCATGTTTTATCAATTTGAATTAGATGAGGAAGAAAATGAAACATGGGACGAAGATGAAAAAGGTTTTTTTAAAAAAGGAAGTGGGTTATTAGCAACATCTGAAGGAAAAAATAGAGAAGATAGACCTTACATGTATTTCCCAATCTTAATTAAAAACAATAAAGTTGAATTGATTTCCTTTGATGAGTATAAAAATGTTTATTACTTATGTACAGGCGAAAATCTGGCAGCAGAAGACAAAATAAATGAAGCGGATTATTACGTTGGCGAATATGGCAAACAAGCCATTTATCTGGTTTACAAACAGGATTATGAAACACTAACTCGTCTTGCACTCAATTTAACTCTTGCCGAAAAAATAAAAGAACAGCAACCGGGCAAAAAACCGATTGTGTATGCACCGTCATGCTTTTTGGTCGAGGAGTATTTAACCGACAATCAAATTGAATACGTTGGTATTCCTTATAATTTGTTTCAAAGGAGGGAAAAATGAAAAGAGAATTGGTAAGAACGCTAACAGATACTTTTCAGGATCATTCAAATACAACAGACAATGGTATTGAATTTTGGTTTGCCAGAGATATTCAACACTTACTCGGTTATACAGAATGGCGTAACTTTACCAATGTAATCACCAAAGCAAAAACATCGTGCGAAGCCAGTGGTAACAACATATCCGACCATTTTGTTGACATCAACAAGATGGTTAATATTGGCTCCGGAGCACAAAAACCTGTTGATGATATCATGCTTACCCGCTATGCATGTTATCTTATTGCTCAAAACGGAGATCCCAAAAAAGAGCCCATTGCATTTGCACAGAACTATTTTGCAGTTCAAACACGAAAATACGAAATAATTGAACAACGCATTAATGATTGGGAGAGATTACAGGCAAGGGAAAAACTAAGCTTATCAGAAAAAGAACTCTCAACCATTATATACGAACAAACAGGCAGCGATAAAAACTTTGGCATTATCAGAAGTAAAGGAGATACTGCTTTATTTGGCGGTAAAACTACCCAACAAATGAAAAACAAATTGGGCGTTCCCCAAGACCGTGCATTAGCCGATTTTCTACCAACAATTACTATAAAAGCAAAAGATTTTGCAACAGAAATTACCATTTTCAATGCTAAGGAAAAAGTGCTAAAAACAGAAGGAGAAATTTCTGCTGAGCATATAAAAAACAACAAAGGTGTAAGAAAACTCCTGCTTGACCGTGGTATTAAGCCTGAAGAATTACCGGCTGAAGAGGATATTAAAGAATTAGAACGCAGGGTAAAAAGCGAAGAAAAACAAATAGGTAAAAAACCCGACAAATTAACAGAATAGCATGTATTTAAAAAAATATCAGATAAAAGTTGTAAACGCACTCAAGCAGTTTTTGCAAACTGCCCGTGATACCAAAACATCGTTTGACATTGCGAAACAGGCATTGCCTTCAACTATGCGTCATACCTTGAATTGGGTGCAAACAACTTTTCAAACAAGCAGTTTGGAATATAAAGACCGTTGTACAAACGGATTAGGGAACAGTTATCCCCGCATGATTGTTAAAGTGCCGACAGGTGGCGGAAAAACATTGCTTGCCGTTGAATCAATCCGTGAATATCAGAACCTTTTTGCTCAAAAACGCACTGGGCTTGTGGTTTGGATTGTACCGAGCGAAACCATTTACAGCCATACTGTTCAAAAAATCAGGGACAAAGGAAATCCGTTACGCCAATTACTTGACCAATGCAGTGGAAACCGCACCATTGTTTTGGAAAAAGGACAACGATTAACAACCAATGATATTGAAGATAATCTGGTTGTTCTTTTCGTTATGATTCAGTCAATCAGTCGCACCAATGGAAAAGAAGCGTTAAAAGTTTTTCAGGACAGTGGCGGTTACGACAGTTTTTTCCCTGCCGATAATCGTTACGACTTACATGAGCAGTTATTAAAGCAGGTTCCAAACCTTGATTTTATTTCACCGCTTGGCACAGAGCAACCTTTAATAATGACAAGTCTTGGAAACGCAATCCGCATTTCAAAACCATTCATAATCATTGACGAAATTCACAAAGTATTTTCTGAAAATGCCCGAAAAACCATTGACAGTTTAAATCCTGAATTTGTACTTGGTTTTTCTGCCACACCAAAAGCTGAAATGAATGTTTTGGTTACCATTACAGGACTTGAACTTAAAGAGGAGGAAATGGTAAAACTTGACTTGCACATTCTCCCACCTATCAGCAAACAGGAGAACGACTGGAAAGCGATGGTAAAGGAAATAAAAGAACATCGCTCAACATTAGAAGAAAAGGCAAAGCAATATCAAATAGATACTGGAGTTTATATTCGTCCGACTGCATTATTGCAAGTTGAAGCAACAGGCAAAGACCAACGAGGAAAAGGAAGGATTCATAGTCTTGATGTTAAAGAATGCTTGGTTGGCCTTGAAGTAAACCCTGATGAAATTGCAATTAAAACAAGTTCGCAAAATGACATTGAAGATGTAAATCTGTTTTCGCAGGATTGTTCTATACGCTTTATCATAACAAAAGAAGCATTACGAGAAGGCTGGGACTTTTCTTTTGCCTACATTCTGGGAATTATTCCGAATGTAAATTCAAACACAGGAGTTACCCAATTAGTCGGCAGAATTTTACGACAACCGTTTGCAAGAAAATCAGGTGTTAAAGAACTGGATGAGAGTTATGTTTATTACACAAAAGGCGATACACGAGAAATTTTAGACAGGGTTTCAACCGGATTCAAAAATGAAGGTCTTGAAGACTTGGTTACAAAATTGAAATTCCGGGATAATAAAGCAATAAACGCTACCAAAACAGTAAAGATAAAAAAAGAGTTCAGCGAGAAATTTCAAAACTCATTTTATTTGCCTGTTTGGTTAATGATTGATAAAAGCGGTTCAAAAAGGCGTTTTAACTACGAAAGCGACATAAAACCGAAAGTTGATTTTACAAAACTGGAATTGAACGATGAATTTCTTACAAAACTTGAAAGTTCATTAAGCAACGAGACAAAAGAAAGAAAAGCATTTGCCATTACACTTGATGATTCAAGTAAAGCATCATTTGTTGAAGAACAAAACCAATCAAACGGGAAAGCAGAAATAAATATTGATTACTTAACACGCAGATTAAATGAATTAATTGAAAATCCATTTTTGGCAAGAATTTTCGGAACGAAATACTTATCACAAATTGAAGAAAAGATAGGACAGGAAAAACTTAAGGAACACTACAGTTTCATTGTTTCTCAGCTATGTAAAAAGTTTCAGGAAGAAAAGACAAAACAGGAAGAAAAAATATTTCTGGAAGAATTAAAAGCCCAAAAGCTTGTTCTTGCAGTATCCGATGATGATACAGTCGGATTCAAAGTTCCAAAAGAGGACGTAATAACAGTAAGCCCAATTCCATGCACCTACAAATATTATCTGTTCGAAGATGTTGAATTATCAGCTATGAATACGCTTGAAAGGAAAGTTGGCGATTTGATCGATAAACAGGAAAAAATACTTTGGTGGTTCAGAAATAAAGTAAACAGAAAATGGTACTCAATACAAGGTTGGCAGCAAAATAAAATCAGACCTGACTTTATAGCAGCTAAAAAGTCGGAGGGAAATCGTCTTGAATTGGTTTATATCATTGAAAGCAAAGGAGAACACCTTCTTGGAAACATTGATACAACCTACAAAAAGAAAGTTCTCGATATAATGACAGAGCAGAAACAACACAAAAAAATTAAAGCATACCAAACACAGATTCCATTTGAAGAATATGTGATTAATGACAAAGTTGAATGCTATTTAATTGAGCAGGGAAAAGAGGAAGAAAATATCAAAGAGATTTTGAAATGACAAGAAAACTCACACAATCCCTTTGATTTAAAATACTCCGAAACAATAGTGAGTAGAACATATATTTAGCAGCGTAGCTGAAATGACTCTTTTTCTAATATCTGTAGCTGAAAAAGTTATCAATTCCGGCAATTACCGCCCGGAAGAACTCGCAATTATCCTCCCCAACCGCCGGGCAGGGATGTTTCTCAAGCGGCATCTGGCAGCCCGGTTCGCGCAGCCGGTCTGGGCGCCGGCTGTTTTCTCCATTGAGGATTTCATGGCTACCCTGTCGGGGCTCACCTATGCTGAGCCGATCCGCCTCATCGTCACCCTCTACCGGATACATTGCAGGCTTTTCCCGGACAATCCGCAGGCATTCGATGAGTTTGCCGGCTGGGCCCAGGTGATGCTCAACGATTTCAATGAGATTGATCAATATCTGGTCGATGCGGAGGGACTCTATGCCTTCCTGAGTGAAGAGAAAGCGCTTAACCTCTGGCATCCGGGACAAGGTCAGTTGACCGACTTTGAACAGCAGTACCTGACTTTCTTCCGTTCCGTGATCCATTATTACCAGGCATTACGGACGGAACTCATCACGGAAGGGAAAGCTTACCGGGGCATGGCTGCCCGGCACTTATTGGAAGACCTCCCTTCACTGAAAACCAAGATTCCCTGGAACCGGATCATCTTTGCCGGCTTTAATGCCCTTACTGCTACTGAAGAGAAGCTGATCCGCTGGATGCTGGAAGAAAAGATCGGGGAGATATACTGGGATACCGATACGTACTATATCGACGACCAACATCAGGAGGCCGGGCGTTTTCTTCGCCGCTATTTCAATGGCTGGCCAAAGGTGAAGAAAGAATGGACCGGAAACTATTACAAAGATATTCCCAAAGCGATCGATATCATTGGGGTGCCGGGCTCCATCGGACAGGTGAAATTTGCCGGCCAGGTAGTGAAACAATGGAAAGAAAAGGGTATCCGGCCTGATCAGATCGCGGTGGTACTGAATGATGAGTCGTTGCTGCTGCCGCTGCTCCATTCCCTTCCTGAAGAATTGGGTGAATTCAACATCACCATGGGATTTCCGCTGGAGAAGACATCCTTATTCAATCTGCTCGACAGCATGTTCCAGGTGCACGAGAAAATGTCAACTGCCCAGCGACCCGATCGCTACTACACCAAAGATGTCCTGGCTGTACTGAACCATCCCTTCTTCCAAATGTCTACGGAAGAGAACCTCCCGCCTGTGCTCCGTTCCCTTGCGGCTGTCAGACAGCATATCCTCTCCATGAACAGGGCTTTTTTATCGTTGGATGATCTTCACTCGATACCCAAAGACCTTTTCACAGCCGATTTTAGTCTGATTGATCACCTTTTCATACCCTGGAAAGACTTAGCCGGTGGCATGAAGCAGATCGCCGCCGTGCTTGAAATCCTGAAAGAGACGCTGATGAGCGAAACAGCGGATAGCCCGGAAATCCAGTCTCAGGCCTTACGCTGGGAATATCTGTTTCATTTCACGCTGGTTGTGAACCAGTTAAACGACCTGCTGCCATCCATCGATCCGCCCCCTTCACTGCCATCCATCCGAAGACTTTTCCGGCAACTGGTAACCACTGTGGTGCTGCCCTTCTCCGGCGAACCGCTCAAGGGCTTCCAGGTCATGGGCATGCTCGAAACCCGTTGCCTCGACTTCAGCCATCTCATCCTCCTCTCGGTGAACGAGGACATCCTTCCTCCGGGGAAGCACACATCCTCCCTGATCCCTTATGACATCCGGCGTGCCCATGAGCTCCCTACCTATCATGACCGGAATGCCGTGGCAGCCTATCATTTCTACCGGCTGATCCAGCGGGCGGAAAAGGTTGTTCTGCTGTATAGTACCGAAACCGACGGCCTCAGGAAAGGGGAGAAGAGCCGCTTCATCCGGCAGATCCAACTGGAGATGCCGGCATGGAACCCAAAAACCATCATCCGGGAAAAAATCCTCCGCACCCCGATGGAACTTAAGTTGCAGCAACAGCTCATCATCATTGAAAAAGATGAAGCTGTTCTTCAGAAACTCGGGGATATGGCTAAAAAGGGCTTTTCAGCCAGCACACTCAGCACCTACATCGCATGTCCGCTGATGTTTTGCTTCAGCCATATCATGAAGCTGGAAGAGACAGAAGAACCTGACGATACCATCGATGCAAAAGATTTCGGAAGTGTCGTACACGAAGCGCTGAAAAACCTGTTCCAGGAGATCAAGGGAAAAATCCTGACAAAGGAGAGACTGGATACCATGCATGCCAAGGTCTCCAAGGTTACCAGTGAGGCTTTTCAAAGCAAATACAAGATCGCCGATATTGACTATGGAGAGAACTACCTGATGGTCAGGGTGGCTGAATCGCTCATCCATTCGTTGATCCGTGCAGAAATTGAACGAGTCGGCCAGATGGCTGCATCCAATCAGACGATCCGGATCGATGCCATTGAGCAAATTTGCCGGAAAGCCATTTCTGATGCCGATGGAACAATCAAGTTTAATCTGGTAGGTTTTATCGACCGGATAGAGACAGTGAGTGAAACGACAACCATTGTGGATTACAAAACCGGAAAAGTCGATGATAAGAAGCTGGAGGTGGAGGATATCAGCCTGTTAGAGACTGATCCTGAATATCGTCAGGCATTCCAGCTTCTGATGTACGGACTGCTTTGCAGAGATCTCGTCCCGGAGGATACAGTACTCAATGCAGGGCTTTATTCCCTGAAGCATCCGGGTGCCGGTATTTATCGGATCACAATAGCTGATAATGGAACGACAATCGCAGATATGGACCGGGATATCCTATCGACTTTTGAAAAGATCGTGATCAGCCTTGTCCGCCAGATCATGGATCCGGCCATCTCCTTTGATCAGACGGAAGATGAAGCCCGTTGCGTGTATTGTCCGTACAAAGATATCTGTGGCAGGTGATCACTCTTTTTCCGAGAAGATCAGCGCTTCGTAGGTGAAAATGTCTGCATTTTTCCAGCCGTCCCAGCCGATGCCGGCTTTGTCGTCGGCGCAGTGCCCCAGGAACTCTTCCAACGTCCATCCTGTTTCGGTGGCAACCTGAGGAAGGAACGTCCCGGAAGCATATCCTTTCTTGATATAGATGCCATGTTTCCCAAGAACGATCTCATCGATGGAAGCGATCTTCTTCAAGGGGGTTAATACGGATATTTCGATGTCGATCTGGTCAAGCTCTTTGGAGGTGACCGGGAAAAAGCGGGTATCTTCTGTGGCGGCGGCTTTTGCCATCCGGATCACCACCTGGTACAGTGGTTCATTGGGCTGGAAGCGCCCGATGCAGCCACGGAGTTTCCCTTTCATATGCAGGGTGACGAAGGCACCGGTTTTGGTATGGAGGTTCTCCGAGAATTCGTTGGTTCGAAAACTGGGGATCTTTTTGTCCTTGACATACGATTCCACCGTTTTCCGGGCGATCATCAGCAATTGATCCTTGTCTTGTTGTGAGAGGGAGAAGCCCGCCTGCCCGGACTGTTGTTTCAAAGATACCGCCAAAGCCCAGTAACCCACCACTTCCGCCTTGCTTCCATACCTGGAGTCACCGGAATTTTGATATTTGATGGCATGATATTTTATGTCCGGATTGGTTTCAGTCATATACAGAAGGGTCAGAACCGACGTCCATCCACACATGCCGGTGGCAAGGTTGGGGATGTGCTGCTTTCTACTTTTGCTGATAGCTTCCAGCAGCGAATAGGCTTTGTTGTGCAGTACCGACTCGGCCATCATCCCGTCGACCTTCAGGGCATCCTGGTAGGTGGGGTAGTGGGAGAAATCGGTGCTGATGACAAAGAGGTTGTTTCCACCGAAATAGGGCTTCAAACCCTCGGCGATCTTTTTGCATCCATGCGCTGATTGCGTTCCCAGCACAATAGGGACAAGCTTAAAGGGCTTCTTCAGTCTGTATTGGAGAAAAGGCACCTGAACTTCTACGCTGTGCTCGTTACGATCCGCTTCGGGATTGAAAGAGAAAGCAGTGTTTGATTCGATGATCTTGTTGGCCAGTTCGATGTTCACTTCCACTTTCCCAAGCGGGGTGAGATAATCCCCCTTGTTGTAAATGGATGCGCCTTTGAAGGCGACCTGGTGGCTTGATGCCAGGATGAAGACGTTGTCGTAGGTCTTGTTCTCATCCAGTTGGTTATATGCCGAAGCGGCAACTTCTCCCGAATATACATAGCCCGCATGAGGAGAGATGATGGCTACTACCTCTTCTACCTGCTTCTTCGAAGCATTTGAAAAGCAACTGCTCAGCATCGAATCCAATTCACCGGGATCAGATGGATAAAACCGTCCTGCCACCACCGGCCGCCGGTTCACTTTTTGCGCTTCTCCCGGTTTATCCTGTGAAGAACAGTCGGCGCTGCCGAACATCAAGAGCACAATCGGTATCATGACAATATGTTTTTTCATAATTTTATCGCTGCTGAGTGTCCATACAAAGATACTCAAAAGCAGCCCATGAAAAAGGACAACGGATACAAAATTTCCCTTTTTCTGCTGGGGTTTGTCACCATGCCCGTGCAGATCATCCTCCTTCGGGAGTTCATGGTTGTATTTGGTGGCAACGAGTTGATTATCGGAATCCTGCTGGCCGACTGGCTGATCCTCACCGCCACCGGCGCCTTCCTCGCCGGCAGATTCAGCAAATCCACAAAGGAGTGCCCATCCCATCCTCCACATCCACCAGTTATACCACTAGACAATCCAACGAACTTGAACCTGAACCTGAACCTGAACTTCTTCCCAATCCTCCCCCTTCTCACCTTTATCCTGTTGTACCTTCTCCGGCCAGTAATTTTTCCACCCGGCGCCATGGTCAGCCTGCCGGCAATCTGGTTGCTGACGGCCTTGCTGCTCCTGCCTTTCTGCCTTCTGTCCGGATGGCTTTTTACCCGCCTCGCAGGTCATCTTTCTTCCTTAAAGAGAGAAAATTTTACCGGACGGGCTTATGCCCTTGAGTCTGTGGGAAGCATCTTGGGAGGTGCCCTGTTCAGTTTCGTGCTGGTCTTCTTTTTTGATGGTTACTGGAGCCTTGTCATCATCGCGCTGACGACCTGGTTGGTGCTCATGATCATGAACTTGTTAAATAACGGTTGGAAAAAGGCTATTCTTGCACTGAGCCTGATGATTCTTACCGTTGCATCAAGTGTATGGTTCAGCCTGCCCCGGTCGGTGCAGCAGGAGCTTTTTCCCGGGCAAACGTTGGTATTTGCGAAGGATTCACCTTACGGCAAGGTGGTCGTTACGAAAAATGACGGCCAGGTGAATCTTTTTTATAATGGTATCCCCGTGTACCATAGTGACCAGCAGATGCAGGATGAGGAATCGGTTCATTATGCCCTCTTGCAGCGACAGAACCCGGAACAGGTACTGGCTATTTCCGGCGGACTGAAAGGGATCACCGAACAGATCTTGAAGTATCCCTCTATCCGGCATGTCGACTATGTGGAGATTGATCCCTGGCTTGTCAGGAGCGAGATGACCTATCTCGGATCAGTGGAAGGTGATAAGGTGCAGGTTTCCTTCATGGATGCCAGGCGATTTCTATCCACGGTCACAACATATTATGATATGATCCTGGTGAATCTCCCGGAACCATTGTCTGCCCAGGTGAACCGGTGCTATACGTATGAGTTTTTTCTCAAAGCCAGGGAGCATCTTCACCCGGGTGGTGTGCTTTGCACCGCATTGCCGGCTACTACCAACTACATCGGCGGGGCTTCCATGACTGCCAATGCCACCCTGTTCAAAACCCTGCAGCAGGTTTTTCCGAATGTGTTGATCATCCCGGGTGGGAAGAATTTCTTCCTGGCCTCCGACAGCCTGTTGACCGGAGCGATCGGCCGGATCGCTGAACTTCGTGGGATTAGTAACGATTATGTTAATCAATATTATATGGATGATGCCTCCATCGTTTCCCGGGGCGCTTATATACTGGAACAATTGAATACTACTTCACCTGTCAACCGCGATGACCGGCCTGTTTCATACCTGAGTCAACTCCAATACTGGATGAGTTACTTCAACCTGAACCTGACCTGGATCTTGCTGGGCATCGCCGGGTTGTTTCTCCTGTTCTTTATCATGCTCAACCCGATTCGATTGGGTTTGTTCACGGCAGGCTTTGTCACCGCCGGGGCGGAATACATCCTGATCCTGGCGATTCAAGTATTTTTTGGATATGCCTATTTCCTCATGGGGATCATTTTTGTCCTGTTCATGACCGGTTTAGCCCTTGGTGCTATGTTTGGCAAAAGCATCTTTGCCGGGGATAAACACCTCCTGAATTGGCTTGTATTCGGCACGGGTGTATTTACGCTCATGATGTCGGCACTGATCCGGGTTCCCGGTTTAGCCGGAGCGGGTTCCTTGCTGGTGGCTGCCGTGTTTTCTTTGCTGGTTCTGTGCCTGGCTTTTCTGATGGGAACCGTCTTCTCGCATGGATCAGTGTTGTACAGAGGGCGATATGAAAAGGTTTCCGGTGACGCATATAGCGCCGACCTGATCGGCTCTGCTTTTGGACTGATGATCCTGTCGATGGTTTTGGTTCCCTTGCTGGGATTGAGGCTCTCCTGCCTGGTGATGTCGCTTGTGGCGTTTGTTGCGGCCGCCAGGCTGTCACTCGATAAAAATAAATTGTAACTTTACCTCGTTCATTTTGATATGCCGAAGAAGATCAACAAACGGGAATTCCTGAAGTCGTGCTTCCTGGGGGCTGGTGCTGCAACGCTTGGTTTGGACGCCATGGAGAGCTGGGCCTCAGGTTTATTGAAGTCTGATCCGGCAGGCCCCGCAGATGACAAACTCTGGAAATGGAGCCGCGAGGCGGTGTTCTATGCTCCTACGGCCCGTGGGATCAAGTGTACCCTTTGTCCCAATATGTGCAACCTCCGGGAAGGGGAGACAAGCATCTGCCGCACCCGCGTGGTCAATGGTGGAAAACTTCATACGATTGCTTACGGAAACCCATGCTCTGTCCACGTCGATCCCATCGAAAAGAAGCCTTTGTACCATTTTCTTCCCGGTTCCAGGTCGTATTCAATAGCTACAGCAGGATGTAATTTTGCATGCCGGTATTGCCAGAACTGGGAAATATCTCAGGTAAGTCCCAAGGATACCCGGAATGATGATCTGATGCCGCAAAAGGTGGTCGAGGAAGCCATCACTGGGAAATGTACAACCATCGCATATACATACTCAGAGCCGGTTATCTTCTATGAATACATGTATGATACCGCACGGATAGCCCGTTCCAAGGGGGTCAAAAACCTGATGATCTCCAATGGCTTTATCAATGAGAAACCCTTGCAGATGCTCTGTCAGCATATTGATGCCGCCAACATCGACCTCAAGGCATTTACAGATGACATCTACAGCCGGCTGTGTGGCGGAAGCCTGAATCCGGTGCAGAATACACTGAAGATCCTGAAATCAGAACAGGTCTGGTTCGAGATCACCTGCCTGATCGTTCCGGGCTGGAACGACGACATGCAGCACATTGCATTGATGTGCGACTGGCTCCTCGCCAACGGGCTGGAGAGCTATCCGCTTCATTTCAGCCGCTTCCATCCAATGTATAAGCTGGTCAGGCTCCCGGCTACCCCGCTGACAACCCTCGAAAAAGCCCGAAATATCGCCTTAATTAAGGGAATGAAGTACGTCTATATCGGAAATGTTCCCGGATCGGGTTATGAAAATACGGTTTGCCATTACTGCAAGAAGACCCTCATTGAACGGAAAGGGTTCACCATCATCTCCAATCATATCTCCGGTAGCGCCTGCAAGTTCTGTAAAACAAAGATCCCGGGGGTATGGGGGTAGAGGTCAGAGATGTATTCCCTTAAGATCCTATTTTGTCCAATAGCGCCACGATGAGATCCCAGCATTTCTCCACCGAAGTGATCTCGATCTTTTCATCCGGGGAATGAACGCCCCGCATGGTTGGCCCGATGCTGATCATGTCCATGCCCGGATAAGTGGCGCCAATGAGGCCACATTCCAGTCCGGCGTGAACAGCCAGCACCTTGGGTTCTGCCTGGAAGAGCTGCCGGTAAGTGTCAACGGTTTGTTTCAGCAGGGGGGAGTCAGGATTGGGCTTCCATCCGGGATAACCGGCTGAGTGTTCCACCCTGGCTCCGATGAGCTGGAAAACGCTTTCAACCATGTCAACGACGTCCTTTTTTGCAGATTCCACGGAACTGCGCTGGCTGGTGGTGATCACGATCTCTTTGTCGCCGGTCTTCACCGAAGCCAGGTTGGTGGAGGTCTCCACGAAGTTGGGGATCTCTCTGGACATCTCAATCACCCCGTGCGGACAGGCATAGACGGCATGCAGCAGCTTCTCCTGGGTTGCTCCATCGATGAGTGTGGCAGGGGCGGAAACCTTTTCCGCAGCGATCTTCACATCCGGTTCTGTTACTCTCAACTCATTCTTGATGTCCTGGTCGAATTGTGCGATATATTCGGTAAAGGCTTTCTCATTTTGCAGGTTGATGGCGATAGTGGCAGTAGCTTCCCGGGCGATGGCATTGCGGAGGTTGCCGGCATCAATCATGGAAATGCGTACCTGGAAATCGCGGGAGGCGTTCCACAGCAAACGGTTCAGGATTTTGGTGGCGTTGCCCAATCCTTTGTTGATGTCATCACCGGAATGGCCGCCCTTAAGTCCTTTAATGGTGACTTTATATCCCAGCATGCTTCTGGGAGTGGGTTCACTGCTGTAGGGAAGGTAAGCCACGGTATCCCTGCCACCGGCACAGCCGATGAATATCCGGCCTTCATCTTCCGAGTCAAGGTTGATAAGGATCCTCCCCTCAAGGAATCCCGGCTTCAGGCCAAAGGCGCCGGTCAGACCGGTCTCTTCATCTACCGTGAACAGACATTCGATCGGGCCATGCGGAATGTCAGTAGCATCCAGAAGAGCCAG
>VGGL01000021.1 GCA_016868575.1 Bacteroidota bacterium
ACCGTCTTGGCAGATCCCGTTGTAACGACACAGCCATTAGCGACACAAACCTTGTGTCAGAACGCTTCACCAGCCAATCTGGGTGTTGCAATAAGTGGAGGGACGGGCACTCCTTCCTATCAGTGGTATTCAAATACGGTGAATAATAATACAACGGGAACGCTCATACCGGGAGCAACGGGACTTTCCTATACACCTCCAACATCAGCAGTTGGAACGACATATTACTATTGTGTGATCACACAGACGGGATCCGGATGTTCAGTGACAAGTTCAACTGCGGCTGTTATTGTAAATGCCGGGCCGTCATTTACAGATCAGCCTGCCTCAAGCAGTGTTTGTCTTGGGGGGAATCCCACGTTATTAACTGTTGCATACACAAATGGGGCAGGAACGCCAAGTTATCAATGGTATGTCAATACGGTAAACAGTACGGTTGGAGGAACAGCAATTTCTGGAGCGACAAATCCAAGCTACCAGCCTCCAGCAATTGTAGTAGGCACGAAATACTATTATTGTGTCATTACTTTTTCATCGGGAGGATGTTCAAACATTACATCAAATATTGCCCAAGTGGAAACAAATCCTATTCCTCTCATAACAAGCCCATTGGAGGATAGCGTTTGTAGCAGAAACCCTTTTTCTTACACTATAACAAGTAATATCCCAAATTGTTCATATGGATGGTTGAGACCCCTTGTTACTGGAATATCCAATCCAATTGGTAGTGGCACTTCGCCCTCAATCACTGAAACACTCATAAATACAACAGGATTAGATATAGATGTCTTATATGAAATTTGGACTATCGGGCCCGGAATTTCAGCTTGCATAAGTGATACAATGTCATTGATTGTGAAGGTTAAAGATTTCTCTATAAGTGCAGGAACTGATGTTACTATTCCATTTGGGACAAGGGCTTTTTTAGCGGGCACTGCTTCTGGGGGAGGAGGAAACCTTCACTACCAATGGGAACCTTCTGGGCAAATTCTCAACGGCCAGAATACATTAACCCCTGAGACTAAAAATATCTACGCTCCAACAACATTTACATTATATGTTTCAGACTTGAATATGACAAATTGTTCATTATCTGATGATGTTGATGTTGTTGTTACCGGATCCGCAGTTGCAGCGTCACCAACAATTGACCCTTCATTAGTCTGTCCGGGAGGCCAAGCACAATTATTTGCCAATCCCAGTGGTGGATCTGGAATTTATACTTATACCTGGAGCTCAATTCCTCAAGGGAATCCAATTTGGACTTCAACACAAGAAAATCCATTAGTAAATCCTTTTGTACCAACTACTTATACAGTCATTGTTAATGATGGATTCAACACAGCAACTGGTTCTGTTTCGGCCAATATTAAATCACCTCCTGATATTTTTAATGTTACTGGAGGCGGTCATTTTTGTGCTGGAGAATTGGGTGTATCAATAGGATTGTCCGGTTCTTCAACAATGGATATGTATGTATTAAAGGACCAATCAGGTAACTCAATTGTTACCATAACAGGTAATGGCTCTCCACTTTCATTCGGAGTATTTGATATTCCAGGAATTTATACTGTTGAAGCAACAAGCATTTCATCCCCAGTCTGTTCTTCTTCAATGAACGGAGATGCAACAATAACAGTAATTCCATTACCAGATGTTTATTCAGTTACAGGAGGTGGCTCATATCCTGCTGGAGGACAAGGTATTATAATTGGATTGTCAGATTCACAAACTGGAGTGGAGTACGAATTATCAAACACTTCTCCAATATTACCTCGAATTCAAGGAACAGGAGGTCCCATTTCTTTTGGGTTGCAAACTACTGCAGGTACCTATCTTATCACTGCATACACATTGACTGTTCCAGTTTGTAGTTCTCAAATGCTTGGAAGCGCATCAATTATCATCAATCCTTGGCCAAGTACATTTCAAGTTACAGGTGGCGGGGAAATCTGTGAAGATGATTCAACCGGCGTAACCATTGGGCTCAGCAACTCTGAAGTCGGTGTTACATATCAATTGTTCAGGAACGGATCTCCTTACGATATACCTCAACCAGGAATTGGAGATTCCCTTGTATTCGGCCCATACAACAAGGCTGGTCAATATCATATTGCTGGAACCAATGACTTGACTTCGCTAACTACCATTATGAGTGATACGGTATCGATCATCATTCATCCCCTTCCGATGGTCTTCATTTTATATTCCTTCGGAGATAATTGTCCCTCCACAGAATTGCTCCTGAATGGTTCTCAGTTGAATGTGGAATATTCCCTTCTCTTGAATGATAACCTGGTCAATGGCAGTGAACAAATGGGGACAGGCAACGTGCTTAGTTTTGGCCTTGTTTCAGATACTGGTTTGTACAGGGTTTATGCCCAGGATACAATTACCGGTTGCGATACAATTATGGACGGAAGTATTTTCATCAATCCATCACCGGAAGTCTATCATGTTATGCCGAATGGAATTAATTGTGCCGGTGATAGTGTCTGGCTGGAAGATTCTGACGCGGGCATCGTCTATTACCTGCTTAAAAATATCACACAAACTATTTCCTTTCTTCCCGGAACAGGGACTAGCCTGAGTTTTGGACCTCAGTTTGAAGAAGGGGAATATGCGATCCTGGCTGTAAATCCGATCACAAACTGTGATACCCTGATGGATGGAACGGCTATACTTTTACCATTACCTCAAGCCTTTACAATGATCCCGGATCATGATACCTGTGCCGGAACACCAATTGGGCTTAATGGTTCTGAAACAGGGATAAGATATATTCTGAGAAGGGATTTGGTTTGGGTTGATTCAACGAACGGGAGCGGCTTCCCGATTACTTTCCCCATTCAACATCTTCCTGGAAATTACACCATCATTGCCTATGATACAACGGTATTCATGCGTTGTCCAAATGTCATGAACGGCAGCGTGACCATTTACCCCAATCCACAGGCCTTGACATTAACCCCACAGGGATTCAATTGCCCCTGTGTGGTCATCAGCCTGGATACTTCTGAAATTGGCGTTAGCTACCAGTTGTATTATCAGAATAATCCGGTGGGCTTGCTGGTTGCCGGAACTGGGGGATTGATCGATTTCGGACAGCAATGCGATCCGGGAACCTATAAAGTGATCGGCTCTATCGGTTCTACAGGATGCTGGTCAGAGATGGCCAATACTGTTGAGATTATTCCAAATCCCACCGTCTTTGATATTGATCCGGTTGGAGATACCTGTGCTGGAGTAAGAGTCCGGCTAATGGGCTCCCAGATGAATGTGAACTATGAATTGTATATAACCGATATTTCCGGAACCAGACTGATGAGTATGTTGCCAGGTTCACTTGGAATTCTTGATTTCGGGATCCAAAATGACCCTGGAACCTATTCCATCCGTGGTTACAACACAACGCCTGACTCCTGTTGGACATGGATGAACGGGAGTGTAACTTTGCATGAAAACCCGAATGCCTATCTGGTTATGCCGGCCTTCCCCGGATGTGTTGGCGATTCCATCTGGCTGGCAGATTCTGACCCGGGAGTAGATTACTATCTTTACAATGATAATCCTTTCCCGCATTTCATGCCGCCGTCTGTTACTGGAACCGGATCAGCGATCAGTTTTGGCAATCAGTACCAGGCCGGCAATTATACCGTTGAGGCTATCAACCAGGCTACCAACTGTTCATCGAAAATGACAGGAAGTGCGGTTCTTCTGGACATTCCTTTGGTGTTCAGCATGTCCCCGCAGGGAGATACATGTGCCGGCTCAGTGCGTATTAAGTTAAATTCTTCCCAAACAGGAGTCCTTTACAGGCTTGTTAGGGACCCTGGGAGCATCAATGAAGGCGAGCAATATGGTTCTGGTGGAGAACTAGATTTCGGGATCCATACCATTTCCGGGAGCTATTACATCAAGGCTGTCAATAATGCACCTGATTCCTGCGACCGGATCATGAATGGAATGCTCAACCTGCATGATCTTCCGATGGCGTATAACATCATTCCACAGGCGTGGGAATGTGTTGGTTCTCATATTTGGCTGGATGATTCTGATATTGGAATTAAGTATCAATTGTTAAAAGATGGCGGAGCCTGGGGCAATTATCGATTCGGTGACGGTGATTCACTGGATTTCGGGCAACAGGATTATCCAGGTACCTACACAGCGCTTGCAACCGACACGGCGACAGGGTGTTTCTCAACAATGATCGGGGATATCACGCTCTATCCCATCCCTACTGCATACTTGATCGTGCCGGAAAATGATACTTGCGCTGGCGCTCAGCTTGGTTTGAATGGATCCCAGGTGAATGTAATTTACGAGTTGAGGATTAATGGCAGTCCGGTTGAGACATTCAATGGCACCGGTAATTCATTTAAATTCAATTATATCACTACGCCGGGAATCTATACAGTGCTTGCCTACAATACAACCCCTGATAGTTGCTACGCTCAGATGACCGGAATGATTACGATATATGCAAATCCATTGGTATTCAACCTTGGTCCTCAGGGAGCGCTTTGTGAACCCCGAACAATCACACTGGATGGTTCCCAAACAGGTGTGGACTATCAACTTCTCAAAGATGGATTACCTTTTGGTGTAACTGTTCCTGGAAATTCCGGGTCGATCAACTGGACAGGAATGATGGCCGGGATTTATCATGTAATCGCCAATAGGGCTACGCCGCCATTCTGCGAGATGCTCATGCCAGATTCTGTGGTCATCAGTGCCCTTCCACTTGTGGATGCAGGTCTTGATACAACCATCTGCGAAACTGATTCATCATACGTTTTGGATGCCGTTGCCAGCAACTTTTCATCCGTATCATGGACAACATCGGGAGATGGGTATTTTCTGAATCCATATGTCTTGCAACCAGCGTATTATGTTGGGACTTCAGATATTCTGTTTGGGTCAGTTGATCTTTGTATTTCTGTTGTTGGGACCGGAGGATGTATCAACGAGTCGGTTTCCAGTTGCATGACTCTCTTTATTGATAAAAAACCGGAAGCCAATGCCGGATCGGATGTGCTGGTCTGTTTGAATGATACGGCCTTTCTCAGCGGAACAGCCGATCACTACAGCGAAGTAATATGGAGCGCGCCAATGGGTGATGGCCTTTTTGAAAATCCTGCTTCGCTGTCAACCTATTATATTCCAGGGTCTTCGGATAAAGCTGCCGGAGGTGTTGATATCTATTTACATGCAATCGGTACATTGAAATGTGTTCAGGACACCGCCATTGACAGCTTACATGTTACCTTGCATCCACTTCCTTACGCCAATGCCGGACCTGATGACACGGTGTGTGCAACACACAGCTATTTGGTCAGTCAGAATGTTGCTTCAGACTATTCGAACATTGTATGGTCAACCAGCGGAACAGGATCGTTCAATTTTCCGACCATCCTACACCCTTTATATACCCCAAGCCAGGAAGATATCAACAACGGGTTTGTTACGCTTACATTTACCATCAATGGGGAAGGCCCATGTGTATCAGAATCAGACAGCGACCAAATGCTGTTGTTCATCTATCCTCTGCCTCAGGCAACTGCCGGTCAGGATACAACGATCTGTTCAACCAGCACGCTTTTGCTTTCAGATGCTTTAGCCTCTAACTATTCTTCCTTTCAATGGATAACTTCAGGAGATGGATTATTTAATCCTCCCAATTCCCTTCATCCGGTATATCATCCAGGCATTGCAGATACAACAACAGGGAGCGCTACCCTGACTTTGATTGCCTATGGCGCCGAAGCATGCAGTAGCGAGGATGATTCGTCCAGTATTGTCATTACTTTCCAGGATCTCCCGGATGCAGTTGCCGGGAATGACACCTCAGTTTGTGCAAATTCTTCTGTTCAGCTTAATGGTTTTGCCACTCTTTATTCATCTGTTCACTGGAGCACAACCGGTGACGGGAATTTCAGTGATAACTCCATCCTCAATCCAACATATACTCCCGGGGCTCAGGATATTTTAGATGGATTTGTTTATCTGATCCTGACGGTCAATGGTTCGCTATCCTGTGCCGGAGTTACCAATTCTGATACCCTTGAACTAACCATCTTGCCATTACCAACTGCTCATATTTCTGGAACAACAGAGATATGTTCAGGTGATGCAACCTCCATATCGGTTTTCCTATTTGGAACACCTCCCTGGAGCATTACTTATTGGGATGGATATACACCTACAACTGTGAACAATATCGGTTCTAGTCCTTACATTTTTTCGGTCAGCCCGAATATCACCACGGCGTATACCCTGTTGGCAGTATCAGATTCCAGCTGCATGGGCGATCAGTATACCGGAACGGCTGTGATCACCATTAATCCACTGCCTCTTGCTTTTACGGTTACAGCCACTGGCAATGGCGCCTTCTGTGAAGGAGGACAGGGAGTATCGATTGGTCTTGATGGCTCGCAGCTTGGTGTACGCTATCAGATTCATCAGGGAGGCGTTCCTGTAAGTAATTTCATTCCCGGAACAGGAAATCCAATACCTTCCTTTGGATATTTTAATACTCCTGGATTGTATTCAGTTTATGCCGTTGATACTACCCGCGCAACGGATTGCGATGCGTATATGAACGACACTATCAATGTCATTGTCAATCCGTTACCCAATATTGATTTCCATGCCGATACTACTTGTCTTGGTGAGCCAACACATTTCTCATTACTTGGGACAGAAATTTTGAACATTGTCAGCTGGGTCTGGGATTTCGGGGATGGGTCACCTCTTGTGACGTATAATTTCCCATTTGAACCCGATCATACTTATCCGGTTGACGGAACATATAATATTTCTTGTGTCGCTACCGATCAGAATGGATGTATCAGAACCCGAATTCATCCTGTGTATATTGCACCACTTCCTCTTGCATTATTCGGCCATAGTGTATCAAACTGTATGGGTGATTCTATTCATTTCACCAGCTATTCAGTTTCCTATCCTCTCTTGATCAGTTATCTTGTCCAATGGATATGGGACTTTGGAGATGGAACTTATGATACCATTAACTTCCCTGATAATCCAGATGTCTTCCACGCGTATTCTTCACCAGGAACTTTTGAGGTGATCCTTACCGTTGTGAACAACTTGGGCTGTATGGATACCATACATAAATCATTATCTATCATTCCAGCACCGGTTACAAACTTTACATGGAGCGCTGCAAGTTGTGAGGATATGAATCTTCAATTTACCGATCTCACCCAGATCAATGGAGGCTCTGCGCTGGTAGAATGGAAATGGTACTTTGACGATCCGGTATCAGGTGTCAGCAATACAAGCATACTGCAGAATCCTACACATCTTTTCACCAATTCTGGTGTGTATGATGTCATGCTTATTGTGATCAATTCCAATACCTGCAGGGATACAATGATCAAACCGGTCTTGGTCAATGAATCTCCCATGGCAGATTTTGAAGCTGACACAGCCTGCCTTGGCACATTGACAAACTTCACTGATATTTCCTTGCCAGGCTCCGGAAACATTGTGGAATGGGACTGGGATTTCGGCGATGGGAGTTTGCATGCAAATATTCAGAATCCCGTTCACCTATATTCATTACCGGGGATTTATAATGTGAAACTGACGGTAGAAAATTCCCTGGGTTGTATCCATGATACAATTCTTCCGGTCAAAGTAGTTCCCCTCCCTGTTGCAAACTTTACCGCTTCAACAGGAAATTGCGAAGAGATGCCAGTACAATTCACCAATATGTCCTCGACAAGCTCAGGATTTATTGTGAGATGGACCTGGCTTTTCGGGGATGGGACTTCAACTACAGTCAGCCTGCCATATTCTCCGAATGTCACACATATCTACTCAAATCCGGGGAATTACAACGTCACACTCACTGTAAAAACTTCAGACAGTTGCATCGCTTCAATAACAAAACCCATAGTTATTTTAGCAGCTCCCATTGCTAATTTTGACTATTCAGGAAATGAATGTCCTGACGTTTCAATCCACTTCGATGACCAGACACAGCTCAACGGTGGTGGGGCTTTATCAACCTGGAATTGGGACTTTGATGATCCTGCATCAGGCTCAAACAATACCAGTATCCTACAGGATCCCGAACATATTTTCAGTAACTCCGGAATCTTTGATGTACAGCTGATTGTAACCAATGTCAATACCTGTAAAGATACCATCACCAAACAGGTGACCATCGGAGATGCGCCGGTTGCTATGTTTACTTCCGATACTGCTTGTTTTGGCAGCCCAACCTCATTCACTGATGCAAGCACCACTTCTAACGGTTCAATCACCAACTGGGACTGGGATTTTGGTGACGGAACACCCCATTCAACCCTTCAAAATCCAACCCATATTTACAATGAGGTTGGAACATTCGATGTTACCCTCACTGTCACCAATTCTGGTTTTTGTGTGCATGACACAACCATCCAGGTTGAGGTCAGGGATAAGCCGGAAGCCATGTTTTCATTTTCAAATACCTGTGAACAAAGTTCAACTCAGTTTACCGATGAATCAACCACTGCCACGGGTGGCATCACAGCATGGATATGGGATTTCGGAGATGGCGGAACTTCAACAGTGCAGAACCCCACCCATACCTATGCTTCAACAGGAACTTATTATGTCACCCTGATTGCATCCAATTCCCTTAACTGTTCAGACACTATTACTATTCCGGTGATGATTCACCAGACCCCAACAGCTGATTTTACTTATACAAGCTATTTCTGCCCTGCCGGAGAAGTTGCATTCCAAAACCTTGCAACTGGGAATGGAGCTACTATTTCAGAATTTTATTGGACATTCGAACCAGGGTACTTCTCTACACAACCAAATCCAACCTATACTTACAACATCACCGATACATGTTATTTGGTCTCACTTATCGTAACCACTGAACATGGCTGTAAGGATACGGCTATACATAGTGATGTTTGCGTCAAACCGGGATTTAATTTTACGGTGGCTGCCAATGATACTTGCTTCGGAAAACCCACCCAATTGCATGCAGTCAACCTTGCTTTAGGTGACTCATTATATTATGTCATCTGGAACTTTGGAGATCCACAGTCCGGCCCCAATAACCAATCTACATCACATGATCCGCAGCATGTATTCACATCGCCAGGTACCTTTATTGTTAAATTAAAAGCATGGAATTCAAATAACTGTGCTGACAGTATCTATAAAGAGGTTGTTGTTAATCCAGCGCCGGTGGCTGATTTCGCATTTGATCAATCCCCATGTGATTCAGTCATTAATTTCTATGACTTGTCCTCAAGCACATACAGTTCTATTCAATCATGGATATGGGATTTTGGAGATGGCTCTCAACCCATCATTATTCTCGCTCCCGATGATCCTGATACTTCACATCAGTATACCTTACCTGGAAGTTATCTCGCGTCCCTAATTATTAATAATGGTAACGGTTGTATTGATTCTATTACAAAATCTGTTACCCGGTTCCCATGTATTATTGCTGCTTTTGAACAACCTGGAAACAATAATTGCCAGAATGAACCTTATTATTTCATTGACAGTTCCGGCCCCCCGACCAGGATCGATCAATGGCATTGGACATTTGGTGATGGAACAGACACTACATACATCACCCGGGTTGATTCAATAGAGCATTGGTTTACTTCACCAGGGAATTATCAGGTGAAGTTATTGGTCAGGACATCTATGAATGGATTATTCCTGTTTGATAGCACATTCCGACAGGTACAAGTCCACGCTGCTCCCGTGCCTGAGATTTATTCCAACCCTGTTTGTTATAGAGAGACCGCTTACTTCATTGATTCCAGTTATACTGTTGCTGGAGATAGCATTATTTGGCGTAAATGGCGTTTTGGTGATCCAACGACTGGAACTAATGATACTTCCACCATGATCTCACCATCCCATGATTTCAGCAGGAATGGCGTCTTCCACGTTTGGCTGAAGGTAAAAAATGCGAACAATTGTGTCGACTCCATTAGACAAGACCTTCGGGTTTACAAGCTGCCGGAGGCCATTTTTGAAAATTCGATCCCATGCGTTGATCATCATACTCAATTCTTTGATTTATCTACTGAGGGGGATACGACGCTTGTATCCTGGTGGTGGGATTTTGGTGATCCCGGATCATTATATCCCTCATCAACCTTACAGGAGCCCTCGCACATATATGATTCCATCAGTCCATTCGACGTTTTCCTCAGGGTTGAGGACCAGTTTGGTTGCATAGATACGATTAGTCATAGTATTTCTGTTCTTCATTCACCTGTTAGTCTCTTCACATACTTGGATAATTATGGTGACAAGGCCGGAGCAGTGCAATTCACTAATTTGTCAACTGGCGCAAACTCCTACGAATGGTCATTTGGTAACGGAGAGACCAGTACCTTGGAAAATCCATTCATTGAGTACACAACCGATGGGACTTATATTATTTCATTGGTAGCGCAGAATGCTGATGGATGTTATGACTCAACATTCCATGAGTACAAGCTTCTTTTCAAAGGGCTATATGTGCCGAATGCATTTTCTCCTACAAATGTTGTCCCAAGCGTCAGATTATTCAAACCTGTCGGTTCAAATCTCAAAGAATACCATATTATGGTGCTTGACTCGTGGGGTCATGTTCTTTGGCAATCAACTAAACTTGATAGCGAGGGAAGTCCGGTTGAAGAATGGGATGGAAGATACAACGGGGATCTTATGCCTCAAGGTACTTACATGTGGGTGATCAATGCCATGTTTAAAGATGGTACACCGTGGGAAGGATCTGCGATCAAACCTGGTGGAAACAAGGGCAAGACAAGGGGAACTGTAACATTAATCAGGTAGGAGGATCACACCATGAAAAAAGTCATCATCACCTGCTTATGCTTCTGCGTAGCCATATTCTTGAATGTAGCTTGGGCTCAAGACCCAAATTATAGTCAATATTTTGCAACTCCCCTGCACTATAACCCGGCATTCACTGGTATAAATACTGGGGTCAGAGCCAGGTTCACATACAGAAACCAATGGCCGACATTACTGATACCTTATAAATCATATCATTTCTCAGCTGATGTTGGAGCGAGACAGATTCCCGGATCAGGTGGAATAGGTTTGATGATCAATTCTGATAATGATGGTATGGGGTTTATCCAAAACACCATGGTTGGATTGACTATTGCTGTGCGGGTTCCAATCACAAGTTATATCATCAGTCAGATTGGAATCAAGGCAGCGTATGTTCAGAAAAGTGTGGATTGGGACGATTTTATTTTTACAGATCAATTTGATAAGCGTTACGGGAATATCCTCCCCAGCAATTTTATTCCTCCCAATAACAACAAGGTTTCTTACCCGGATTTCGGAGCAGGTGGTATTTTACAATTTTCCACTTCGGAAGGTATTGTTTCCGGTTCTCTCGGTTTTGCTGCAGATCATTTATTTCAACCTGATCAATCTTTTCTCATGAATCAGAATGATCAGCTTAAGAGAAGGTTTGTAGTTCATGCTGATGCTGTGATCGATGTGGAAGGAAACTCATCGTATACACGAAATAACCAGGACAAGGGTCTTCAAATCAACCCGGCTGTCTTATGCCAATTTCAGGGAAAATCTGATGCTATCTCTGCCGGACTGAACCTTTCGAAATACGGCTTCTACTTGGGGGCATGGTATAAAAGTGTACTCTCTGATTTTTATTCCGGATCGGCTGTGTTGCTTGGAGGGTTCCATTACAATTTCATCGAAGAAGTTGGATTTCAGATCGTATACAGCTATGATATGCCTATGTCAAAGAACCTTCAAGGAACAGGTGGGGCACATGAGATAAGCCTGGTGTTTGAATTTGATAGTAAAAGTACATTTGGATTAGGGGGACGATCTGGTTCTGGGCGGGGATTCGGAAGAACAGGCACTTATTCTCGATGGGGCAGAGACAGTGGAAACCTGGAAGAATGTCCGGCATTCTGGCATTAATACCCCTTCCCCCACTGATCTGCCCTGCGTAATCCTACAACTTTGTAGTCTTTTTTATCGATCGCCTGTTCAATCTTTTCCCGCTCCTTGTATAGGGAGAAATGATGGTAGTTGAACATCCCAATACCGATGTGCAGAGCAATGCCCACTACGATAACGATCAGCATGACCGTTCTGAGTATGCGGGAGTATTTCAGCATGCGCTGAAAGCAATAGAATGTATATAATACGACCAGTGGAAACAGGATAAAAAAGGTATGTGGGGAAGGACCTTTAATGGAGAAAAAGAAGTTGAGATATAGTAGCAAAACCGTTGCAGCCATGATCCATTTGATCCATCCCCACTCCCGGACTTCTTTTCTGCGGATGAAGAAGCTGATGATAAAAAAAGCAACGAGGATGAAACAAAAGCCGACCATGATATAGATCAGCGGCTCCATCCAGGGATAGTCCTGAATCACCATCATGCGCCAGGTTTTTCCGCTTAACATGTATGGTGCATCCCAGGAACCAAATGCCATCAACCGGGTCAGGATGGTGAAGAAATTGAGGTAGTTATCCGTCTGGAATGACACGTTCTGTGCGCTGTTTGTATAAACCGATAGCCCATGAAGTAGCAGGGTTGGAATCAGTGTGATCAATCCAATTAAAGTACCTGCAAGAAACTGAAAAATATATCTCCATTTGAAAGCGTCGGTTATTAGGAGGAAAATCACGACTGCAAGAATGAAGGGGACCAGCAGCACCCAGGAAAGGTGCAGTTGCATGATACAGGTCAAGGCCAAGCCCATGAGAAAGGCGCATAATCCGGGTTTCAGGAGCTTCTCTTGATAGATTGGCATCATTTCGAGAAAGCCAAGAAAGAAAGGTATGGAGAAGATCAGCACATAAGAAGGATTCACCATCCGGGTGCCGAAGTTAATACCCCAGGAGAGGGTGAGGATCCAAATCCAGAGCAGCCACCGGGGAAATCCGGTCACCCGTTTTTCTACATACCGGCAAAGCAAACAAAGGGCAGGGAAAGTGAGCAAGTTTAACAAAAGAAAGGGGGCTTCAGGTATAGGCCAGAGATAGAAAGGAAGCCCTACCAGGAGCCCCTGCAAGGCGCCGGGGATCTGTGTCTGGGTGTACACGACATCCGGGCCAAAATAGGGCCATAATCCGGTGGTGTAGAATTTCAATCCAAGGAGATATATCTGCAGTTCATCTTCCTCCCAAAATTCCGATACCAGCCCTGAAGCAAGCCGGAGCAGGAATATCACCCCAATCACAATCCATAACCATCTGTCTCTTTTCATCAGTTCAGGTTGGCAAATGCTTGATACAAGACCTGCAGAAAAGCCTTGCCGGTACGTACTGAAAGACTATCCGGGCTTCCCCTGGTGGAATGAATAACCTTATGCAACTCCAGGTGATACGTGAAAGCATCATGATCTGTTATCATTCCAAAGCAATCATCAAAAGTAAAAAAGCCGAAATTCTTGCCGGTGGACCGGAAAATATTCCGGCTAAACTGAAACTTGTCCGCAGGGATATCCAATTGAGCCAGCAGAAAAGCCGGAATATCTTTTTGCGAACAGGGTAGATCGATGGTCTTTCCGCGAAATTCCTTTTTCAAAGCGCCGCCGTAAATCACAAAAGGAACATGATACATCTCCGGATCCTGATGTTTCCGGTTCAGGGGGAAGGGATGACCGTGATCTGCCAGGATCAGGAATACGGTATGGTCAAACCAGGGTTCTTTGTGAGCTTTCTCCAGAAAGTCTGTCATGCAACTGTCAGTATATCTCGTGCAATTCTTGTAGAGGTCAGCCGGATCATTGCCTTTGAAATGCCTGGGTACATCTGCTTTGAAGGGTTCATGCGCTACTGATGAAAGGATCATCGTAAAGAAAGGCTCCTGGTCACTGCGCATCTCTTTGAGCGCCCGATCGAAAAGATATTCATCATAAGCGCCCCATTGGTGTTGCCGGGCTTCTTTGAAGTCAGCTTCTCCAAGAATCTTGTCAAATCTTGCCAGGGCCAGGTACTCGTTCATCCTGGCGTACTCCAGATCGATGGTATTGTAGAAATTCAATGAATAACTCAGGGAATCTTTCAGGATTTTCGGCATCACCGGCAGTTGAGCGATCCGGTTGCTCTCCCGTTGGAGAGAGTAAGTCGGCAAGGGGGGGAATCCACTGAACAAGGCGACCAATCCGTGCTCCGAACGGTGTCCGTTGGCATAAAACCTCGAGAATGAAAGGGCACTGTCACACAGGTCGTCCAGCCCGGGTGCCGTGCCAATTCCTCCCAGCTTTTTCAGGTTATCTGCACTCATACTTTCAAGCAGGATAATCACGATGTTGGGGCTGTGGCAATTAAACAGGCGAAGCGAGTCGGGGGTTTCCTCCTTCATGAAATAGGGCGCAACAATGGCTTCAGCTTCCTGATCGGAAAGAAACCGGTAAGGATTGCTGGTGTTTTCTTTCAGACTCAAAAGGTTTTCCAGGAAGTTCCAGTTGCTGTTCAGGGCTGCATAATTCCACGTGAAATTGTCGGAGAAAAATACCCTGCTTTTCCCCAACGGAAATTTCCGGACCCCTCCCCGTGCGCCAATAACCAACAAAGGAATGAGCAGGATAGATACAATGATTCCGGGTAAACTGAGGTGATGGGCAGGATAGGCTTTGCTGAATATTTTAAGATATAGCCAGATGCCCAGCGCGCCCAATATCAACATCAACGGAATAAGCACCATATAATTGGCACTGGCAGCAGCATCTGCCATCATTTCAGGGTAAAGAACGTAGGAAATGGCTTTCGCATTGATCTTGGTCCCCCAGGCCTGGTAGAGCCCGATATCGGCCACCATGATGATTGTGGATAGGATAAGGAGAAGCACATTCCAGGTATGCATTATCATTCGAAATACAGAAGAGCGGAAAGGCAGGGAAAGCAGGAAAATAACAATGTACGACATCACAAAAAAACTGATCACGGAAGTATCCATGATCAGGCCGAATAAAATCGATTTCCAGCAATCATTCCAGTGAAAGGGAACAAGGGAATTGGCGTTGAAAGCCAGAAAGATCAAGTGGTGAACAAGAAAAACCGCCAGCCAGAAAACAGCCAGTTTGAGAAACAACCGTAACACAGTCATCTTTGGTATACGCTTTTAAGCTGCCAAAGAAACTACTTTTTCTCCTCGATCCGCCGGTTAAGCTTAAAACCCTTGAGGATATTAATAAAGCGGCTTACCGGTAGTCAGGAGATCAATGGATCACCTGGATTTTTACGGTCTGCACACCTTCAGCAGATACAATACTTAAGAAATACAGACCATTCCTCAGGTTTGAAGTATTCATCTCATATTGACCATCAGATCCGCCGGTGATGGATTGTTGCATCAACACACGCCCATCCAATGAAGCCAACAGAATCTTTTCAACCTTTCCGGTGGTTTCCGTGTTCCAGGAAAGGGTCACCTGATCCGTGGCCGGACTGGGATATGCATGGAGTTTATCGGTTGGTAAGCCTGGGTTTTTCAATCCGGCAGTAACATCATAGGCGATAAGTACATTGAAGGTGGCGCCGATAAACAGGTCGGTAAAGTTCTCTGTATAAATGTTCCAGTTGTTCCCATCATACCAGACGCCAATTTCATCGTTGATGTATCCCTGGGTACCTGAGGTTGTGGTGTAGTCATGCACAACAAACAGCCGTGCATCCGGATTGCCATTCAACAAGGGATGATCCAAAGTGGTAACATAATATGTGTCAGATGCAACATGCTTAAAGAAAGTTGTTCCTGAGTTGGGAATGAAGATGTTAAAAGTGAGGTCGAGGCCCAGTGCATTAAGGGGATCTTCGTCATAGATGGTCCACTTGTTCGATACTGCGTCATACCAAACGCCCACATGGGAGACATCGTAGATGCTGTTCTCCCAGGTTTTGGTAACAAAGAAAACCGCATTGGGATTGTTATTCAGGGAAGGATGATCAATGACCGTCCAGTTTAAGACCGTATTGGCAACGGTAACCGTATGGGTGAATGCAGTACCGTTGTTTTTTGCATTCAGTACAAAAAAGGCATAGTTGGTGTCGAAATCAGCTTCAGCTTCATCAAAAATCGACCACTCGAAACCGGTATACCAGAGTCCGCAACTGTTCAGCATATAGGCAGCATGGCTTCCTTCCGGAGTTCCATAGACATGGGTGATGATCAGCTTATCGATGGGATCAGCTCCGACCATCAAAGGGTTGAGCAGGGTGTAAGTATAATAACAATTTGATCCTGAACTCCTGTGCAGGTACATGGGGCCAAAATCGGTTGCCTGGGCCCAGACGCCATTAAAAGCAATGATTGCAATAAGAAGAAGGAATAGTTTTTTCATGATTGATGGTTTTTGGTTATTAATGAAATTCTTTACGAAATTACATTAAAAAGTGATCAACCTGCATCATTTTTTCGTATATTTGAGAGAATGTTAAAAACGTTATCCTATGAAAAAGGTTTACATCATGGCCATGGTGTCGGTTTTCATCCTTCCCATGACCTTTTCGCAAACGCTGTTCCGCAGTGGTATCTTTCTCCATCACTCAACAGGTGCATACATTTGGGGGCCCAATCCGGATGGGAACTCCACCACCACCATCCCCGACCAGATGACCCTCTTTAACATCAACCATGGTTTATCCGGCGGTAATGCCATCTCCATGGAAGAGGAATGGTGGGAACCAGGCGACAATGAATGGGCAACCCAACACGAGTTCTTTGAGGGGAATACGGCCTTTACCGACATTAACTACTACCTCGGCAATTTCCCGATCCTGGTGATCAAATCGTGCTTTCCTTCCTCTGCAATTGAATCCGGAGGGCAAGCGTCTGATACTTTGGATCCTTACTATAAATCGATCTACAACTACAAGTGGCATTGGCGGCATATCCTCACCGTCATGAAAAACAACCCGGATAACTTCTTTGCGATCTGGACCAATGCTCCGCTGGGATTCGAATCGACCAACCCAACCCAGGCCATGCTTTCCAGGGAGTTCTGTGCCTGGGCGAAGGATACCCTGGCTGAGGGACTTGATCCCGTATTTGGCTCTTTCCCTCCGAATGTCTATGTTTTCGACTATTTTGATAAGTTAACGGATGCGGATGGATATCAACTGCCACAATATGCGACGGCACCGTATGACAGCCATCCGAATGGCTATGCAACGGATTTTATTGCCCCGCAGTTTGTCAATGAGATCTTTTCGGCTGCCATGGCGTATGAACAAATCCACAGTGTTTTTGATGAACCTGGTCGATATTTTGACATTAAGTGTTATCCCAATCCATTTGTTTCAACCGCTACCATAACATTTACCATCCGGAAAAGATCGATGATCCTGTTTTCTCTCTATGATTTACTCGGGAACATGATGTTTGAATTGCAAAGAAATCAGGTTGGCCCTGGCTTGGTTTCCATTCCGGTTGACCTGACTGAAACTGAAGGAAATATCTTTATCTATAAGCTCACCATTGATGGCAGTACCTGTTCAGGAAAAATGATCCTGAATAGATAACAGATCAAATTTTTTCGACGGAATGTTACACCCTATTCCGCCTAAATCTGCGTTATTTCGCGGGAAACAAAAAGAATTTCCCGCTGATTGCCGCAGAATCTTCCCGCTGATTTTCGCGGAATATCTCATCTGTTTTTTCCTCACAAAGAAGAAGAATGATAATTTTACCCTCAAATATTTCGTATGAAATCCCTCATCAATCCATCTGTTCTTTTCTCCATATTGTTCATCTTCCGGTTGCAATTGGCGCCCGGATTTGGCCAGGACATCTCCCTGACCATCCATCTCCGGGGCGTATATGACAGCAAGATCAGCCTTTTGGCTTTGTCAGATAATCAACATTTCAAGCCGATCCTGGAGAAAGACGGGATCAAGAACCGCCAGACTACCCAACTTACGGTTCCGGGAAAGTATCTCCCCGGGGAGTTTGTCCTCCGTTTTGATTATCGGGAAAAAGAAAGCAGCACCCCGTATCCTGCCGAAAAATACCTGTTCATCCATAATCAGAACCTGGAATTGAGGGTACATCCATTGTTCTGCAATAACTCCGACAGCTCCTATTTTCATGAAGATGAAAAGGAAAATGCTGCCTTCTCAGGATTTATGAAGGAAAATGGTTTGAGAAAAGAGAAATTGGGGCTTCTTCAGAATCTCCTGATGAATTATGATGATCCGGGTTCCGCTTTCTATCAGCAGGGAATAGCGGAATATGAGCAAAGGCGAGCACAATATAATCTTTGGGTTAAACAGCAGAAGGAAAAGGACAAGCGTTTGTTCGTCAGTCACTTATATGATTTTCAGATCGTTCCCAAGGTCTCATGGCAAGGGAGTGAAACCGACCGTGCGTATGATCTGATCGACCATTACCTGGATCAGATGGATTTCACCGACTCGCTGATCATCCGGACATCAGACCTACGTAAGTGGATGGATAATTATGTGAACCTTTACGGGCAGCTTGTAACCACCATTGCCCTTCGTGACTCCTTATTCCCCCTGGCTGGTGTTAGATCCATTGAAAAGGCAAGGGAAGGCCATCCGCTGGTTTATGGTTGGATGGTCGATTATTTCTACCGGGGTTATGAAGCCAACGCTATCGATGCAGGGATGAAGATCCTCTTGCCTTACCTCGATGACCCGGCTTGCCTGACTTCCAAGCGAAAGGAGATCCGGCGCCGGTTGGAAGGCATTAAAACCCTGATTCCGGGAAGTCCTGCGCCTGATTTCTCTCTTCCGGCAACTGATGGCACCTTGTTTAAATTGAGTGAATTCAAAACTCCGGCAAAATACCTTCTTTTGGTTTTCTGGTCAGCCGATTGCAGCCATTGCAAAGAGTTGACCGAGCAATTATACCCCTGGCAGCAGCAGTCTGAAAATGTAAACGAACTGAAAGTGGTAGCCATCAGCCTGGACGAGACCGTTACCGAGGTCAAAGCCTGGAATGAAAAAATCCGGGAATTTCCGAACTGGCTCCACCTGAATGCCAAAGAAGGGGTGAATAGCCCAATTGCTGAATCCTATTATATTTTGTCCACTCCTGTTTTGGTTCTTTTGGATGCAAAATCCAAAGTCATCATTTCACTTCCGGCAACCCTTGAGGAATTAACACATCATTCCCATTAGAAATGTCTTGACTTTCCGATTTTTTTCTTCATTTTCTGCGTGACTTCGCGGGAACATAGGAGGTATCCCGCAGATTGCCGCAGAATTTCTTCCCGCTGATTTTCGCAGAAAATTTCCCGGATCATTGGAAGCTCCGGGAAGAAGGAATCAGTTAAATGCTAGGTATTGCCAGCGGCTGGGCTTTGATGTACACCCCTCTCATCACCCTACCAAAGAGCAACGCATCATACCACATGTAATAAAAACGCTGTGGAATATATATTTCCACCATTCAAATAACTACTTCTGTTCCCTTGTCAGGGATGGATACATTTTTAAAACCCGCCATTTCAGGTTCACCGCGGTAGAATGCTTGTGCATCAAATTCACCATGAACAAGAAATACTTGCTTCACCTGTTTCGGTTCCTGACAATGGAGGTACTGCTTCATCTCTCGATAGTCCCCGTGTCCTGAAAAGGCCTCAATCCGTTCAACCGCAGCCTTTACCGGATGCTTGACTCCGAAAATAGATACCGGATCTTCTCCGTCCAGGATCCTTGCTCCAAGGGTGGCGGGAGCGCAATAGCCCACAAAAAGAACGGTATTGTCTGGATTCTCTATGTTGTTGGCCAGGTGGTGCTTGATCCTGCCCGCTTCTGCCATGCCTGAGGCGGAAATGATCACGCAAGGTGTCCTCAGGGTGTTGAGTTTTTTTGATTCGGTAACCTTTTTAATATATCTGAGACTGCTGAATCCAAATGGATCCGGATCATTTTCCATGACCTTGTGCACCGCATCGTTCAGGTTATCGAGGTGGAGCCTAAAGATATCTGTTGCATTGACTGCCAGGGGACTGTCGATATATATATTCACCTTTGGCAGGAGCCCTTCGTTAAAGAAGTTGTTCAAGGTGTAATCCATTTCCTGAATATGTCCGCTATCGGTCAGCATAATCGCACAAAGATCCCTTGTAGCCGAAGTACAAACCACGGATCCATGAAAGCCAAGCCGATAGATGTAGGGGATCAATCCCGAGTGATCAATATGAGCATGGGACAGGATGACATGATCAATCTCAGCAGGGTCAAAACCCAGTTCCCGGTTCGTGGCATCTGTCTCGAGCCCCTTGCCCTGGAACATCCCACAATCGAGCAGAATTTTTTTCCTTTATTGGACTTGATGAGATATTTGCTGCCGGTCACTTCGCGGGCAGCACCCAGGAATTGAAGTTTCATGAGGCAATCTTCATTGTTTTCTTAGGATTCAAAAGTAGATATTTTATCCTCCGGAAGGTCAAACCAATTCCACCTCGTTCATTTCAAAATGAAATTCTCTGTCAGACCTTCCCGAAAAAAAGAAACCTTCTCTGATAAACAGAAAAGGTTTTTTATTGGTCGGGGCGAGAAGACTCGAACTTCCGACCCCTTGCACCCCATGCAAGTGCGCTAGCCAACTGCGCCACGCCCCGAATATTTATTTTAAGAACTCGAACTTCCGACCCTCCCGCCCATGGCGGGATGCGCTAGCCAATCCCGAGAACTCGGGACCACGCCCCGAATTCAAGGGTGCAAAGATAAAAAATAATTCAGGATTATCCTTACCTTTGTTTAGTCTCAATTGGTGATAATGGATGCAATTCTGATCATCCTTGGCATTGTTGCTATCCTGGCGGGACTTGCAGGTAGTGTTTTACCTGTTCTGCCCGGTCCTCCGCTGGCATATATTTCTCTCATCCTGCTTCAATTTACTTCTTTCAAACCTTTCTCAGTGAAATTTCTGGTGCTCTGGGGGGGTGTTACAGTAGCCGTGACAATTCTGGATTATGTTGTTCCGGTTTATGGAACCAAGGTGTTTGGCGGCACTTCCAAGGGAATGTGGGGTGCAACCATCGGACTGATCATCGGCATCTTTTTTCTTCCTCCTTTCGGGATGATCGTGGGTCCATTCCTCGGAGCACTTGTAGGAGAGATGCTTGCCGGTGCACAGAGCGATAAGGCACTGAAAGCTGCATTTGGATCTTTCCTTGGATTTCTGGCAGGGACGCTCATGAAACTGGCGCTCTGTATCATTTTCGCCATATTCTTCATTGGTTCGTTTTTTTAGCCATTTCACAAAAAGCAAGAAACTATGCCATCTATGTATGACCACTCCGAAAAAGGTCGTCAGCTGAAAAAGGAGAATAATAAGCTTCAGGAAGAAAAAGCCATACTGGATAAAATCCGGAAGAATCGTTCTCCCAGCTTATTGAAAGCAATAAGGTGGAGAAATTCAGGTTCCGTTTTGGTCGGAATCAGCCTGATGCTTCTCCTTGGAGGCCCTTTCTACCTTTATATCCGTGAAACCGTTAACAACCCCGGAAAAAACCTGGCGGGGATCCCTGACTTCTGGTTGGTTTATGCCGGTCTTGCCATTGGAGTTATCTTGTTGCTCATTGCACTCTTCATCGCATGGAAAGATATGCAACAAGTGACGGGATGGGTGACGTCCCTTCCATTCAAATTCTCTAACCATTACCTGAATTTCATCTCTACAACGTTTTCCACCACATCAAAACATTCCGGGACTAGATATGCAGATGCAGGATTTACATTGGAGTTTGAAGATCCGGTTGATACTGAACTTCTACAAAACAGTGCAGCCGGGATTACCGGTAAAGAGTTTCAACTGGAAGCGGATTTTTTTGAGGTTGAAGTGGAGAAAGAACCCATTGAACCTCAAATGGATATTTCCGATGAGGAATTGGATGCCATTGAAGCTGAGATGGATAAGGAGAGTAATACCGATATTTTCGAATCAGATGATCCTCCGAAAGAGGCACAAAAAGTCAAACTGCTCGGCCATTTTATCAACGGCATGGCCTTTCATAAGTTCTTTGTTACCTATTGCAATGACGTCCTGTTGCCGCTTCATCAGAAAAATAAGATCCTTTCCGTGATGTTGATCAATGAGGATGATCTTGATTTCATGGACTTCTCTTGATCAGATCAGGCTACTTTTGTACCTTTGCCCTTGAAATTTTTCTTTTACCGCAAAGTCACTGAGTCACAAAGTTACAGAGTCACAGAGTCACAAAGAGAATGGTTTTCGTGTCTTCGTGACTTAGTGGTTACTGCGTGTATCATGAATGATAATCGAAAACCAAATGCACCTCAAATATGTCCGAGAACATTGAAAAAAACAAGTGCCTGATCATCGGATCCGGCCCTGCTGGGTATACAGCGGCAATCTATGCCGGCCGTGCCGACCTCAAACCGATTGTTTATCAGGGTCTGCAACCCGGAGGCCAATTGACCATTACGACCGAAGTTGACAACTTCCCCGGTTATCCTGAAGGAGTCAAAGGCCCTGAGATGATGGAAGATTTAAAAAAGCAATCAGAAAGGTTTGGGACCGATGTTCGGTTTGGGATTATCACCCGGGTTGACTTCTCAGGAAAACCCTTGAAAGCCTGGGCTGATGACGGGAAAGAGATCCGTGCCGACGCGGTGATCATTGCCACCGGTGCTTCCGCCAAATGGCTGGGGCTGGAGTCGGAGAAAAAGTTCATGGGACAGGGCGTTTCCGGTTGTGCTACCTGCGACGGGTTTTTCTACCGTGGTCAGGATGTGGCCATCGTCGGCGGAGGCGATACCGCTGCCGAAGAAGCTACCTACCTGGCTAAGTTATGCCGGAAAGTATATATGATCCATCGCCGGGATGAGCTGCGTGCCTCGAAAGCCATGCAGCATAAAGTGCGCAATACACCCAACATTGAGATGCTATGGAGTCATGTACCTGTCGAGGTTCTCGGTGATTTCAAGGGCGTTAATGGCTTGCGGGTGAAAAATGTGAAAACAGGGGAGGAGAGAGACCTGCCAGTGACCGGATTCTTTGTAGCCATTGGCCATCAGCCCAACTCGGATATCTTCCGCGGGCAACTGGACATACATGAGAATGGGTATATTGTGACAATTCCTGGTTCCACAAGGACAAGTGTGGAAGGAGTATTTGCAGCCGGTGATGTGCAGGATCACTACTACCGCCAGGCAGTCACCGCCGCAGGAACAGGATGTATGGCGGCCATTGAAGCAGAACGGTATCTTTCATCAGAGAAATAATAATCGCTTAATTCCATACCTTGCATTGGTTTTCAATTTGATTTTTTTTAACCAGGAAGTTCGCAAAGTGATTGCACGAAGTGCACAAAGGCCATGCTTTAACTAACTCATTCTTTGCGTCCTTTACATCAAACTCAGTGACCTTTGCCGTTAAATGCTTTTAAGAAAACCTCCATGAGATGGGGCAACTATTTATCGCATGATTCTTTTTTTCAATACACCTGACAAATGCTACGCTGTTGATAAAGCATCTCCTCTCTCTGAAGAGGAGTTGGCAAAACTGCTTTGGCTTTTTGGGGATGCAATTTACCTGAATGAAGATTCGATTCCCGGCACCTTTATAGGGCCACGCAGGGAAATGATCACTCCGTGGAGCACCAGTGCGGTGGAGATCACACAGAATATGGGGATCATGGGTATCAGGAGAATTGAGCAGTTTTCAAAGCACGAAGTACGGAGTACGAAGTACGACCGGATGTTGGAGCAGGTGTACAAGGGTCTTGATCAGTATATCTTTTCCATCGAACATCAACCTGATCCGGTCCTTTTTATCCATGACATCTCTGAATACAATCAAAAGGAAGGGTTGGCTTTGAGCATCGAAGAGATCAATTTTCTTAATGATCTCAGCATAAAACTGGGCAGGAAACTTACTGACAGTGAGGTATTTGGTTTTTCTCAGGTCAATTCGGAGCATTGCCGCCATAAAATATTTAATGGCACCTTTATCATTGATAGCATAGAACAAGCGGAGAGCCTGTTTGCATTGATCCGGAAAACATCGAAAGTCAACTCCAACCGGCTGGTATCTGCCTATAAGGATAATGTTGCCTTCTTCAAAGGACCGGTCATTGTTCAGTTTGCCCCGAAATCTCCTGATAAACCCGATTATTTCCAACTGACAGACATTGAGACGGTGCTCTCTCTGAAAGCAGAGACCCATAATTTCCCTACGACTGTCGAACCCTTCAATGGGGCTGCCACCGGCAGTGGAGGAGAGATCCGCGACAGGATGGCCGGTGGTAAAGCCAGCATTCCGCTGGCCGGAACAGCCGTGTACATGACTTCCTATTCCAGGCTGGAACCAGGACAGCCCTTTGAGCAAAACATCCCCGCCCGTCCCTGGCTCTACCATGCTCCGGAAGAGATCCTGATCAGGGCCTCCAACGGCGCCAGTGATTTCGGGAACAAATTTGGACAACCCCTGATCTGCGGCAGCGTACTGACTTTCGAACATCATGAAAACGGGAAGATCTTCGCCTTTGACAAAGTGATCATGCTCGCCGGAGGAATTGGATTTGCCAGGGTGAGCGACAGTTTGAAAGAGACGCCTGAGCCTGGGCAGAAGATCATTGTGATGGGTGGCGACAACTACCGGATCGGAATGGGTGGTAGTGCTGTTTCGAGCGTGGCTACCGGCGAGTACAGCAATGCCATTGAGCTCAATGCCGTCCAGCGCTCCAACCCGGAGATGCAAAAGCGGGTTTTCAATACCCTCCGGGCCATGGCCGAAGTTGAAAGGAATCCCATCGTATCCATCCACGACCATGGTGCCGGTGGCCATCTGAATTGCCTGTCGGAGCTCATGGAAGCAACAGGTGGAGAAATTGACATGGGCAAACTTCCGCTTGGTGACCCAACCCTATCCGACAAGGAGATCATCGGCAACGAATCACAGGAACGGATGGGGCTGATTGTGAACAATAAAGATGTTGATTTTCTCCGTTCTGTTGCTGATCGCGAGCGGGCACCCTTGTATGAAGTCGGAAAAACCACGGATGACCATCAACTGGTGTTTTGTAACAAGGAAAAGCAAACTTCACCGATCCACCTCCCCCTGGAGGCGATGTTCCACAGCCCGCCGAAGACCATCATCACCGATCAGACAGTTGATCAGGTCTTCCTGAACCCCACCTACGAGATAGATCAGTTTGAATCCTATCTCAGTTATGTGCTTCAACTGGAAGCCGTTGCCTGCAAAGACTGGCTTACCAACAAGGTTGACCGGGCCGTCAGCGGCAAGATCGCCATGCAGCAAACCTGCGGAGAGATCCAACTCCCCCTGAACAACCTGGGAGCCGTTGCCCTCGACTATTCCGGTGAAAAAGGGATTGCCACCGCCATCGGCCATGCACCGGCAGCCATGCTGATCAACCGAACAAAAGGAAGCCGTCTCGCAATTACCGAAGCCCTGACCAACATCATCTGGGCTCCTTTGCAAGATGGCCTCCAAGGCATCTCGCTGAGTGCAAACTGGATGTGGCCGTGTAAAAACCCGGGAGAAGATGCACGCCTGTATGAGGCCGTGAAAGCCTTGAGCGACTTTGCCATTGAACTGGGGATCAACATTCCAACCGGTAAAGACTCGCTCTCAATGACCCAAAAGTACCCCGATGGGCAAGTGGTTTATGCCCCGGGAACCGTGATCATCTCTGCGGCCGCCGAAGTGATCGATGTAAAGAAAATTGTTTCACCGGTCATCCGGCATGCAAAAGACACCGTACTGTTGTATATTGACCTTTCCGGTGATTCATATTCCCTGGGCGGAAGTTCTTTTGCACAGGTTGTGAACAGCCTCGGATCTGATTGTCCGGATGTATGTCAGTCCGGTTATCTCATCAAGGTTTTCCGGGAGATACAGGATCTTATTGTTCAGGGACAGATCCTTGCCGGGCACGACATTTCAGCCGGTGGAATGATAACAACCCTATTGGAAATGACATTTCCCAATACTTTGGGAGGGATTGTTGCGGATTTGAGTGGTTTGATGGCAAAGGATATGATCCACCTCTTGTTTGCCGAAAATCCCGGGATTATCATTCAAACTAAGAAGGAAGATTGTGTGAAAGAGCTTCTGCAGGCCAAAGGCATCTCTGCCCTGGAAATTGGCTATCCGCAAGCTGATCGCCGGGTACAGATCAAACTGAAGGGGCAGATGATGGATCTGGATATTGATGCATGGCGGGATGCATGGTACAGAACATCATATCTTCTGGATCGAAAACAAAGTGGAGAAGACCTGGCACTTCGGAGGTTTCTGAATTTCAAATCCCAACCGCTTCAAATTTCATTTTCCCGATCATTTTCAGGAAAAGCTGATACGTATGGGGTTGACTTGAACCGCAAGAATCCATCGGGTATCAGGGCGGCGGTGATCCGCGAAAAGGGCGTAAACCGCGACCGTGACATGGCCTGGGCGCTCTACCTCGCCGGCTTTGATGTGAAAGATGTGCACATGACCGATCTGATCTCCGGCAGGGAAACGCTGGAGGATATCCATTTTATTGCTTTTGCCGGCGGATTTTCCAATTCAGATGTGCTGGGATCGGCCAAAGGCTGGGCGGGAGCTTTCTTGTATAATCCCAAAGCACGTGAGGCGCTCGATCGTTTTTACCAACGCAAAGACACGCTGAGCCTGGGGGTTTGCAATGGCTGTCAACTGATGGTTGAACTGGGCGTGCTTTATCCGGAACATGAGAAACAACCCTGGATGTCGTGGAATGACTCGCACAAATATGAGTGTGCGTTTATCAACCTGACCATTTTTGAGAACAACTCAGTGATGCTCCATTCGCTGGCAGGAAGCCGGCTGGGAGTGTGGTCTGCGCACGGTGAAGGGAAATTCAACTTTCCCCTGGAAGAGTCAAAGTATCATATTCCGGCCAAGTTCAGCTACCATGAATATCCCGGCAACCCGAACGGCTCCATGTTCGATGCCGCGTGCATTGCCTCTGCCGACGGCCGCCACCTGGCCATCATGCCGCATATTGAAGACTCCGTGCTTCCCTGGCAGTGGGCACATTATCCTTCCATCCGTGAAGACGAGATAACCCCCTGGGTGGAGGCGTTTGTGAATGCACGTAACTGGATTGCGACCCAATTATAAGTTGATCACAACTTTTCATTTTCCGTTTTTCACTTTTCACAGGAAACTATAGTCTTTTCATTGTACGCTCAAATCACTGAAAACCAGTGTATAGTGAAAGGACTATAATTTTTAGTGAGTAATGAACAGATAAAAGTGATTAGTATTCTGGGTTATTATGGTCTTTTTTTAATTCAAACAGGTGACCTTTTCTATTTTTTCTGATTAAGAAAAAATACCAGTTATGAATTCAAAGTCTGTGTTAAAAGAAAAAAGTTTCCACTTCAGCCTGCAGGTGATTGAAATCTGCCGTTGCCTGAGAGTTTCAAACACTGATTATGCAATGCATCGTCAGTTATTGAGGTCCGGAACCGCGATCGGGGCATCGATAGCAGAATCGGAGTTTGCTCAGTCAAAAGCAGACTTTATCAATAAACTCTCGATAGCATTAAAAGAAGCCAATGAGACAAGGTATTGGATGGATTTATTGTGTGAGAGTCAAAATATTCATAAACAATCAGTTGCGGATGCCGAGATGTTGTTGACAGAAATTATTAAAATGCTGGTTTCATCCATCAAAACATCAAAAGGAAAACAGTGATCTGGAATGATTATTCTTTATTCGTTGTTCACTTTTCACTCAATTCTATAGTCTTTTTACTGTACATTAGTTTTCAATGAGTTGAGTGTAAAGTGAAAGGACTAAAGTTGTCAATGAGAAGAGAATAGATAAAACAGAAAAGTCTTTTCTACAGTTCACAAATGCAATGAATAAGCAACTCCGTTACTTTGTGAACATTCTCATCAAAAATCCTCAGCACCTCCTCCCACACCACCGGTTCTTCCTCTGTTTTCCAGCAATCGTAGTCCGTGCTTAAGGCCACGGCAGCGTAAGGTATGCCGGCTTCGTTGGCCAGTATTGCTTCCGGCGCGATGCTCATGTTGATGATATCCGCCCCCCAGAGTCGGAACATGTGGGACTCTGCGCGGGTAGAGAAGCGGGGACCCTCAATGGTAATGACGGTGCCTTTGGGATGGAAAGGGATGTTTAGCTTCCCGGCCTGATTGATCAGTACCTTCCGGAGTTTATCGGAAAACGGATCCGCCATCGGCGTATGTTTCATCCCATGCGGCTCGAAATGTTCGAAGAAAGTCACTGCCCGGTGGCGGGTGAAATCGATGAACTGATCCGGTATGACCACGTCGCCCCTGCCGATCTCTTCCCGCAGGCTGCCGCAGGCCGTGGTTGCGATGATACAATCACAGCCAAACTGTTTCAGCGCCATGATGTTCGCCCGGTTATTGACCTGGGTAGGAGGGATGGTGTGATCCCGCCCGTGCCGGCTCAGGATATACACATGTTGCCCCTCCAGGACGCCGTGAAACAGGGTTGAAGATGGGGGTCCAAAGGGAGTGTCAACATTAACCTCCCCCGGTTCGCTGAACACGTTGAGCTTCTCCAGCCCCGTGCCGCCAATGATGCCGATGGTCATAAAAGTGGGTATTAATGCGGTGAAGATAGAAATATTATTTCTGATGCTATGATAAGAAATGATCAATCTCCTGGGGAGAGCGGATGATCACTTTTTCACTGGCCTTGAACTGATCAAACAACATCTGTTGTTTCTCCGACAGAGGTTCTTGGTGATACTTGGCTTCAATGAGCGTTTTATTTTCGGTATAAAAATCGATCTCAATACCATCTTTTAAAATGAATGACGGCTTTTGATTACGGATCATCAGAAAAACAAAATTCTCAAATAAGCTTCCCATATCGCGAAAACCCGTAAAGAAATTTCTGATACCCAGGTCAGCAGCATATAATTTCTTCGGAGATAGAAGCCTTTCGTTCGGCTTACCAAACCTGGGAACAAGAAAGATCAAGAAGGTATTCCTGAAGAATTCAAGGAATCTCTTTGATGTATCCGGAGTAATGTTCAGGATTCGAGCCAGTTTGTTGATGCTGACAGTCTTGCCGCTCCTTTCCATCAGAAGAATGAACATGTCCCTGAGAATCTCGGGATGACGGATGTTATTCACCGCTGCGATGTCTTTATAGATGATATCATCCACGAGGTCATGAAGGTATGCCGGATCACCACGAAGAACATACTCCGGGATCCCGCCTGTTTTGAGATAGTCTTCAAACAGCTTTTCATTAAGATGATGATCCTCCTTTGATATTTTCATGGACTTGAACAATAGATACTCAGAAAAATTCAGCGGATTGACCTCAAAGGTAAAGCTCCTTCCGGTCAGCAGATGTTTTCTTTTTGTCAGTAAGGTCGCGCTGCTGGATGTTGTGAATATCTTTACGTTATGTGAATCGGCGAGATTCTTCAGCTGAAGTTCAAAATCCTCTTTATAACTGATCTCATCCAGGAATAGCCAGATCTTCTCCCGGAAGCTCAAACGGTGAATTTTCCTAAACTCTTCAATGATCTCAAGGATTGTTTTTTTCAGGAGCAGATAATCATCAAGGCTGACATAGAGGATTTTTTCCGGAGCAATGTCGCGCACCGCAAGCAAGTGATGAACAAGCATCTTCATCAGGGTTGTTTTTCCGACTCTCCTAAGCCCGGTGATAAAAACAACCAGGTTGTTGTCGATCTGACGGAGGAGTTGGGATATAATCTCCTCCCTTACAATATAATTCTCAGGCTTCGGATTTTTATCCCACCAGGGATTGTAGCGGGCAAGAACTGTTTCCATCTGAAAAATTTTTGCAAATATACGATAAAAACGTATAATACATGACTAAACCATACGATACAAACATATGAAATAAAAATTATTCTCGTTAAGAAATCCTTCTCGACCTGTTCTGCAAGAATTCCGGGGTTGCAAAGATTCCAGCAAATGTAACTGATACCTGCGCGTATCAGCGCTTTTGAGCTGGAGATTTTTTCCCGCGGAACGGCGCAGAAGGACGCAGATTATTCGGATGGTTTATCATTTTCCGTGAGAGAACAATAGCTCAAAGAAAGCATAAAAACAAACAGACAATGAAATCAACACAGCACTGTTTACAAATTAAAATTGCCTTGAACAATCAAACCATTTTATATGTAAATTTGAACCTTGAAGATGTATTATCGCCGGAAAATATTGTTATCTCTCCTGCAGACATTTGATAACGGGTTAAGCAAGATGTCTTTGCAAAAGTTGCTATTCCTGTTTACCCGAAATCAAAATAAGCCTTCGTATGATTTTGTACCTTATAAGTTCGGGTGTTATTCCTTTACTGCCGCATATGACCTCAAGGTTTTATCAGGATATAACCTTGTCGGTCAGTTGGAGGATGAACACAATGAGTTCTGGAATAAAAAGGATGACAATGATTACGTGCAAAGCCTGACTGAATCGGACAGAAAAATCCTTTTGGATTTAAAAAGCCGGTTCGATGAATATACTCAAGACGAGTTGATAAGGTATGTTTACCTACAATACCCTTATTATGCGATAAACAGTACGATCCTTCTAAAATTATTGAGTAAGAAAGAAACACTGCTGGTAACCGACGAGAAGAAGAATATCGATGAGGTTGTTCTCTTTACTATTGGCTATGAAGGAAAGAGTATTGAGTCTTTCCTGAACCAACTTATTATCAATAATATCCGGACATTGGTTGATGTCAGAAGGAATGCCATTAGCAAGAAGTTTGGTTTTTCAAAATCCCAGTTGAAACATGCCTGTGAAAATCTTGGGATCAATTACATCCACCTGCCTGAATTGGGTATACAATCCAACGAAAGAAAAGGACTGGTTGATATAGATGACTATCGGAGTCTTTTTGCTTCTTATGAAGCTCAGATTTCTTCTGGACAGACAGACCACCTTAATAAAATAATCAAAGAACTTGATAGATCCGGGCGGATAGCCATAACCTGCTTTGAAGCACAACCTGAAATGTGCCACAGAAGCAGCATTATCAAACTTCTTCTCAACCGGCCCGGATGGAATATCCCAGTTAAACACCTTTAATGGCATTATTTCGAATCCTTATCACTGTAAAAACCTATCCTACTCCTTCCTCCATGAGGCAGGAGGAAGTTGTTTGTACAGCCGGTATAACTGAAGATGGAAAATGGATCCGAATTTATCCTATCCCATTCAGAAGACTCGAATACAGTAAGCAGTATAGAAAATATGACATCATTGAAGTGGATCTGAAAAAGAACAAAAAGGATTTCAGACCTGAAAGCCATTCGCCTTTGAATATCGATAAACCTGATTCGATCCGAATCATTGACCATCTCGATCCTTCGGGAGATTGGGAAAGAAGAAGGCAATTTGTACTAAGAGATGTTAGGCATGACCTTAAAGCGCTAATAGCCGATTTTATCCACCACGTTAGCAAAGCAAAGAATCCATTTATTATTGTCGGACTTTTCTATCCGCCGAAACTCACACAGTTGAAATTTGATTTCTGACATCTACTTCTGACCAACCAACAACTTTAAAGCTTCAATTTCCTTCTTCAGTTCTTCAATTATCTTCTGCTGCTCCTGGATTGCCTTCACAATCGGAACAGTAAATTCACCATACGTTAATCCATAAAGATCCTTCTCATTGGCCGGTTTTTTTACCCCGCTGAAATCGTATCCCACTTCTTGAGCTGCTTTTCTACTTCCTGTGCAATAAAACCGCTGAACCTGATCTTTTCGATGTCGTATTTTTCAGGATAATCTGATTTATCCTCCCGGCCAATGATCTGATCCTGCTTGATTTTATCCAGATTATAGGTTACAGGCTTTAATTTCATGATAAAGTCCAGGCCAGCGACATTCTCTAATACATTATTTTTCACTCTTTCGTCTGACAAAGTACTCCAACCAACCTCTCCTCCAATAAGGGTGGTGGCGGAATTTCCAATTTTAACATAATTACTTGCTTCAGCAATAGAATAATAACCAATACTTGTAGAATTACTACAACCATTCCCACCTGCATCAGATTGTAATCCGATAAATGTACAATTGGAATAGGTGTTAAAAGAATTTGTAGAACCAGAATATGACCCCAATGCTGTATTTCCTGAACCACTTGACAAAGACACTAATGAGAAATGCCCATACGCAGTATTGTAATTTCCAGTTGAATTACTTTGTAAAGTCACATAACCATATGCACTGTTAAAAGACCCGCCTGTATTGTTAAGTAAAGTCTGATATCCAGTTGCAGAGTTACCAGTTCCTGTGGAATTCATGAATCCGGATCGAAAACCCATGAATGCGTTATTACTGTTGGTCAAATTATCATTAGCCCCAGCTCCTTCACCAATAAATACAGACTGCCCAGTGTTAAGGATTTCTAACTGACCTTTGGTTGTAATCCTTGCCCTAAGAGATCCATAAGTCTTTATTTCCAAAGGTAAATTATTGTTAGTTCCCAGAAACTGTCCGGAGATTACTGAATTTCCGAATAAATCCCAGGAATTTGAATGGGTATGATCGCTTCTGGAAGCCATTGTTGCCAATCCATTACCACCCCAGGATATTCCCAAAGTAAAAGGATCCCCTGAAGTCCCTAAGCCACTTCTTAAAAGCCCACCGTTAGTGGTTGCAGATAATACTTCATTCCCAATAACACCATCAACCTCAGCCAAAGAAGCGGTGGATCTCATGATCTGGCCACTTGCATCCACAAAAAGATTGGGATAATTCGTTGTGGTTGCAGCATAGGCACCCTTGCAAAATAAAGAGGTTATTAAGTCATTGCCTAAACGAACCTGGTTGTTATCATTAACCATTGCCCCACTCCCTATTGCCGTTGAATTTATCACATTACCATTTGCATCAGCCTCATAACCTACAAAAGTGCATTTTTCGTTTGAAGTTCTTGATGCTCCGGACATATAACCCATAGAAGTATTCCTGCTACCTGTGCTGTTTTGATAAAGTGTGAAAGCTCCAGTTGCCGTATTCTGGTTTCCAGCAACATTGTTTTGTAACGCTCCATGACCCAGACCAGAATTTTCACTTCCAGTGTCATTGTTTAGTAATGAATAGAAACCTGCCGCGAGATTATAACTTCCTGATGTATTCCCAAACAATGCTCTAAGGCCAACGGCCGTATTGTATGTACCACTTGTGTTTGAATATAAAGACTTACATCCGGATGCCGTGTTAAAATCACCATTTAGTTTTGAATGTAAGGCTTGATAACCCAATGCAGTATTTTGTTCTCCATCCGAATTACATTTAAGAGCTTCATATCCGATAGCCGTATTTTGCTCACCATTTATATTTAATGCTAATGAAAAATAGCCCACTGCAGTATTATTATCCACCTTATTGGACCCCAAAGCCATTGTTCCTATGGCAGTATTTCTCGATCCTGAAAATATTTTCGTAAAGGGCTTCATACCCTTGCTTTGTGGTACAGAAATTTTCTCGCCAGCCCCTTTACCAATTAAAACGGTTC
>VGGL01000022.1 GCA_016868575.1 Bacteroidota bacterium
CGGGATCCATTTGATGAACTGATTGTTTTTCATAATGATGATTTTGAATAAGCGAAGATAGACATATTCGCATCTTTTATATTAATTTCGCAGGAAAAAATGGCGCTGCAGCAAAAGATGATCGATGAAGGGAACTGGCTGTTCAGGCACAGATCCGCAATTCCGGCAGTGTTATACCTGTTCGCAGTGATTGTATTATGGCTGGAGCCGGAACGGAATTATTTGCTCCCCTCCCAGGATTGGGCCGGACTGATCTGCCTGGCTGTTTCCCTGGCAGGTGTGGTGGTACGAGCTCACGTGGTTGGCTATAAACCGGCTAATACGTCCGGCAGGAATACCTCAGGTCAACTGGCAGAGGCATTAAATTCGACAGGGCTGTACAGTCTGGTAAGACACCCACTGTATGTCGGGAACTTCCTGATGTGGCTGGGGTTGATCCTTTACGTCGGAAATATCTGGTTCTGCCTGGTCTCCTGCCTGCTGTACTGGATATACTACGAACGGATCATGCTGGCTGAAGAATCATTTTTACGCGAAAAATTCGGAGAAGCCTACATCTCCTGGGCAAAGCAAGTTCCCTCCTTCATACCACGGTTCACCGGTTTTCAGAAACCTCCGCTTCCCTTCTCTTTCATCACCGTGCTGAAACGTGAATACAGCGGCTTTTTCGGGATCTTTTTCACCTTTCTGCTGTTGAATTTTCTGAAATACTTCTTTCAGTTCAGGGAACTCAATGTGGGGATGTTGTGGGTAATCCTTTTCGGCATCGCGACCGTGGTTGCCATCACGCTGAAAATCTTAAAGAAAAAGAGCTTATTGGATGTTGAGGGAAGATAGGAGTACAGGTTAAAAAACCAAATCAGAAATCCCTGAAGTCTTTCTTTTTATTCAATTTCAAATCCTGCAGGACTGAGGCTTTTACATTGATCGTAAAGTTCCAGCTTTGTCGTCCTCCCTTGGGGATCCAGCCAAATCGCATTTCCCAGCAATGAAGATCCCGGTAAATATCGAGTGAAGTATAGGAGATTTCCCCTTTTTCGAAATCATACCCTGTTGTTACGCCCACTTTCCATTTCGGAGTGAGATTGATCTGTCCATTGAATCCTAAAGTCTGGATGATCTTGCTCACCCGCTTTTTCTGTGCTGCCTGGTAATCTTTAGTATACCGGAAGTTATAGGTCAGATTGAAACTCCAGGGTACATCCCAGTCGACATAGTTATCCCAAAACCGGTAGATGTCTTCCAGTTCCTGTTCATCAGCATCGGCTGGGGTTTTCTTTTCTTTCTTTTTAAATTGCTGAGAGTTCAGCCCCCAGTTGACACCAATATTCCAGGTTGTGTTTTCCAACCTCAGCAAGCGGCGGTTGACATCCCATTCATACTTGTTGATCCTTTTTCCCAGGGAATCACGGGCATAGGGATCCCAGGAGCTGGAATACTGCAGGTCGATACCTTTGTAGAGCCTGGTCCGGCCGCTCATGGCCACTTTCGACCAATTCATTGAGTCTTTGGCCAGGTCGTAAGAAGCGGCAATGGTAAAATTGTCGATCAGCACGATCTTTCGGATACCGGTAATGGAATCTTTCCGGTTTCTGACTTTCATCTCCAGGTTGTTTCCCAGGCTGAAGTTGAGCACCCCCGATTTTTGTCCCGGAGTACTTCCATAGATACCCTGGGCAAGAATGCTATAGCGTTGCGGATTGACCGTATTGGTGTCATTCTCAATATACCTCCATAGGGGAGCGCTCCCCGGATCGATGAAAGGGGTATAGGTAAAGGAAACGGTGGGGGTGAGCACATGCCGGATCGCCTTCAGGGGGCCTTTTTTCAACAGGAACATCCCATAAAGTTTGGTCGTCAGTGAAGAGGAGAAACTCATGTCAAACGCATTCACAAAGCCATTAACGGTATCCGTTACATATTTGCCGCCGGTGGTATCCGGAACGAATTTCTTCCGTACGCTCTGGAAATACATCCGGTCATTGAGGTTGACGGAGTTGGTCATATTGAGAAACTTCAGTATCCGGATGCTGCTGCTGATGGGGATGTTGTGCCGTATTCCATTTTGCATCCGGTTCCACCATTCCCCTGTAAAGATCACCGAATCAGCGCCACTGAGGCGGTTTTCTGCATTCATCGCATAGCGAACACTGATGTTTTCGTACCATCTCAGCTTGCCGATCCTTTCTTTCTTACGTAAAGGGTAGAACTGGTTGACAGAAAATGAGATTTGCGGAGCAGTGAGGTTGATGGTTTTTTCCAGGGTATTCTGGCTATGGTTGAAATTCAGGGTGAGGTTGTACCGGTTGCTGAAGGTTTTCGCATAGTTGATGCTCGACTGGAAAGTATTGGAAAGGTAATTCTCGGTATTGGTTGGATTATATTGATTGAAGTTTTTGGAGTAGATGTTCACATTGGCAGAGAAGGAGCTGTTGGGGCGGGCTTTCCGGTCTTGCGTATGCACCCAATAGATCCGGAAATCGCGGGTTCTGTTGAAGTCGGGGGAACCGCGTGCGCCGAAAAGGTTCACGGCATAACTGAAGTTCATCACCCCACTGAATCGGTAGCGCAATTTGTAGTTAAAATAGGGTTTGATCGCCCAGGAACCCCGGGTATATATATCACCCACGATCTTCAAATCCATATAATCGCTAATGCCCCAGTAATATCCTCCGTTTTCAAAAAAGAATCCCCGGTCAAAAGATTCTCCATAGGTCGGGATCAATATCCCTGATCTGCGTCCTTTGCGGTTGGGGAAATAACCGAAAGGGATCATCAGCGGGGTGGGCATGTTCTCGATGGCCAGGTAGGCAGGCCCTGTTATGATCTTATCGTCAGGGATCACCTTGGCCTTGCCGAAACGAAACCCGAAATGGGGGTGGTCACGGCTGTCGCAGGTTGTATACCAGCCATTGCGGATATAGGTTGTGTTGCTGGCCATTTTCTTCACCAGGTTGCCATGCAGATACCCCTCATTTTCCCGGGTGAAAACCGACTTGATCAGTCCCTTCTTTGACTTGTAGTTATAGGTCATGATCCGGGCTTCGAATTTCTTGGCTCCCTCCGTGAATATTGGAAGTTGGGATTCATGACCGGCAGAGTCGGGAACCCCGGTTGCAAAAACCTGGTTCTTCTGGAAGTCAATCTCAACATAGCCGGCATTCAAGCCGATATTTTCGTAGTTGATCTGGGCTTTGTTAAAGAGGAAAGCGTTTTGATCCCGCATGTCGAACCGGAGAGAGTCGGTAGCCGAGTAGACCACTTTGGAATCAATGGCATTCTTTGAGACCTTCTGTTCCACCGGTAATGTATCAGATGTCATCATCGTGCCGGTATCAGCAATGGCAAATGTTGACTCTACGGAATGCTTTCGGATGCTATCCTGCGGAACAACCGTATCGTTTTGTTCCTGAGCAATAATGGGTGTTTGGATCAGGAAGAAGAGGAATAAAACCGGAATGAGCCAGGTTTTTCCATAAGCCGCTGTGGATAAATCAGCCAACAACCCCTTCCCGTGTTTTTGAATCTGTATTATTTTTGCCCTGCAGGTTACTCGTTTCACCTCCAGGTATATGAATTTCATTCTTTTGACGTTTCAAAACTACGGAAAAATATCGATTGAGTTCAAAACATTAGGATTTCTTAACAGAATGATGAGGTTGATCACAGGAACCACCAGGAGAAGTATTTTAACCCTTCTGAGGCTTGCAGGCATCATTTTGCTGGTTTTGGGGATCATTCAACCCATCCGATCACAGGAGAAGGTTACCGTGCAGAAAGTTGTGATCGATGCCGGTCATGGCGGAAAGGATCCGGGCGCCATCGGAAAGCATGCCAGGGAAAAGGATATCGCCCTGGATGTGGCGCTTAAATTGGGAGACTATATCAAACAACAGTTTCCAGACGTGCAGGTCATCTTTACCCGGAAGACTGACGTATTCATCGAACTGCACCGTCGGGCACAGATTGCCAATGAACACAAAGCCGACTTGTTCATTTCCATTCACTGCAATGCGACCAAATCAGCAACTCCCCGTGGTAGCGAAACTTATGTGATGGGGCTGCACCGGAGCCAAACCAACCTGGAAGTGGCCAAAAAAGAAAATGCGTCGATCCTCTACGAGCTTGATTACGCCACGGTGTATGAGGGTTTTAATCCCAACTCGGACGAATCTTACATTACCTTTTCTCTATTTCAGAATGCCTATCTGGAACAAAGCCTGGTATTTGCAACCGTTTTACAACAGGAGTTCCGTGACTATACCGGAATGATCGACCGGGGTGTCCGTCAGGCCGGATTCCTGGTACTGTACCGGACTACCATGCCGGGTGTGCTGGTAGAGCTGGGCTTCCTAAGTCATCCGGAAGAAGAAAAATACCTTGCTTCTGCCGAAGGACAGCATAAGATCGCCAGGGGGTTATTCCGGGCGTTTAATCAATTCAAAACCGGTCTGGAAGGATCAATAGCTGTTGTCGTTGAACCTGATTCATCCGCGACAGATAAGCCTCCGGATCAGGCAGCGCAAACCACTCCTCAGGTGGTGTTCAAAGTCCAGATCGGAACTGCCGGAAAACAACTTCCAAAGGATGCTCCTGCGTTTAACGGACTAAAAAATGTTGGGTTTTACCGGCACGACGGACTGATCAAGTACACCATCGGCAACGAGAAAACCTTCGATGATGCCCTGCCCCTACTCGAACTGGCAAAACAGAAGGGGGTCAAAGGGCCGTTCATCATCGCATTCATCAATGGAGAACGGGTGACCGTCGAGGAAGCAAAGGCAGTCCTTAACAGATAAGTTTTTGAATTTGCAATGAATTCATATTTATCTTACATTTGTAATCCAATTATCTCAACCCCTTGAGAATATCCAAAGAATTCAAGGTGGGGATCATCTTCGTAGCTGCATTGATCCTGTTGTACTGGGGCTTCAATTTCCTCTCAGGATTAAGTGTTTTTAACAAGCAACGGATCTTTTATGCCAAATATGACAAAGTGAATGGCCTTGTTGTTGCTAATCCGATCAGCATCAACGGATTGCGGGTTGGTCAGGTAAAGGCTCTCTACTTCGATCCCAATGGCAAAGGGCTTATCATTGCAGAACTATTGATCGAAGATCCAATCCCTGTCCCGGATAATTCAGTAGCCAGAATCTCAAGTTCCGATCTGCTTGGGTCAAAAGTCATTGACCTGAAACTGGGAAATTCCTCCCGAATGGCCGAACCCGGTGATACCCTGCGTTCACGAACAGATGCCACATTGAGCGAAGAGGTGAACCTGCAACTGCTTCCACTCAAGAAAAAAGCCGAAGATCTGATCGGTTCCATCGACAGTGTAGTAACCCTGATCCAAACGGTGCTGAACAAAAACACCCGGGAAAATCTGGTTGCCAGCATCGATAACATCAAGCTGACCATCAGCAACCTGGCCTCTACCACACACAATATCGATACCCTGGTAAGTACCGAAAAGAATCGAATTTCCGGCATCATCAGCAACATTGAGTCGATCAGCCGCAACCTGCGTCAAAATAACGATCAGATATCCAATGTCATCCGAAATTTTTCTACCCTGAGTGACTCGCTTGCTGCCTCCCAGGTGCCTACTACACTCCGAAAGGTTGGAAAAACGCTGACGGAAATCAATGTTATTCTGGATAAGATCAATCGCGGAGAAGGTACTTTGGGCATGCTGGTGAACAACGATACGCTCTACCAGGAACTGGAAAAGTCGGCGGCAGAACTCAACAAACTGATCGAGGACATCAAAGCCAATCCGAGAAAATACCTGAAGATCTCCGTTTTCTAACTTATTTCCAGGTGAAGATATCCTCTTTTCGCAAGGGTTTGCGGTTTTCCATCCATTTGAAATCACGCAATACAAGATCGTATGGTGTTAGCTCGGCTTCGGGATAGAGCGTTGCTTCCGGCTTTCCAATATAGGTGATGGAACGGATATCGTTGTCCTCCACAAAGATCAGCATATCGCTGGAGATAGCCTTGTTGATCCCAATCAGCGACCGGTCTTCCTCCCTGACGAAATAGATGGTCTCAGCATTTCCGAATACATTGATTTTATAGAGGTCATTGTTCCGGAAAAAGCCCATCATGGTTCTCCCTTTCACCTGGTTGAATTTCAGGGTATCATCCTTGCTGATCATAAAGGCCGAATTGTACAAAACCATCGAATCCAGCTTATTGTTCATGATCACAAGGGTGATGGAATCTGCCGTCATTTGACTTTTTTCAGCCCACAACACCGGGCCGTAGTGCATGATCAGGGCGCTATCGGCCGTCCGGTAGATGAGCGAATCGCACAATCCCTGGAGGTCATGCCGGAAAAATTTGACCTTATGGTAAGCCATAACCTGCCGGGTTTGCTGGGCGGTATCAAAAGTGGAACGAAGCGTATCTGCATGGAGGAAAAGGGTATCCTTCCCATCCAGTTTCAGTGCCACGGCAGAATCGGTCATCAGGGTGTAGCCCTGTTGCTTGACATATCTCCCATAGTGACCGTAAATGATGATATCCTGGGTAGTGTCGGCCGCTTCCACATTTCTGAATGCTTCCCCAAACCCGGTCTGTTGTTCATAATAGATGCTGTCGCCCTTCAGCATTTGCTGCTTATGCCAGAGTACCGCATTTTTGCTGATGCGGGAGATATCAACCTGGGTATTGTACCGGCCATCTTCACAATAGATGTAATTGTCTTTCCCGGTCACCGTGGATGGGCCGAAAAAGTAAGCTATTTCCGTCACCGTATGGTACTTCATGGTATCACTGTGCATGATGTAGTCCGGATTCCGGAGAATCACCTCATCCTTGAAAAAGAACTCCTTCCGGTCGGTGTAGTAGTAACCATGGCGGCTGGTGAGCACATTGTCGCCATTCTCGATCCGGCCCCCTGTGTGATACCGGGCGATAGCCGTATTACGATCGTAATAAAGGGTATCGGTGGTAAGAATGGTTTGATTATCAACCAGCCTGACATTGTTAAGCATCCTGGCTACCCGGGTAGTGCCGTTGTAGTAAAGCGTATCTCCGAAAATATTAAGCGTATCACTCACCTTGATGTTAACATGCCCGAAGGCCTTCACATGTTTCGTGTCATCATTCAGGTAAGCGCTGTCGCAATAAAGAAAGGTGCTGTCGTGGCGGAGGATCACGTTTCCAACAAGCTTCTGAAGTTCCAGGTTTCCGGTTCGCTCCAGTTTCCAGGTATTGGCATTGAGCAGATATATACGGGTTGTATCCTGGGCAATGAGGGCTCCTCCATCGTTCACAAGCAACATCACCAGGATGGCCACTGGGAGGAAAAGCACACGAAAGAAATTCACCATATCGTTGCAAATATACACACAAAGGAGATGACAGTTTTCAACCGATGAGGCTGACAACTGCCAAAATATCGACCCGACTGCGGGTGAAAATGCTAATTTTGTTTTTTCAGCGTTTATACACAACAAACGATCATCTTATCTATCTGTTATGAGAGGTCTATTATTTTCCAGTTTAATTCTCACCGCCTGTCTGCTGTTCCCGCTTTTTGCCTTTTCACAGAATATTGATTCCATTGTGGATGCACGTGTTCAGAAGGTGCTGGCTGCCGAAGAAAAGGGATCGCCGGGCACTTTTATGAGCAATGAAGAGCAAGGCTTCACCCAGGTGTTGAAAGAGAAGTTCATTGAAGGGAGCCCGGCTTGGATGGCGCCGGTACTCATCTGTTTCATCCTGGGGCTGGCCCTGGTCATCGAACGGTTGATCTACCTGCATCTATCCTCGATCAATTACCAGAAGCTGCTGCAAAAAGTGGAAGGAGCCTTGGAGGATGGAGGTGTTGACGCTGGAAAGGAGATCTGTCGAAACACGCGTGGCCCGGTTGCCGGGATCTTTTACCAGGGACTCGACCGGTATCCCGAAGGACTCGATGTGGTGGAGAAGTCTGTGATTTCTTACGGAAACGTCCTCAGCGGACGGATGGAAAGTAACCTGTCGTGGATCACCCTGTTCATCGCCCTGGCACCCATGCTGGGTTTCCTGGGTACAGTGGTCGGAATGGTCAAAGCCTTTGATTCTATTGCCGCAGCAGGAGATATCTCCCCTACCATTGTGGCCACCGGCATCAAGGTGGCGCTACTCACCACCGTCTTTGGACTGATCGTGGCGATTATCCTGCAGGTCTTCTATAATTACCTGATATCCAGGGTAGATCACATCATCAACTCCATGGAAGATGCCACCATCTCCTTCATGGATATGTTGATTAAATACCAACGCAAACAGGGAAAAAAGCATGGAGACGTTCATTGATATCGGCGCCATCCTCCTTTATGTGCTGTTTGGTGCAGCCATTTTGCTGGCGTTGGTATTCCAGGTATTGCAGATGCGGCATCATCCCCGGAAGGCAGTGGCGTTAGGGATTGGATTGGCAGGGATAGCTATCCTCATCCTGGTCTCTTTCCTGCTCGCTTCATCCGGTGACCTTCCCGGCAGTTTCCTGGAACGGTATGACATCACGGCCAACCAATCCCGGTGGATCGGCGCCGGTGTGATCGCCTCACTGGCACTGCTGGTTGCTGCAGTGATCACCATCCTGGCTACCTTCATCCATAAACGCTTGAGGTGACATGGCCATTCGCAGGGTTCCGGAAATCAACGCCAGTTCGATGGCAGATATCGCTTTCCTGCTGCTGATCTTCTTTTTGGTTACGACGCAGATGAAGACAGAAGTTGGCATCCAACGGGTATTGCCACCCATTCCTGATCCGAAAGCGAAAATCCCTGAAGTGAAGGAACGAAACCTGCTGAAGATCGATATTACCAGGAATGACAAGGTGCTGGTGAATGGCAGTGCAACCGGTACAGAGGGTTTGCGCGACAGGATTCGGTTTTTCGTTGCAAACAATAGTAACGACAGCGCCCTGCCCGAGAAGAAGTTCCAGGATATCTACCCCCTTGGAAAAGTTGCCGTTTCCCGTGGTATTGTTTTTCTGAAAAGCCATCCAGAGGCTTCCTACGAAACCTATATCAGGGTTCAGAACGAGATCACAGCGGCTTTTCAGCTCCTCCGTGATCAGCTTTCGAAAGAAAAATTCGGTGTCCCCCTGGCCTCCCTCAGCGACCCGCAAAAAAAGGAAGCCATCCGGCAGGCCATCCCTGCCATGGTCTCCGAAAGTGAACCCGAACCCATGAAATGAGCCGTCGATGAGCATATTCATTAAAACCAGGCATCGGCAGGGATCGTTCATTTCCACCTCCTCATTGCCGGATATCATCTTCATCCTGTTGTTTTTTTTCATGGTGAGCACCCGGCTGCGGGACACCCAGATACTGGTCAACGTGGTTCCGCCCGCTGCATCCGAATCACAAAAGCTGGAGAAAAAATCAAACGTCAGCTACATCTATGTCGGTCAACCGCTCAATACGACAAAACACGGCGAGGCCTATCGCATCCAGTTGAACGACCGGTATGCGGAGACCGGTGAGATCGGCTCATTCATTGGCGCCGAGAAAGCTTTCCGGCTGCCGGAAGAGCAGAAAAACCTGGTGGTATCATTGGTTGCCGACAAACGGGTGAAAATGAATACCATCCAGGAGATCATCTATGCATTGCGGCAGTCAGAAGCATTCCGGGTGAATTATGCCACGCGGAAGGAGTAGGTCAGAGTCAGAGGTCAGAGCCAGAGGTTAGAGGCCGGAATACTTCGCACTGCACAGTTCGCATTTGAGTCTTAACATTAAAGACTTTGCATGCAGGGCTTTCTTTCACGCAAAGCACGCCATGGATGGCGTAATGCACGCAAAGCATTGATAATTAACTACTTCTTTGTGTCCTTTGTGCAGAACTTTGTGCTCTTAGTGGTTAAAGCGCACGATATGATATCCACAAAAGCTATTTCAAAAAATGGAAGTTGAGAATAATTAAACCAAATCTCGAACATTGATCAACAAGGTTTGAAATTCGATCGAAGGGATGTACAAAGTACAATTGAAAAGGGACAATTGGATTGACAAGGGACAATTTTCAATTTTCTCGGGCAACGGACAACGAACAACTAACAACGATATCTGAAATCAGCTCCTGTCCCGATGTGTTGTCTTCAGGTATACGATCAGCAGCAGTGAGGCGACGAACGAAAGTGCAATCCAGTACCATTGTTCCATTTTGCCAAATTCTTCGTACTGCACGGCGGTGATCTGTTTCCGGGTGGTGAAGTCGATCACCACGGCGGCGGCATTGTTGATGAAATGCGCAATAACCGGCGCCCACAGCGATCCGGTGTAAACAAACAGGTAGCCAAAGATCACCCCCAGCACCATGCGGGGTACAAACCCATAGAATTGCATATGAAAGGCGCTGAAGATGATAGCTGCCAACAGAATGGCCACATGGGGGTTCTTCAACCAATCCTTGAAAAGGCGGATAAACAGTCCACGGAAAAGCAACTCCTCCCCGATGGCCGGCAGCAAAGCCATCACCAGCAGATTGCCCATCAGTCCGCCAAAGGACTGGATATTCAAAAATCCCTCCGTAAGCTGAAGTCCCTGGTCTTCCATCATGCGCATCCAGGCTTCCACCTTCGATAAAGAGGCTGGCAAAGTCATGTTTTCATTCAGGTCGATAAGCCAGTTGATGAATGGGAGTGATACGAAAACAACCACGATGGAAACGACAATGCCTATGAGACGAGGTTTTACGGAGAGTCCCAGGTAAGTGCTAACACGAGGTGAAAAGAAAAGTGCCAGCAGCAGGGGCGGGAGGATGAAAGTCCCAATAGCCTGAACCACCTGCATGCTCTTCAAAAAAACAGCATTGTCAGGGTTAGCGTAATCTGACAAACGTGCCGGAAGATCTGCCAGACGGATATCAAACACGAGCATGCCTGCCGCCATACCCAGGAGTGAGACCACCACCAGGGAGACCATGATGATGATCACGGCAAAGAGCAGTTTTCCGAGAGGCGAAAGGGTTTGGAGCAGGGGCATGGGATGCAGATTATGGCTAATTTTGCCGGTAAAAGTAGTGAATTTAGGGTTTTGGTAAAGATCGGAGCTATCGAACTACCTGATTATCCGCTGATCCTGGCGCCGATGGAGAATTTCACGGATCTCCCCTTCCGCCTGATCTGCCGGGAGATGGGCGCCGACCTGGTGATCTCGGAGTTCATCTCTTCGGAAGGGCTTATCCGCCTGGCGAAAAAATCACGGCAAAAGATGACGATGGAGGCTAACGAGCACCCTGTGGGCATTCAGATCGTTGGTCATGATGAGGAACACATGAAGGAAGCAGTTGTTCTGGCTACCGAGGCGGGACCCGACCTGATCGATCTCAATTTCGGCTGTCCGGCCCGGAAAGTAGTGTCAAAAGGCTCAGGCGCTGCCCTCCTGGCAGATATCGATAAAATGGTCCGCATTGCTGCTACTGTTGTGCGCGCTACGACCCTTCCTGTGACAGCCAAAACGCGCCTGGGGTGGGATGAGCAAAACAAAAACATCCTGGAAATTGCCCTCCGGTTGCAGGATGCCGGCATCCGGGCACTCAGCATTCATGGACGCACGAAAGTGCAGGCGTACAAAGGTCGTGCTGACTGGACATTGATAGCTGAAGTCAGGAACCATCCCGCCATCCACATACCTGTTTTCGGTAATGGAGACATCACAGATGTCTTTTCAGCAGGGGAAATCAGAAAGAAATACGCGGTTGATGGGATGATGATCGGCCGCGGGGCAGTTGGAAATCCGTGGATCTTCAGGGAGATCAAGCATTACTTTTCAACCGGAGAAATGCTTCCATCACCCACCATACCAGCACGGCTTGCCATCTTAAACCGCCATATTGAGATGGCCGTCGCGCTCAAAGGAGAAATGAAAGCCCTGCTCGAGATGCGTAAATTTTACACCGGCTATTTCAAGGGTATTGCCGGGATCAAACTTTACAGGGCAAAGCTGGTCACCGCTGGAAATTGGGATGAGGTGAATCAGATCCTGGGAGAGATCTCAGGCATGGCGCCGGCGGACGATCGACTCAAACAGGACAAACAGATCTGAAGATTTCTCCCACTCGTTTTGCTGAGCCAAAGAGCCGAGGATCGTCATGGCTTCAGCCATATGTCCGGCATTATTGAGCTTTTGAATGGCTTCATTATAATCCTTCTGGCTGCCATTGAAAAGATTTGTGACGAAGGCATATTTTTCATTGATGCCGATGCCCGCCCGGATATCGTTGAGTTTGTTTTGCCGGATAGAAGCGCGCAAGCCGGTGTCTTCCTGCTCGGCGTATTTGTCTGCTATGGTTTGTCCGGAAGAGAAGAGGTCGACGGTTTCCTTGCGATGTGATTTTATTCTTGCTGGCGTTGGGGAAGGTGGAGTCATCTCCGGTGTTTCAGGGGGTGAATGATCCTCTGGTGGCATTGGTGTGGAGCTTTCCGGGATGTCAGCAGGCTTTTCATCGTGAGGGGATACCGGTTTGATCTTCAACACGGTCCCTTTGATTGGTTCCGGATTCTCCGGCAGGGTTTTATTATTCAGTTTATCCAGCCATTGGATATCGCTATAGAGCCTGATAATATTGGCTTTCAGCAGGTCTATCTCGATTTGCGGGATATGGTCTTCATACTCCTGGATGATGCGGAATTCTTCTACGATCAATTCAAGAAGGGAGGTGATATCATGCTGCAGCAGTTGTTTTTCCATGATGCGGTAAGATTTGCTGTTCCGGAGATTCGATAATTCATTAATTTTACCGCAAAATTAACCATTTCGGGTCGAACTTTTCGCGGAACCATGTTTTTAGAAACCAGCAGACATCCGGGTCGTCGCAACGGGTGGATCGAAGTGATCTGCGGATCGATGTTCAGTGGCAAGACGGAAGAATTGATCCGGCGGCTGAACCGCGCCCGCATCGCTCGGCAAAAAGTTGAGATCTTCAAACCCCTGATCGATACAAGATACGATGAACAGCAGGTAGTTTCACACGATGCCAACAGCATCCCGTCGACACCGGTTTCAGCAGCTTCCCAGATCCTGCTCTTGACCCAGGAGGTAGATGTGGTGGGCGTGGATGAGGCGCAATTCTTCGATGCAGAGCTGACCGCCGTTTGCAATTACCTGGCCAACCGCGGTATCCGGGTTATTGTCGCAGGTCTTGACATGGACTACCTGGGGAATCCTTTCGGTCCCATTCCTTCGTTGATGGCCACCGCCGAATATGTTACAAAGGTTCATGCCATTTGCATGCATTGCGGCAACCTGGCACAATACTCCCATCGCATTGTCAACGAAAGCGGACTGGTGGTGTTGGGCGAGAAAGATGCCTATGAACCGCTCTGCCGTTCTTGCTTCCAGGAGGTGCTGGCAAAAAAGAAACCCGGCAAGCAGAAAAATCCATAATTTTGCGCGAAAATTTATTATCATGTCCGTAAAATCTCTCATGTACACGATGCTCCTGACGGGCATCATCATCTCACTCAATATCATGAATGTGAACGCACAAAAGCCACAATCACAGGAAAAACAGATCCATATTGTCATCCACACCGAATATGGAGATATCAAGGCCGTTCTCTACAATGAGACACCACTCCACCGGGACAATATGGAAAAAATCATCAAGCAGGGATGGTATAACAATTCGCCCTTTCACCGGGTGATCCAGGCCTTCATGATCCAGGGCGGTAGAAATGCCGATGGACGGGATGACCCCGGGTACACGGTCCCCGCCGAGTTCAAATCTGCCTATTTCCACAAAAAGGGAGCCCTGGCCGCTGCCCGGATGCCCGATCAGGTGAATCCAAAGAAGAGCTCTTCCGGATCGCAGTTTTACATCGTCCAGGGTAAAAAGTACACGGAAGACCAACTCACAAACCTGGAACAACGTACCGGTAAAACCTTCTCCCTGGAGCAACGGAAAGCATACTCCACAGTGGGAGGAACACCTTTCCTGGATGGTGATTACACCGTTTTTGGGGAAGTCTACGAAGGGATGGAAGCCGTTGACAAGATCGCTGCAGTGGCCAAGGACAATAACGACCATCCGTTGAAGAGCGTCAAAATGACCATCGAGATCCTCAAATAACCCATGCAGGATAAGATCAGAAAACATATTGCCGATATTGAGACTTTCACCTGCCAGTCAGCGGAAGAGCTTGAAAAATTCCGGATTCATTACTTAGGTAAAAAGGGGATCCTGGCAGAACTTTTTTCAGCATTTAAAAACGTCTCCCCGGAATCGAGAAAGGAAACAGGCCAGTTGCTCAACGAGCTGAAAGATGCGGCCAACGGATGCATCACCCGGATGAAAGAAAGCCTTGGGAAACCAGGACAAGGGTCGGAGGATGCGATCGATCTGACCCTTCCGGTGGATGATTCGATTGGAAGCCGACATCCTTTATCCATTACCCGGAACAGGATCACAGAGATCTTTTCCCGGATCGGTTTTTCGGTGGAGGAAGGACCGGAGATCGAAAGCGACCGGTATAATTTCGGCGCTCTCAACTTCCCGGTCAACCACCCTGCACGGGATATGCAGGATACTTTTTTTATTGAGAAAGATCCTGATATCCTGCTTCGCACACACACCTCCTCGGTGCAAATCCGGTACATGGAAAAACATCCGCCACCGATACGCAGCATTTTCCCCGGTAGGGTATTCCGCAATGAGGCTATCTCTGCCCGCGCCCACTGCATCTTCCATCAGGTTGAAGGATTGGCGGTTGACAAGGATGTTTCTTTTGCTGACCTGAAGCAGACACTCCTTTATTTCGCTCGGGAGATGTTCGGCCCGCAAACACAGATTCGGCTGCGTCCTTCGTTTTTTCCCTTTACGGAGCCCTCAGCCGAACTCGATATTTCCTGCAATATCTGCGGAGGAAAAGGTTGTAATATTTGCAAGCATACCGGCTGGGTGGAGATCCTTGGGTGCGGCATGGTCCATCCGATTGTGCTCGAAAATTGTGGTATCGACAGTCAGAAAAATACGGGTTATGCCTTTGGAATGGGGATTGAACGGATCGCCATGCTAAAGTACCTGGTTCGCGACATTCGGCTCTATTTCGAAAACGACATCCGGTTCCTGAAACAGTTCGGCAGCGCCTTTTAACCTCATTTTCCCGATCCCAACAGGTGCATTTCAAGGTCGGAAACAAACAGATCCCACTCGGGAAGGGACTGTGCTTCAACAGGAAAAACAGCCAGCACGTCGTTGATATTCCGGAGACATTCCAGAAGGTCCAGTTTTTTAGGTGTAGGCATAGCCCCCTGAACGATCATCAGATAATCTGCCTGTTTGAGTGACGGGAACAAGACCCCCTGTGCATTTCGGTTGGCCAGCAGGTGCAAGGTGATGGCCGTTGCTTCATCATGGTAATGGTAAAGCGAAAACGCCCTGTTTTCTTGCGGCTTGGAAGATTGTTTCACGAAATCATCCTTTCTGGAGAGATGGACACCTGCTGCCTGGTTGATCAACCATGTGAGCCGGTATTCCCGCAAGTGGCAAGAAATGCCAAAGATGGAAAAGGATTCGGAGGACGAATGGCTGAGGAGTACTTTTTTGGCCATCATACATTCATATTGGCATTGCCTCAGGCTACCGGAGGGTCGACAAGGGCATGATACGCTTTTTCCGCTGCATTTTGTTCTGCGCCCTTGATGGAGTAATCCTGTCCCCTGGCGATGACCTTATCTTCAATCTCGGCATCTACGATATACTGTTTTCGGTAGCCTGTTCCCACCTCTTCGACAACCAAAAACCTGAGTTGTTTCTTTTCTCTTTGGGCAAGTTCGATCAGTTTGCTTTTATAGTTGATCTCCAGGTTTTCGAGCTGATCGATATCCAGGTGAACTTCGATGATCCGTTTGAGGAGGATTTTTTTGGTGAACTTGTATCCACGGTCAAGGTAAATTGCTCCGATCAAGGCTTCGAAAGCATCACCGGCAAAAGACCGGTAAGCATTGCCGGAAGAGGTATCTATCCGGATGAGATTATCCATTCCGATTTTTTGGGCTAGTCTGATAAGCTGGCTCCGGCTGACGATCTTGGATCGCATTTCGGTAAGGAAGCCTTCATCTTTGTAAGGGAATTTACGGAAAAGGTAGTCGGCTATAATGCAATCTAGAACAGCATCGCCAAGGTATTCCAGTCGTTCATTGTCAATACGGATTCCCCTGCTGTTTTCCTGGGAAGATGACTTGTGGAGAAAAGCAAGTTTGTAGAGAAACAAGTTATTCGGATAGAAGCCGAAAATATTCTTGATCGACTGTAAAAGGGATTTATCGGAGGAAAAAGCCGTCTTGAGTACTCCGAAATTCAATGATCAGCCATTAAATTTTTTAAAGATCATGCATGCGTTGTGTCCACCGAAGCCAAAAGTGTTACTCAATGCTGCATTGACTGTTCTTTGCTGCGCTTTATTAAAGGTAAAGTTCAGCTTGTTGTCGAGTTCAGGTTCGTCGGTGAAGTGATTGATCGTGGGTGGGACGATATCATTTTTCACGGCCAGGATGGCGGCGATGCTTTCAATTGCGCCGGCAGCGCCGAGCAAGTGGCCGGTCATCGACTTGGTGGAGTTGATGTTGATCTTGTAAGCGTGATCACCAAACAATCTCTGGATAGCTTTCACTTCAGAGATATCTCCGAGGGGTGTGGCGGTACCGTGGGTATTGATGTGATCTACATCCGCTAATTGCAGTCCTGCATCTTCCATTGCCAGACGCATACAATTATAGGCACCGAGTCCTTCCGGATGGGGTTGGGTGATGTGATAGGCATCGGCAGAGAGGCCGGCACCTGCCACTTCCGCGTAGATCTTAGCGCCCCTGGCAAGGGCATGTTCAAGTTCTTCAAAGACAAGGGCACCGGCGCCTTCTCCCATCACAAATCCGTCGCGGTCCTTGTCAAACGGACGGGAAGCTGTCTGGGGGTCATCGTTCCGGGTAGAAATCGCATGCATGGCGCTGAAGCCACCCACTCCCGCAGGATTAATGGTAGCTTCAGATCCACCGGCAACAAACATGTCGGCTTTACCAAGGCGGATATAGATCAATGCATCAGCCAGGGCATTGGCAGAAGAAGCACAGGCCGACACGGTGGCGAAATTGGGCCCGCGGAAACCATATTTAATGGAGATATGGCCGGCGGCAATGTCCGCGATCATCTTTGGAATAAAGAATGGATTAAACCGAGGTACACCTCCGCTTTTCACATACTCACCAATCTCATATAAAAAGGTATCCAACCCGCCTATCCCACTCGACCAGATCACCCCGATCCGATCCAGGTCAACCTTGTCCAGGTCAATACCCGAATCATTCACGGCCTCTTCAGCACAGGCAATGCCGTACTGCGCATAAGGATCATATTTGCGAGCCTCTTTCCGGTCGAAAAAATTCTCCGGATTAAAGCCTTTCACCTCACAGGCGAACCTGGTCTTGAAATTGGTTGTGTCAAAACGGGTGATGGGCCCTGCGCTGCTCACGCCATTGATCAGCCCATTCCAGTATTCTCCCAAGGTGTTACCGAGAGGTGTTAAAGCACCCAGCCCGGTAACGACGACCCGCTTAAATGTCATCGAATAAAGAAAGTTTACTTATTTCGCGTTGTTCTCAATATAGGCTATCGCTTCGCCTACCGTACTGATCTTTTCTGCCTGATCATCAGGGATCGCAATGTCGAATTCTTTTTCAAATTCCATGATAAGTTCAACCGTATCCAGTGAGTCTGCTCCAAGGTCATTGGTAAAACTTGCCTCAGGGGTAACTTCAGCAGGATCAACTCCCAGCTTATCAACAATGATAGCTTTAACTTTGTTCGTAATTTCAGACATGGTTTTTCCTTTTTTGGTTAAACGGACTGCAAAGAAATGAATTTTATCCTAAATCTACAAAATTTAATCTTACCCTCTCCCTTTTTCTATGCATTATACACTGAAAATCAATGCAATAAAATCATGCATCAATTTTCGGGCGTGTAAAAGTAATATTTAATTTTATATTTGGAAATCGTAATATTACCACAGCGCCTGATTGATATCATTGAAAACTTTGATCCGGTCGGGGGTATATTTTTAAATAAACTGATTTTTATCATAAAATGACAAGTAAAAAGAAAATCATCGCCATTTTTGCCTCCGGGAATGGCACAAATGCGGAAAAGCTGGCCGGGTATTTTATGAATCATCCAGAGGCAACAGTTCGTCTTTTGTTGTGTAATCGCAGGGATGCGATGGTTTTAGAGCGATTCAACCGGCTGCGCATCCCAACAGTGACCTTTTCCCGTGAAGAGTTTTCTGACGCTGCTTTTCTTTTATCGGTTTTGAAAGAATTTGAGGTGGATTTGATCGTATTGGCCGGGTTTCTTTGGTTGGTCCCTGCTCCGATCATTCAGGCCTATCCCTCACGGATCATCAATATTCACCCTGCTTTGCTTCCAAAGTTTGGCGGTAAAGGGATGTACGGAGAAAAAGTTCATGAGGCCGTTCTGGCAGCCGGAGAAAAAGAATCAGGCATCACCATCCATTATGTGAATGAAGCCTACGACGAGGGGTCGGTGATCTTCCAGGCCAGGATCCAGGTTCTTCCAGGTGATACCTCCGACAGGCTGGCTGCACGCATTCATGAGTTGGAATACCGGCATTTTCCGCAGGTGGTGGAAAAGCTAATTTCGATGGCCTGATCAGCCGATTATTGCTGAAGGCGTTGCAGGATTTGATTTGTTTCTTCTTCAAATCCCGGTTTTCCCAGCAGGGCAAACATATTCTTTTTATAGGCTTCCACTCCGGGTTGGTCAAACGGGTTAACGCCAAGCATATACCCGTTCAGGGCACAGGCAAACTCAAAGAAATAGATCAACTGCCCAAGGGTGTCTGCATGGAGGCGGGGGAGGATCAGTTCCAGTACAGGGACACCACCATCCAGGTGAGCCAGGGTTGTGCCCACGGAAGCCAGGGCATTGATCTCATGCATCGATTTGCCCGCCAGGAAATTCATCCCGTCCAGGTTCTCTTCATCCCTTGGAATGACGAGTTGCGTTTCAGGAGTTTCGATTGTCAGGACGGTTTCAAATAGCATCCTGCGGCCTTCCTGGATATACTGTCCCAGGGAATGAAGATCGGTGGTAAAATTCACTCCGGCCGGAAAGATCCCTTTGAATTCCTTTCCTTCGCTTTCGCCATAGAGCTGTTTCCACCATTCAATAAGGTAATGCAGACCGGGATGGTAATTGGCAAGTACTTCTACGAATTTTCCCGATTCATAGAGGGCATATCTGATCGCAGCATACTCGCAGGCTGGATTTTTTTCAATCTCAGCGGTTCGTTTCAGCTCCTGTTCTGCTTTGCGGGCACCCTGGATGAGCTGTTTGACATCCACACCGGCAAGGGCTAAGGGGAGCAATCCAACAGGCGTGAGAACGGAGTACCTGCCTCCGACATCATCAGGGATGACATATGATTTATACTGCTCCCTATCGGCCATGGTTTTGAGTGCACCACGGGCACGGTCGGTGATGGCAATAATCCGCCTGCGACTCCCTTTGATACCATATTTCTTTTCAAGATGGGTTTTTAAAAGTCGAAAAGCAAGGGCCGGTTCTGTGGTGGTTCCTGACTTCGAGATGACGATAAGCGCATATTCCTGGCCTTCGAGATATTGAAGCAATCGGGCGTGGTAGTCACCATCCATATGATGCCCGGCATAGATGATCTGCGGGATTTTTTGTCCTTTGACCGTAGCGGAAAAAGGAGGTGTGAGTGCCTCGATAACCGCCCGGGCTCCCAAATATGACCCACCGATACCAATCACAATGATTACATCGGCTAACTCCCGCAATCGTTTACATCCTTCATTGATCTCCTCCAGGAAATGGTCTGAAGTTGACGATGGCAGGTCAACCCATCCCAGGAAATCAGCGCCTTTACCTGTCCTGGAAAGTATGTCCCGGTGGCATCGATCGACGGCCGGTTGAAGCGTTTTCCATATGTCGCCGGGTAAAAAGGTCCTGGCTTTTGATGTTTGAATTCGAATATCCATGTTCAGTTGATTTTCGCGCTTACGAAAATACAAAAACTGTTGACAACTGTTTCCCGCCGGTGATGTGTTCAATATTTGATAACCATTACAATGATCCGCCGTTAAAAAGCGTTATTTTTGTCGAATGAACCCCCGCCGACTGGTCTTGTTGATCATCATCCTTTCTCTTTCCCTCTGCGGGTTACTGGGAATTCAGCTCTATTGGATACGGCACACGCTGGCCATAAGGGAAGTCAATTTCCGCAGAAGTGTCAACGAAGCCCTGTCGGAGGTTGTGTTTCAGGCGGAGCTGTTCGGGAAACAACACGGAACCAAAGGCGGCATCAAGAAGGGCTCTTCCATCGGATATTCTATTTTCCGGCCTGTGGAGGAGCAGCTATCTGAAGAGATCCTGGGTTCCATCATCCGGAAAGAATTATCACAAAAAGGTATTGATACCCGTTTTGAGTTTGGGGTTTTCAGCCCTAAAAAGAAAGACTTTGTGATCAAGAAAGCTACGGTGGGAAGAAATGACCTGATCAAAAAGGGTTATGCCGTGACGATGTTCCCGGATGAGCTGTTCGCCAGCCCTAATTACCTGATCGTCTATTTTCCACATGAGAAAAGCTTCTTATTATCCCAATTGGGGGGGCTTTTCATCTCTTCTTTCCTCCTCATCGGAATCATCGCATACGCCTTTTATTATGCTGTGATGACGATTTTTCGGCAAAAGCGGCTTTCGGAGATGAAAAATGATTTCATCAACAACATGACCCACGAATTCAAGACACCGATTTCGACCATCTCCCTGGCTTGTGAAGCCTTACGCGACAAGGAGGTGAGCAAGGATGTTTCTTTCTATAATACCTATGTCGGGATCATCCACGAGGAGAACCGGCGCCTGGCAATTATGGCCGAAAAGATCCTGCAAACCGCAGTAATCGATAAAGGTCAGCTTAAATTAAAGAAAGAGCTTTTCGACATCCACCAGGTGATTGATGAAGTAATCCGGAACATCGGTATCCAGGTTGAGATCAAGGATGGCGAGATCATCCGTGATTACCGGGCGGTAAGGAAGGAAGTATTTGCCGATCGGGTGCATATCATCAATGCGATCTACAACTTGCTGGATAATGCCAATAAATATTCCCCGAAAAAACCGCAAATCCGGGTGGTCACGGAAAATAATGAGAGCCGGATCATCGTTGCCATTGAAGACAAAGGCATTGGCATTTCCACCAGCGATCAGAAACGGTTGTTTGAAAAACTATACCGCATACCAACCGGAAATATCCACGACGTGAGGGGATTTGGGCTGGGATTAAGTTACGTCAAGGCAATTGTTGAAAAGCATGGAGGCGAAGTGGGCATGGAAAGTGAACTGAACAAGGGGAGCAAATTCTGGTTCTCCCTTCCAATGGATGAACAAACCGAAAACGAATAAAACCATGGAAAAAAAGAACATCCGGGTTTTGCTGGCAGAAGATGACCGCAACCTGGGGAATATCCTCAAGGACTATCTGATCGCCAAAGGGTATGATGTTACCCTGTGCGTCAATGGTCAGGAAGCATTCAATGCTTTTAAAAAGCTGGAGCTGGACTTCTGCATCATTGACATTATGATGCCTGTGAAAGATGGTTTTACCCTGATCAAGGAAATTCGTCAGATCGACTCCCGCATTCCACTCCTGATCCTTACGGCCAAATCACTTCAGGAAGACAAGCTCAAAGGATTTGAGCTGGGGGCAGATGATTACCTTACCAAGCCCTTCAGTATGGATGAGTTGTTGATGCGGATCCAGGCTATCCTCCGGCGGACGGAAAAGTCACGATCCGAAGCAGGAGCAGAAAACATATTTAATATCGGGAAATATTCCTTTGATTTCAACCGGCACCTCCTCACCATCCAGCAGAAACAACAGAAGCTGACATCGAAAGAGGCGGCATTGTTGCGGTTGCTCTGTCAGCAACAGAATGAGGTGGTAGATCGCAGCATGGCTCTTCAACGGATCTGGAACGACGACAACTACTTCAATGCCCGGAGCATGGATGTTTATATCGTGAAGCTGAGAAAGTACCTTCGCGATGATCCGGATGTGGAGCTCATGAATGTGCACGGAGTGGGATTTAAGCTGGTCGTCAACACGCAATCCTGATGGCCAGGCTATTTCTGATACCCACACCCATCGGAAACCTGGAGGACATTACCCTCCGGGCCCTGCGCACTATCCGGGAGACAGACATCCTGCTGGCCGAGGATACCCGCAAGACCTCCATTCTTCTAAACCATCACGGGGTGAACAGGAAAACCTTCTCCTGCCACCAGCACAATGAAAAACAGATGCTCCCGAGAGTATTGACCTGGCTGGAGGAAGGGAAAACGGTCGGACTGATCTCAGATGCAGGAACACCGGGTATTTCCGACCCCGGCTATCTTCTGGTTCATCATGCTATTGAGAACGGTCACGAGGTGGAATGTCTGCCCGGACCTACCGCCTTGATCCCTGCATTAGTCAACTCTGGCTTTCCATCGGATCATTTTCTTTTTTGCGGATTCCTGCCACAGAAAAAAGGGAGGCAAACCCGGATCAGAGAGCTGGCCCAGGTGCCTTATACGCTCATTCTTTATGAATCGCCACACCGTTTGGTACGGACACTGGAAGCCCTGGCAACCGAAATGGGGGCTGAACGAAAGGCTTGCGTGTGCAGGGAACTGACAAAAATATATGAGGAAAAAAACCGGGGAACCCTCGAATCATTGCTACACCATTACCAGACCAGGCAGGTAAAGGGCGAGATCGTCATCATTATTGAAGGGAAAATAATCTGATCAGGATTCCTTTTTTGAACGGCGACGGACCACCTCAAAACTGGCATAGTTTTTTAGGACGCCCTCCTCAATCTCCACGTTGTCGATCACACAGCCTGTCGGGCCTATCTTACACCAGTCGATAAGTTTCTGAAGATCTTCTTCTTCACCTTCCGCTTCGATGAGAATAGAACCATCACTTTTGTTTCTGACAAAGCCTTTGAGGTTAAACAGGTAAGCTTTCTGAACCGTGGTAAATCGAAAACCAACCCGCTGAACCCGGCCATAAATACGGATTTTGTAATGTTTCTTCATAACATGGTGTTTGAAACACATTTCATGGGAGCAGCAAATGTAAACACTTTTTCTCTTCGGATGATTAATTCGACTATCAATTTTTATACACTTCGTTTTGAAAAATTGAGTCTCATAGATTAAATCATCAGGCTGCACCCCCTTGCATCGCTTTGATCTGCCCGGCCTGATATTTCAATGGATCCATCCGCATTTTTTCTACCCATGTCTTCCGTTTCGATAAAAGAACAGGAATGGCGGTTTGCCAGGTCGATGATCCGGATGATGCCGTATTTCCCATCTTCCGCTTCCTTCCGGGGATCATCCAGGTCGCGGATACGGATTTGCATCCAGGGCGGTGTTTGAAACAACCCTTTCCCTTGTGAATAAGCCTGGGAGAGTAATTCCGTCATCCCATATTCCGAATGAATGTCCTGAACCCGGAAAGCCTTGCATAATTTCTCATGCAGCTCCTCCCGTGTGATCTTTTCTCTTCTTCCTTTCATACCGCCCGTTTCCATGACGACGAGAGGGGAGGGGGCAATGGGAAAATCATCCACAAAATCAAGCAGGGCATAGGAAAGCCCGATCAGCAGCAGTTTCTTTTCAGCGTAAGATGAACCAAGTACCTGTTGTAATTCATTTTGCCGTTGAAGGTAGAATCCTGACACCGGGTGTTTCGTCCGGCTGATCATCTCTGAGACCATAAAGACCAGGGAAGATTGAGGTTGTTCGAGTGGTGTTGGAACGAGCGCCAGGATAATATACCGATCCAGCGGACCATAGAAGTGTTCGAAACCCTGAAGCAGACTGTGCAGATAGATTTCCGGCTGATATAAGTGATGGCGGCTTCGCTGACTCCCGGTCGTTCCGCTGCTCAGGAAAGTTTTCCATGCCCGGCTGACTTCAAATCCGGTACAAATATCATGGGTTTTGAAAAAACTCACCGGCAGGAAGGGAATATCTTCAATCTGTTTTACTTCATCTTTCGAAGACATGAGGTGAACAAACCGGCGGTAAACAGGGTTATGTTGGAATTGGAACCTGAACACATCCATGCAAGCCCTTTCAAACGATGTTTTGCTATGGGTCCGGATCAGCTGGCGATAGTCGATCATCAGCGTAATTTTATAGATTACAAAGATACCGAATGGAATATTTCCTACTTTTATCCTCCTGAACTAAGGAATGGGAACATGAAAAACCGCGTGATCCGGATCAGTCTGGTTGTTTGCCTGCTCTGGCTTTCATCCTCCTGCATGAAGGATGTGACCTATCCGGATGAACCTCAAATTGAGTTCAACGATTTTACATGTCTCTTTCAGGGAAACGACACCATTGCAACAAAGGGGGTTTTAATCTTTACTTTCACGGATGGCAATGGAGATATCGGCCTGGCGGATGGCGACACCCTCCCCCCCTGGGAGCCGGGCGGAGATTACTACTATAACCTGATGATTGATTACTACGAAAAACAAAATGGAATCTTTCGGAAAATCACCCTGGATCCTCCGTTTCACAGCCGTATCCCACTGCTGGATCCCGATCAGTTGGGAAAAGCGATCAGCGGGTATGTTCAGGATACCCTGTTGCTAAACCCTTTTCCCATATATGACACGATTTTGTTCGAAACCTATATCATCGACAGATCCCTGCACAAGAGCAACGTCATCCGGACGCCAGAAATCGTGGTGAAAAGAACCCGCTAACTTCCTTCTAGAAGCCAATTCCAACGTTGAATACCAGCCTCATTGCGATCAGGAAAATAATGGAGAAAATTATCAGCGGCCAGGAATAAGCAAACCGGTCCAGAACCTTCCGGAGCTGGATGATCTGATTTCGTTGCGAATTGTAGGTTGCAAACATCGGGATTAGCATCAGCAGAGGGGTGACAATAATGAGGTAATTCTGGATCGGGATGCCCGGAATCCAGAAGAGCAGAGAGATGCCGGACCCGATGATCCAGGGGAGGAAAGCCTGGAAGATAAGATAGAAGAGTTTGTGCTCATCGACCAGCAATGTCTTTGAATTGGCTGCTTTGAGAAAAAGATTCGTAAAAAGAGAACCAAGCCCAAGCATGATTGTAAAGGAAAGGATCATGAAAATCACCTCTTCAACATCCATGATATTGCTTAAAAAGATCCACTCTGACACATAGATGAAACCCGTTCGTGTGGCCACTCCGACAATATAGGCGCCAAAGAAGAAATTCATGCAGTGAAAGGCCGTCCAGAGGAGGAAGACTTTGAAAAACTGAAACCTGTTCCGGTAAGCATTAAACAGGGCAATGGCAATGATACCCAAGACAATGGTGATGAGTGGTCCAATCCCAAAGATCAAAACCAATCCTTTCCTTGTCCAGAGGTTTGAAAGTGTTGGTATCTGATACCAGATGTTGTTGAAAAAAAGGGTGGTTGGAACTTTGTGCATAGAAGCCACAAGCACAATAGCCAACTGGTTGAGGAAGTACAGGATAAAAAAGGAGAGCAGGTACATGGAAGTAGAATTCACCAGCGTGGTTTTCAACTCTTTATACGCTTCGACATCACTACGTGAACGATTCCATTTTCGGATAAATGTTTTAAATTCCCGGATGTAATATTTCAGGCTGGTGACTCTCTTTTTCCAAAATCCGCGGAACGTAGCTTTGATCCTGTCAGGGGTTCCCTTCAGGTTTCGGATCTTGATGTCGTAATAATCGCTCTTGATCTTTCTGCGGAGAACCGATTCATCTTTCCCCATCTGTCTCCCTTTAAAAACCCGGTTCCAATATTCTTTTCTCTTCCTCTTCCGTATTTCCTTCATATCTCTTTTCACCTTTTTACGGAAGTAGATTTGTTCACGGGTTGGTTTTTTTCGTTTCAGGAATGAGAAAGAAAAAAAGGTCCGCCATTTTCTTTCTACATTCTCCCAATACTTCCTTCTTCTCACTTTTCTGGCTTTCCGCCTGATGGCTCTCATCTCCATCTTTGCCCTGTGCAAAGATTCTTTATGCCGTTTACGGTATTCGCCGGAGGAGTGTTTGGGTGCCATAGATGTTTTCCAATTCGGCATCAAAAATAAAAAAAAGCCTGAGCCAAAGATCAATATCACTTTAATTTACTTTTGCAGGGGAAGATTGCCGTGACATGTCCAGGGGTTTTACAGCTCGAAAATATTTCATCCTTGTTTTAATCGCCGGAATAGGGTCAGCATTGTTGATTCGTTTATTCTTTATTCAGGTAATTGCCGATAAGTATATCCTGTCGGCCAACAACAATGTACTGCGATATATTACCCAATACCCGGCGAGGGGTTTTGTTTATGACCGTAACGGGAAACTGCTGGTTTACAATGAAGCGGCATATGATCTGATGGTAATTCCCCGGCAGATAAGGGATTTTGACACCACGGGTTTTTGCCGCCTGTTGGGAATAGACGTCCAGACTTTTATTGAAAAGGTAGAAAAAGCCAGAAAATACTCCTCCTATCGACCCACTATCTTTTTTCCGCAGATATCAAAGGAAAACTACGGATTTCTGGAAGAGAAATTGTTTCGTTTTCCGGGGTTTTATGTTCAACCCCGAACACTCCGAAAGTACCCTCTGGCTATTGCAGCCCATACCGTTGGGTACATTGGGGAGGTCAGTCCTGCCATGATTGAACGGAAACCTTATTATAAATCCGGTGATTACATTGGTATCAGCGGGATTGAAAAATCCTACGAAGAGATCCTTCGTGGGAAGAAAGGAATGAAGATCCGGGTGGTGGATGTGCATAACCGTGATATGGGTTCATTCCAGGAGGGTAAATATGATACCCTGCCGGTGGCCGGCATTGGCTTATGGGCTTCCCTGGATGCCGATCTGCAGGCTTATGGGGAACTTCTGATGACCAATAAAAAGGGAAGCATTGTGGCCATTGAACCTTCTTCAGGGGAGATCCTGGCGCTGGTAACCAGTCCATCCTATGATCCCAACTTGTTGGTGGGACAGGTTAGGAGCCGGAATTATGCAATGCTGGCAAGGGATACGGCACGCATCCCGCTGTTTAACCGGGCGTTGATGGCGCAGTATCCGCCAGGATCCACCTTCAAGATCGTCAATGCCCTCATTGGCCTGCATGAGGGCATTCTGAAGCCCACCACAGCTTTCGGTTGCCCGGGAGGATTTTCGCTGGGTTCCGGAAAGGTTGTCAAGTGCCATGCACATTTTTCCCCCCTTCAGCTGAAACAGTCGATTCAGTTTTCTTGTAATACTTACTATTGCCATGCGTTCCGGAATATCATTGACAAAGGGTCTCGGAAATCAACCCGTGCGGGCTATGAAAAATGGCGAAAACAGGTTTGGGACTTCGGTTTTGGACACAAATTCGAAACCGACCTGGCCAACGAACTGAATGGCAACATCCCATCGGCAGATTATTACGACCGGTTTCACGGGAAAAACCGGTGGAACTCTTATTCCATTATTTCCCTTGCCATCGGGCAGGGGGAAATTGGGGTGACTCCCGTTCAGCTGGCAAATCTTTGTGCTACCATCGCCAACAGGGGCTTTTATTATCCCCCTCACATCATCCGGGCCATCGGAAAAGCTGACAGCCTGAACAGCAAGTTCTTGAAAAAGCATGTGCTGAATATTGAAAAAGAGCATTTTGACCTGGTGGTTGACGCAATGGAAGATGTGGTGTTGGCCGGAACAGCCACGGGGGCACGGATGGACAGCATATCCGTTTGCGGTAAAACAGGTACAGCGCAAAATCCACATGGGAAAGACCATTCGATCTTTATCGCTTTTGCACCGAAAGACAACCCCAGAATCGCTTTGTGCGTGATTGTCGAAAACGCCGGATTTGGCGCCACCTGGGCAGCTCCCATCGCCAGCCTGATGATTGAAAAATACCTGACCCGTAAGATACAACGACAAGATCTGGAAACCCGCATGGTGGAAGGAAACCTATTGAGATAACTCATGGAAAGAGCAGGCCGTACCATATTCTCCAATGTTGACTGGATACTTATCAGCCTGTATGCCATTTTGGTCATCCTCGGCTGGTTGAACATCTATGCAGCTGTTTTCGATGAGCAACATAAAAACATCTTCGACATCACCCAGCAATACGGGAAACAGATGATCTGGATCGGCGCTGCCGTGATCCTTGCCGCCATCATCCTGCTGATCGATGTCAAGTTCTATTCCGCCTTCTCCTATATCTTGTATGGTCTTGGAATCATAAGCCTGATCATCGTTTTTATTATCGGTAAAGAAATATCCGGATCACGTTCCTGGTTCCAGGTGGGTGGTTTTGGCGTACAGCCATCTGAATTCGTCAAATTTACCACATCCCTGCTACTGGCCCGGTATATCAGCACCCTTCACATCGATCTCCAGAAAACCCGTCATCTGATGGTCGCCCTGCTCATTATCTTCTTTCCCGCTGCACTCATCCTCTTGCAAAACGACACCGGCTCGGCTATTGTTTTCTCTGCCTTCATGCTGGTTCTCTTCCGCTTTGGCATGCCCCTGAAGTACTTGCTGATACCCGTCGCAATTGTGTTATTATTTTTATTATCCCTGATGGTTGACAAACTGATCCTTACCGGGATCATCGCTTTGATCCTGATCATCCCGGTGATCCGATTCCGGAGGAAAATATCCCGCAAACAAGTTGTGGCGGCCATCCTGATAGCTTTGCTTGGGGTCGGAACCGTCTTTACGGTCGATTTTGTTTTCCACCGGGTGTTGGAACCACATCAGCGCCAACGCATGGAAGTACTCATCGGAAAAGAAACAGATCTTAAAGGAGCCGGTTACAACATCAACCAATCACTTATCGCCATTGGCTCCGGAAGGCTTACCGGAAAGGGGTACCTGCAGGGAACACAGACCAAATATGATTTCGTCCCCGAACAAAGCACCGATTTTATTTTCTGTACCGTGGGCGAAGAGTGGGGATTTCTTGGAAGCCTTGTAGTGATTGCCCTTTTCGTCGGGTTGCTGGTCAGAATCATCCTGGTTGCCGAGCGGCAGCGATCTATATTCAGCCAGGCTTATGGGTATGGCGTTGCCTGTATCCTCTTGTTTCATTTTGCGATCAATATCGGGATGACACTGGGACTGGTGCCTGTGATCGGCATCCCATTGCCTTTTTTCAGCTATGGAGGTTCTTCCCTGTGGGCCTTTACCATCCTCCTTTTCATCTTTATCAAACTTGACGCTTCCCGCTATGAGTTTCTCTGATGGAGAATGTCAAACTATTTGAATACCTTTGCATCTTGTAATAAAATGGAGAGATGACTGTCATACATAAACATTTTATTTTTTCAAAAAGGTAACTACTTCAATATGATGATCATCAACAGAAACATCGCGATCAGTGAAACAGGCTTTGTTTTCAATCCGATCAATGGAGAGTCATTTTCGGTGAATCCCATCGGGTATGAAGTGATCAGCCTGATGAAGGAAAACAAGCAGGCAGATGAGATCATGCAATACCTTCTGGCAAATTACCAGGTTGAGCCGGAAACCTGCCGGAAGGATTTGGAAGACTTCATGGGAATGCTCAAACATCATTTGCTTCTTGAAGACAAAGAATAAGCGAAAACTTACGATTGGTGTCACCGGACTGAATGCCATCGACAGCCCGGGTCCGGGGATTGCGGTGATCAGGGGATTACGGGAAGCGACTTCTTTTAAAACCCGGATCATCGGACTTTCCTATGAATCGCTCGAACCTGGCATTTACATGCACGACCTGGTTGACCGGATCTTTCAGATCCCCTACCCCACAGCCGGAACCGAACCCCTGCTGTCGCGGTTGGAGTACATTCATGAACAGGAGCCCCTGAATGTGATCATCCCCAACTTCGATGCAGAACTTTTTTCTTTCATCAAATTGGAGCCTCGGCTTAAACAGATGGGGATTTCATTATTCCTTCCCACATTGAAACAATTTGAAGAGCGACACAAAGCCAATTTACTTGATTTCGGAAAGAAATATCATATCCGTGTCCCCTTCAGCAAGATCATCTACGACCCCGGAGAGGTGCAAAGACTGGATAAGGAATTCTCTTTCCCGGTGGTGGTAAAAGGGAAATTCTATGATGCAACCATCGCTGCCACACCGGAACAAGCCAGGACCTGTTTTAACAAGACGGCCGCCAAATGGGGTTTGCCGGTTATCATCCAGGAGTTCGTTGATGGAACGGAATTCAATATCACCGGTCTGGGAGATGGCAAAGGGAAAATGATTGCCGGTGTCGCCATGCGGAAGCAATATATAACAGATAAAGGGAAAGCCTGGGGTGGAATTTCTATCCAGGACCCGAAAATTCTTGCCCTCGCAGAAAAATTTATCAGGGCCACTCGCTGGCGCGGGGGATTTGAACTCGAACTGATGAAGGATAAGAACAATGAGCTTTACCTGCTGGAGATCAATCCCCGGATGCCTGCGTGGATCTACCTGGCCGTCGGCGTTGGACAAAACATCCCTGAAGCGCTGGTAAACCTGGCGCTGGGACAGCCTGTCGAACCCTACAAGGATTACGAAGTGGGAAAAATGTTTATCCGATACTCCTGGGATATGATCGTTGACAGGGAAGAGTATGAGAAGATATCGGTGATGGGGGAGCTATAACAAATGGTGAAATGGTGAAATTGTGAAGCTTGTTGCGAGGAACGAAGTGACGAAGCAATGGCGAAACTTGTTGCGAGGAACGAAGTGACGAAGCAATGACGAAGCAATGGTGAAAATAAATATTATTATGGAGAAGCAGAGATATGAGCGGCCGGTGATCAAAAAGCTGGAGACGGGGATGCCGAATAAGTTTGGTTTGCGTTCAGAGTATGTACCGATAACCCACATTGAAGGGAACAGCGTTAAGGAGTTACTATCAACTTATGGTTCTCCGTTGTTCGTGATCTCTGAACGAACCCTGCGGCAGACCATGGAAAAGGCACGAACTGCCTTTACCACCCGTTATCCGAAGGTTCAATTTGCCTGGAGCTATAAAACCAACTACCTGAATGCCGTTTGCTCGGTATTTCACCAGGAAGGTTCCTGGGCAGAGGTAGTCTCTGGATTTGAATATGACAAGGCTGTGGCACTGGGGGTAGATCCGAAAAAGATCATCTTCAACGGCCCGGATAAGAGCCAGGAAGACCTGAAAAAATCGATCGGCAATGATTCGCTCATCCACATTGATCACCTGGATGAATTCTATACCATCGTGAACATTTCTGATAAGTTGAAGAAGAAACCCCGGGTAGCCATCCGGGTGAATATGGATACCGGTGTTTACCCTATGTGGGATCGTTTCGGATTCAATTACGAGAATGGCCAAGCCTGGGATGCTATCAGCAAGATCATGCATTCAAAAAAGATGGAACTGGTGGGTCTTCATTGCCATATTGGAACCTTCATGCTGGCGCCTTCCGCCTATGCCATTGCAGCCGGAAAACTGGCAGACCTGGCCCATGCCATCCAGCAGAAATTCAATCACGAGATCAAATATATCGATCTGGGTGGTGGCTTTGCCTCACGAAATACCCTGAAAGGGGCTTATCTTCCCGGGATTGACTCATCTCCCTCATTTGATGATTTTGCAGAGGCCGTCACAACCGCTCTTATTAATGGCCCTTTTAAAACCGAAAAGCTCCCGTTGCTTATCCTGGAAACAGGCCGGGCACTGGTGGATGAGGCAGGCTTCCTGCTCGGAACGGTCATCTCCAACAAACGGTCATCCACCGGCCGCCGGATCACCATTCTCGATGCAGGGGTCAATATTCTCTTCACCTCCTTCTGGTACGATCACAAAATAACACCGGCTCAACCATTCACCCACTACACGGAAGAAACCATCGTATACGGCCCATTGTGCATGAACATCGATGTGATCCGCGAAAATGCAAGTCTTCCCTTGCTGAATAAGGGCGATCATGTGGTGATCCACCACGTGGGTGCCTACAACATGACTCAGTGGATGCAGTTTATCACCCTTCGTCCACAGGTGATCATGATCGACATGAACGACAAACCGCATATCATCAGGGATAAGGAGACTCTTGGCAACATTAATGCGGTCGAACATATTCCGGAACATGTAAAAACCTTGCCACGTTGACGTACAAGGCTAAAACAATCATTCCCGAATTCTGGCAGGGCATCGTCAACAGCTATGCCCAGGTTTTTCTTTCAGCCAGCTCCGTGTTGGGGGTGATCCTCATCGTGGTCACTTTTTTTGATTTCTATGCCGGTCTCAGCGGCCTGCTGGCTGTGCTTTGCTCCAACCTTTTGGCCTGGATGATGGGATTCAACCGGTTCCGTATCAAGTCAGGGTATTACGGATTCAACAGTTTGCTGGTAGGTTTGGGCATCGGCATCTATTACCAGCCGGGTATTGAGTTCTTTTTCCTCCTCCTGTTCGCTGCGCTGTTTACCCTGTTCCTCACCATTGCCATGGAAGGCATCCTGGGAAAATACGGACTGCCGTACCTGAGCATCTCCTTTCTTCTTGGCATATGGCTGGTGACGCTTGCCTCCCGGCAGTTTGCTTCCCTTGAACTGAGTGAGCGGGGAATTTTTTCACTGAATGAAATGTATCGCATCGGGGGACTGAACCTGGTCGATGTATTC
>VGGL01000023.1 GCA_016868575.1 Bacteroidota bacterium
TGATCGTTGCTGATTTACCAATTCCCCTTTTCATGGATTGAAGGATGTGGTCACTGATATGCTGGACAGGGATATCGAGATATTTACAGACCTTCGGATGACGTTGCATCACATTTAGAAGTTCCAGGGGAAAATCGGCCGGATAGGCATAGTGGAGTCTGATCCGCTTGAGTTGCCTGATCTCAGCCAAGCGATGGACAAGTTCAGCGATCTTTCTTTTTCCGTAAAGGTCAACGCCGTAATATGTCAGATCCTGGGCGATGAGCATTAATTCCCTGACGCCTCCTGATGCAAGCATTTCAGCTTCTTCCACAAGAGATTCCAGGGTACGGGATACATGTTTCCCACGGATCAGCGGAATGGTGCAAAAGGAACAACGCCGGTTACACCCTTCCGATGTCTTCAGATAAGCCGTGTGTTTTGGCGTAAATGGCACCCGCTCAACCAGGTGATGGGCATCATACCGGTTAGTTAGGCTTCTCATAACATCGACCATCTTATTGGCGCCAAACACCTCATCGATCTCGGGTATTTCCTCCCGGATTTCCGTGGCATAAAGTTCGGTCAGGCAGCCCATCACGATCAGTTTTGCAATTTTGCCTCCACGTCTGAGCCTGGCGAGGTTCAGGATGGTATCGATGGATTCTTCCTTGGCATCGTGGATAAAGCCGCAAGTGTTCACAATGACAATATCACCCGGATTGATTTTCCGCTCATGTACAAGAGAAAATCCTGTTTGCGCCAATCGTCCTGCGAGAACCTCAGAATCGACAATATTTTTGGCGCATCCGAGGGTGATAATATTGATACGCCGGTGGGTATTAGGGTGTCTCAAGGGGTTGACTGACTGAAAAGGCTGTCGACAAATTCCATCTTGTTGAAAATCTGGAGGTCTTCCATCCCCTCTCCTATTCCGATGTATTTGACCGGTATTTTAAACTGATCGGAAATGCCGATGACCACCCCACCTTTGGCGGTGCCATCGAGTTTGGTAAGGGCGATGGCGTTGACCTCTGTTGCTGAGATGAATTGCCGTGCCTGTTCGAAGGCATTCTGTCCGGTAGAGGCATCCAGGACGAGCAGCGCTTCGTGGGGTGCACCCGGGATCAGCTTCTGCATCACCTTTCTCACCTTGGAGAGTTCATTCATCAGGTTCACCTTGTTGTGAAGCCGGCCTGCCGTATCGATGATCACCACATCTGCCTCCCGCGAAATGGCTGATTTGAGTGTATCAAAGGCGACCGATGCCGGATCTGATCCCATGGACTGGTAGACGATTGGGACTCCCGCTCTTTCGCTCCATATCTTCAATTGGTCGATGGCAGCAGCACGGAAGGTATCGGCAGCGCCAATCAAGACCGATTTCCCTTTGGTTCTGAATTGGTAGGCCAGTTTTCCGATGGTTGTTGTTTTTCCAACCCCATTCACCCCAACTACCATGATCACATAGGGTTTAATCCCTTCAGGGACGGAGAGTTCGATCAGGTCGGTTGTATTGTTTTCTGCAAGAAGGGCAGCGATCTCTTCCTTCAGGATTTCGTGCAATTCAGAGGTGTTCATGTATTTATCCCTGGCCACGCGTTGCTGAATGCGCTCGATGATCCGGAGGGACGTTTCGACACCCACATCAGAGGAAACCAGGATCTCTTCCAGGTTGTCCAGCACTTCATCGTCAACCTGCGATTTACCAACGATGGCGCGGGATATCCTGGAAAAGACCGATGTCTTGGTCTTCTCCAACCCTTTATTCAGGTTTTCTTTCTTGTCTTTGGAAAATATGGATAACCAGCCCATGTGTCAGCAGTTAGACAAAAAAAGCTTTTTCCTGCGGAAGAAAAAGCTTTGTTGTTCGCTTGGAAAATGATCTACCGGTTATATTCGCCGGCAATAAACTCTTTCACCTTGTCGTTTGGCACAACAGTCTCTTTAAAAACATAGGCGCCGGTTTTGGGCGACTTAACCATCCGGATCACTTTCGCGAAGTCTTTTCCGGAACTCTGCAGGGTAGCAACTACTTTCTTTGCCATATCTCAATACTATTTGATTTCTTTATGAATGGTCATCTTCTTCAGAACGGGGTTGTACTTCTTGATCTCCAGCCGTTCCGGTGTGTTTTTCTTGTTTTTAGTGGTGATATATCTCGACGTTCCCGGCATACCACTGGTTTTGTGTTCGGTACATTCCAGGATCACCTGAATTCGTTGATCTTTACTCTTCTTTGCCATGTCCTGATAATTTTGGACTGCAAAAGTAGTAATATTATTCGAAATGAGAAATAGTATCCATTAAATATTATGCAAACCATTACTTTTACACCCCGATGAACTGGACTCCCTACATCAGAGGTTTTGAAAGCTACCTGAAACTGGAGAAATCCTTATCAGGTAATTCAGTGGAAGCTTATGTTCACGATGTCGAAAAACTGGTGCAGTATTTCGAAGCCCGGAATGTAAGTCCAACACCAGCTGAAGTAACACTTGATGATCTGCACGGTTTTATCAAGTGGATCAACGAGTTATGCATGACTTCCCGAACCCAGGCCAGGGTAATTTCGGGTATCAGGGCATTCTATAAATATTTGATCATTGAAAACCTCTCCATCAAGGATCCAACCGAATTGCTCGAATCTCCGAAGATCGGGCGCAAGCTTCCGGTCACCCTGAACCTGGAAGAGATCAATGCCCTGATCGCAGCCATTGACCTTTCAAAATCGGATGGAGAGCGCAACAAAGCTATCCTGGAAACCTTGTATGGTTGCGGGCTTCGGGTTTCAGAGCTGACCGACCTGAGAATTTCCAATATCTACCCCAAGGAAGGGTTTCTCCGTGTAATCGGTAAAGGCAACAAAGAACGGCTGGTTCCTGTGGGTGGCACGGCGCTCAGACAATTACAACGGTATATTCATGAAGTGCGGGTTCATGTCCCGGTTAAGAAGTCATTTGAAAACCATGTATTCCTGAACCAGCGAGGTTACAAACTCAGCAGGGAATACATTTACATGATGATCAGGGATCTGGCACAAAAGGCAGGTATCCGGAAAAAAGTCGGGCCCCATACGTTCCGTCACTCCTTTGCCACACATCTGGTGGAAGGAGGCGCTGACCTCCGGGCTGTCCAGGAGATGCTTGGGCATGCCTCCATAACAACAACCGAGATTTACACCCATCTTGACCGCGACTACTTGAGAACGACTATTCTTCAGCATCATCCGAGGGGTTAGGACAATTATCAATTATCAATTATCAATTATCAATTATCAATTATCAAGGATCAGTGATCAATGATCGGTCAGAATACTATGAGGGGTTTGAAAATTAGTGGGATTACTTGAAGGGGGAGTCGGGTTCCTTGGCCATATGGTTGTAAGCCATTTTGCTGATCCAGGACGGGAAGAATTTATTCAGCAAGACGGTGAGTTTGCCTTCCTTGAAAGTAAGGATGAGGCTGTTTTTTCTTTTTTCGATAGCGCAGATGATAAGAGTGGCGACTTTTTCCGGTGTCATCATCTTCGATTCATTCCTTGGGGTTTCACCCTGGTTTGATCCATTGGCAGTAAGGGCTGTTTTCCGAATATTGGTAGAGGTAAATCCGGGAGCAGCAACCAACACATGAAGTCCCTTGTATTGATTCTCACACCTGACCGTATCCAGGAATCCCCTGACTGCAAATTTGGAAGCGGAATAGCCTGTCCTGCCCGGAAGTCCAACATATCCGGCAATGGAGATCACCCCTACCAGTGATCCTTTCGAGTGCAGAAGGTATGGAAGGGCATATTTACTGCAGTAGACGGTACCCCAGAAGTTCACATCCATCAATTGATGCAGCACACGCAGATCAACCGCCTCAAATACCGCCCGCATGGAGATCCCGGCGTTGTTGATCAGCACATCAATGATCCCAAACCGTTCGACTGTTGTCTCGATCAATTTCCGGCATTCATCTTCCCTGGTCACATCGGTAGGCACCATGATCACTTCGGAGGACATCTTTCTGGCTGCTTCGGTGACTTCCCTCAGCTTTTCTGCGTCCCTGTCGGCCAGCGCCAGCCGGCATGACAGCTGTGCAAAGTGTATTGCCAGCGCCCTTCCAATGCCGGATGCACCGCCGGTGATGATCACCACTTTTCCTTTCCAATCCATCATGTAGCCTGTTGGTTTTGGAGGCCAAACATACCGCTTTTTCCGGAATTCTTTATACTTTTAGCTGCTGTTTTTAAACATGGAATTACCAGATCTGTTTCGGCTTTACCTGGGGCTTCCTTCCAAAAAGCCCATGATGCTTGAGATTGAACGAGCAGAAGGGATCTATTTATTTGGTCCGGGAGGGAAAAGGTATTTTGATCTTGTCTCCGGAGTCTCTGTGTGTAATACCGGTCACCGGCATCCGGAGGTGATAGAAGCCATACGTCTGCAGATGGATGCATACCTCCATGTGATGGTTTACGGGGAGTTTGTCCAATCTCCTCAAGTCAGGTTTGCCGAGCTGCTGGCTAAACAACTTCCTGGTTCGCTTTCCTCAGTCTATTTCGTAAATAGCGGCAGTGAAGCCATCGAAGGGGCAATGAAACTGGCCAAGCGGGTGACGGGACGCACCGGGATGATCTCCTTCCGGAATGCCTATCATGGCAGCACACAAGGGGCTTTGAGTATTCTGGGAGATGAGCACTGGAAGACCTCTTTTCGCCCGCTGATCCCCGACACCATGCTGATTCGCTTCAACCATAAGGATGACCTGCAGTGTATTACGGAACGAACTGCCTGTGTGGTTGCAGAAGTGGTCCAGGCAGAAGCAGGTGTCATCCTTCCGGAGGATGGTTACCTGCAAGCGCTTGCACTGCGTTGCATAGAAACCGGTACTTTGCTGGTTCTCGATGAGGTTCAGACCGGCTTTGGCCGATGCGGTTCCCTTTTTGCATTTGAAAAATATGGGATCATCCCCGATATCCTGGTTATCGCCAAGGGGATGGGTGGCGGCATGCCATTGGGCGCATTCATTGCATCCAGAGAGATCATGGATGCCCTCACTTTTAATCCGGAACTTGGCCATATCACTACCTTCGGCGGGCATCCTGTGTCGTGCGCTGCAGGATTGGCAAATTTGCAGGTTATCTTACACGATCGTCTGGCTTTGGGAGCAGAACAGAAGGGAAAAATATTCTTTGATCTATTGTCAGGTCACCCGGCAATCAAAGAGATCAGATTCAGTGGACTCATGCTGGGTGTTGAATTGGAAAGTGCCGCAATGACGAGCAAATTGTGGAGCTTGCTCACTGAACATGGCGTCATCATTGACTGGTATCTCTTCAGTCCGACCACTTTCAGGATTTCCCCTCCCCTTACGATCAGCGCGGCGGAGATTTCCGAAGCATGCAGCATCATCAACCGTTGCCTGGATCAACTCATCAAATAATTTCAGTCATGCCTGTGTACCAACTCTTCGATGAAATCTTCTTTCCCGACCCAAGTTATGCCCGGGAAGACGGACTTCTGGCGATAGGTGGTGACCTCAGCGTTGACCGGCTGTTGATGGCATATATGAAAGGGATCTTTCCCTGGTTTGAAGATGATGAGCAGATCCTTTGGTGGTCTCCCGATCCACGGTTTGTCCTCAAACTGGAAGATTTCAAGATACCTGAAAGCCTGGAACGTACGGTACGGAAACATAAGTTTACGGTATCTTTCGACACAGCATTCCAACAGGTGATCAGGCATTGCGCTACGATCAACCGCAAGGGTGAATTTGGCACCTGGATCACTCCGGGCATGGAGAGAGCCTATATCGCCCTGCATGAGGAAGGTTTTGCCCATAGTGTCGAGGCGTTCGATGGAAAAAAGCTGGTGGGCGGGTTGTATGGCGTTTCGATTGGTCGGGCTTTCTTTGGAGAATCGATGTTTCACGTTGAGCCGGATGCATCGAAGGTAGCGTTATATCACCTGGTGAAAAGGCTCCAACGGTGGAGGTTTCTTTTCATCGATTCACAAATAGAGACCGACCATATGAAGGGTTATGGAACGACCCATATTTCGAGAGATGCCTATCTGAAGCTTCTGGAAGAGGCGCTACGCTTTGATACACATGGTGGTAAATGGACAAATTGCTGACAAGATGGAACACAACGATTTCATGAAAGAGGCCATACGATTGGCTGAAGAGAATGCCACGAGCGGATTGGGCGGACCCTTTGGGGCTGTCGTTGTCAAGGATGGGAAGATCATCGCCACTGGCGTCAATACCGTGACTGGGACAAATGATCCAACGGCTCATGCGGAAGTTAATGCAATCAGGAATGCCTGTAAGGCGTTGTCGGATTACCGGTTGATTGGTTGTGATCTATATTCCAGTTGTGAGCCCTGCCCGATGTGCTTCGGGGCCATCTACTGGGCGCGGTTCAGGAAGGTTTTCTACGCTGCCACCCGCAAAGAAGCTGCCCAATCGGATTTTGATGATTCTTTCATCTATGATGAAATAAACCTCCCTTTTAACGAAAGAACGATACCTTTTGAGCATATTCCACATCCTGATTCGATCAAGCCTTTCAGGAAATGGGATGAGCATGAGGGGAAGAAGAGGTATTGATATTCGAGATACGAAACCCGATATTCGATTTTCGAAATCTAAAACCCCAGTTTCTTTCTAATATTTTTCGGCACTGCATTCTTGTGAACCATGATATCCATGGTCTTGTATTCTACGAAAGGCTTTGATGCGTAGAAATATCCTTTGTAAGAGTTGCCATCGGTGCCCCAGCTGTTTTTAACAATATAATAGGTGCTGCCTTGCCGGTCGTTGGCCATGCCGGTGATGTGCATTCCGTGATCGTCAGTAGTCTGGTAATTATCGTAACCTTCCTGGTGCATTTCCTGGGTGATGGTTTTTTCCAGGCCGGGTTTTTCAAAGGTATAGAGTTGCTTGTCCTTTTCGCTGTTGGAGAGCGCTTCCCAGCGAGATCTTTCGAGGTTGCTCAGTTCGGCGATGTTCTTCTCCGGGACAATGGCCACGCCATTTTTCCAGGAGAACCCCTTTTCACTGACATCTGCGCCCCAGGCAACTGTGTAGCCGGTGTTGATGGCGTTATCGATCACCTCGATCATTTCATTCAGCGGGACATTGTAGACCATCCCATGTGACCAATTATCAGGCAATTCAATCACAAACTGGGAATAAAACGGGTGATGGGTAAAAGATGCGATTTCCACGTAGTCATCCGGGTTGACGCCCAACATATCCGCAAACGAGCGGGGAGTGTATTCCTTTCCTTTATAAGTGAACTTCTCCGGGACTTCTCCGAGGTATGCATCCAGGATCCCCTGATAGCCTTTCATCCAGACGGGGGTGAGCTTCTTATTTTCATTTTTAATGACTCCTTCGAGGTAGGCTTTCAGCACTTCGTCCATCTCTCCGTGCACGTGGTCCTTCTCCCCGATTACCTTGCCGGAATAGACTTCCTCCGGGAGCATTCCATAGTTTTTGATAACATCTGTCACATCATGGAAGGCGCCGCCACCGGCGAAGTTGTTCGTGCCATGGTAGCGGACGTGCAGTTTCGCTTTATCTTCATAGGATTTCCGTACGCAGTACATATCCGAGAGATCGAAGGTATCCTTTCCCATCCGGAGCAACTCGGATTCGATGAAAGAGATGGTGCTGAAACTCCAGCAGGTTCCGGAACGGTATTGGTTCTTTACCGGAGAGGCAGGTAATTGTTTGATGACAGTAAATACATAACCGGAGTCCTTTTTGACTTCCTGGTTATCCTGTGCATTTGCATTTGATGATAGGGTCAGCAGGAAAGCCAGACCCAGGATGATGGTGATGAGCTTTTTCATATGCTTTTTGATTTTGACTTTTCACTTATTTGTGTCCTTTGCGCCTGACTTGGTGTCCTTTGTGGTTAAATAGACATTTTCTTAACCACGAAGGACACGAAGTATTGCACAAAGGGCACGAAGGTGTTGTTTTGAATTTGGGAGCAAAGGTAGCAGGAAGACCGATTACAGGAAGGAAAATTTTGACGAAAGTTGCGTTTTCTCCGGTGTGTTGGGTGATAATGATAGGTTGATTCATCTCTTTAAAAAATACTATTTCTGAAGTAATACCAATATGTCCAATGAACAGTTTTAGAAATACGGGGATTTTTGATGACCCAAGTCTAATGGAATAAGATATATCATCTTCGTTCTTTCCTAAGAGTTCAAACATACTATGTACCTGTTTTACGTAAATATATACATCACTTATAAAAAGGTTGTTTTTGACGTATTGTCAAAGGTTATAAATAATACAGGTTCAAGTATTATGATTTTACACGAATATTTATGTCTTAAAGGCATATATATCTTCTCTCCAAATACTCCAACCACCTTATGAATTCCTCATTTGGTAAGTATTTTCGACATATTTTAAAAAATCGTTCATAGGTCACGCCCTGAACCCTATCCCGATATTCAGGTTTCAACAACTCCTGATATCCCGAGATAACTTCGGTGAAGTGGATATTCCCTTCAGGGTAAAAGGTTAAGGAATGGAAATGACTATACTTTGGTTTATCTTCAATCAGGATACTCTCTCCCAATAATTGGTTCCTCCATACCTGACGGTAGTCATCTTGTTTTAGAAGAGAGAGAATACCTTTTTGAAAAACCCCGGATTTGCAAGATCGTCGGTAATAAAGGGAAGTCTCATCTTCTACATCCCTCTTTTCCTTTGATCCATTCTTTAATTCATAGGATCGTTCTGTGTATTTGACTTCAATCCCTAGTATTCCTTCTGAACCATCAACATGTCGGTATTCAATATAAGTATCAAAGGAGGTTCTATCATCCAAATATTTAGACGGAGGAATTTCCGGATATTCAATTTTTAAAAGAGTGATCTGTTCGATAATACCACCAAGGATCTCATTGAACACCTGTTTCCCAAATTCCTTATCCCGGTCCAACGGTATAAAAAAATTGAACGGGATATGTTCACTCCGAAGTAAATTACAATACAATGGTTTCCGAAAACCCGGATACCGGTTTTTAACTGAAGAAAAAATATAGAATCCCGAATAAAAATTCATACCCTTTTTACCATCTTCATCCAGAAGAACATTGATATACCTATCAAACCAGACTTTTAAAACCTCGGAACGGAATCGGGATTGATGATTCCTACAATTTCTTTTGAAATCATAATCGGAAAGGTACTGGTTCTTGGACAAGACACGAACCCAGTCCTCGATCTTGGTTTTTTCATATTTTGAAAGGGTTTTTAGATCAATCTTTTGAAGAGATTCAAGAATAGTCGGTTTAATATCCATATGTACTAATACAGGCTGAAGTCTGTACCATTTTGGATCTAGTGTGAAGCTTGACCAATATGATTCAAATGATGGTATTATTTTTTCCCCACCGTCCCAATCATCCAAATCGAACTTCATAAAAGAAAATTTCTTGATAAACATGGTGGTTCCGTCAACCGAGATGCGGAATATTTTTTCTTCACCACCTTCAATTCCAAAATGTAATACCAGTTCTTCCATCTGCTAAAATGTCCTTTTAAGTTCCGATTCGATTGAAATTCCAGTGGATAATGTAAGGAACAATGGTGAACAGAAAAAATATTTTCTATTCTTGTTTAACTCTCCTATCAACCAGGATAGTTTTATTTTATCCATTTTTAGCAATGATGAAAACATATCGACACGTTTATTCCAAATATTCCCTGTAGGAATTATAATATTTTCATGTTTAAATTTGACTTCAAAGGTTATTTCTTCATCAGAAGAAGAATCTTCAAATAATTTAAACTTAACTTTCATGTGATTTATTCCGACAGGTCGACCTCCTGTGTTCTCCAGTGTCAGGTAAATTATACACCTATATGAAGTTTCATTATGTTCAACAAAATGAATGGATTCAACATTATAACTTGATAAAATCCTGTACTCTGGTATCACATTCTTGTTATCCCATAACATCAAATCCAAGTCATAACGGGTAGAAAAATCAGTTCGGGAGTTTTTTCTGACCAGTGAAATATTCTGGTATGAATTCTTTTCTTTTCCATTGGGATGATATGTCTTATAATTCCTGATGATATGGGGCTTATCCATTGAAGGGGGAATATGTATGATACTTAAAGAATGACCCTGATACCGCATATCAAAAGTATTAATCTCAAAAAGACGATCAACCCGTTTGTTTATAAGGTTCACAATATCAGATGGATCGACCGGTAAAGTACTATCCTTGAATTCCTTTGTTTTTTCATCATACCCAATGACAATAATCCCGTCCGGACCGAAAGTATTGACCATTGAAGTCGTGTCCTTGACAAATTCTTGGATGTCTCTTTCTTTTTTAAGATCATACCACTCCCGTTTGAAATCGAACTTGGAATTTTCGACCGTAAGTCCGCTGCTTGATTGTTCGATATAAGATGAAACTATCCTTTCAATATCTTCCTTTGTCGTCATAATCTATGTGATTGATCTCTTTTCGAAATTGTTTTAACTCTCCCTTTGGCACGATCAAAACTTCTGAGGTATCAAAATCTATTGTATCCCGTCTTATCAGTAAATCCTTGGCATAACCAGTCAGAGATACATCAGGTACAAGAAGATCGCGTTCTTCCTGGGATATCAATTCCTTTTTCAGCATTTTGTCAGCAACCAGTCGGTAATAGCCGGCCATGTCAGGTTTCAGGCGACCGTTTTCGAAAGAGCGCATGAACCATTTGGGCCGTGGGACGATACTGGCGAGGAAGATGGCTTCTGACAGGGTGAGTTGCGATACATCTTTATTGAAGTAGAACATGGAGGCCTCCTGCGCGCCGTAGACCATCGGTCCCCATTCGATGATGTTGAGGTAAACCTCGTACATCCTTTCTTTCGACGACAGTCTGTTGGTTTCCATCAGCCAGACGATCAGGATCTCCTCGAGTTTCCGGGCGATGGTCTTGTTCCGGTTCAGAAAGACATTTTTCACCAGTTGCATGGAGATGGTGCTGCCCCCACGGGCAAAGCGTTTGGCTTTGATGTTGGCTGTGACGGATCCCTCAATGGATTCCATGCTGAATCCATTGTGATTGAAAAAGCCCCCATCTTCGGAGGTCATCACGGCAGATCTCAGGTATGGAGATATTTGATCTAATCTCCTGAAGTTTGGATTTTGCGGGCCAACCAGGAACGACCGGACAGGCGCCCCGTACTCATAAGCGGTATAGGTGAATGTGTCGTTGATCATGGTGAAGTTGGTCCTGCCGAAATGGATGATCCTGAAATTCTTCTTTTTCAGCACTGATTCAACATGCACAGAATCAGGATGGTCGATATCCACAAAACATTTCAGGTGATAGCTGAGGGTTCCGGTGGTCTTGATCCCGCGCAGGTTCACAAACAAGCCGGGAGGAAGGGATTCGAAGAGTTCATCGGAAAGGAAAGGTTTCTTGTTCAGGATGAGCGTGACCTGTCTGCGTGGTTTCGGCTGGTACCTAAGGTATGGATATAGCTTCAGCCTGTTAAACTGTACCGCGGTCAGGCTGTCCATTTCAAAATAATTCTCTCCGGCATGAAGCACATACTGCACAACGAGGTTATCGAAGGCCACTTCTTCCTTTGATATCCTTGGGTGGTTGATCTGAAACCCGTGTATGGCTGCCCCGCCTTTTAAGGTAAAGACATCATTGGAATATGCATTTCCATACAGACTGAATGTGATCGAGTCAAAAGCCAGGTCACCGCCCCACTTGTATTTCAGGTAAGGGATGACGACCTTCTCCTCCCCTATTCCATGCCACCGGAAGATGGCGATCCGGTTACCGGCATCCAGCCTGCCTTCGAACACCCAGGAGATCGTATCCTTGTCCTCCACCGCGATCACATCCGATTTGAAACGATGGTCGGTGATGGAAAAATCATCGATATGGAGCAATACCGGGTGGTTATTCTCGGTATATCTGCAGTTGAAATTGATGATCCGTATCGAGGCCGGGACCTTGTCGAAGATGACATTAAACAACCGGTTGACACGCTCGTTGTAGGGAGAGGTGGATGTGATGACGGTATCCCTCTTTTGCTCTTTCTTCTTCGGGATCAGGAACCCGTAGTTATTCAGGCTATCGTTGCGGACCACATTGATGAGGGTGTTTTCGAGCAGGAAATCCTTCAGGTTGATCCTTGCCAGCAGGAGGCTGAAGAAACCCAGTTTGGCTCTGATCCTGCAGGTTTTAAAGAGGGTATCACCGTCGATCGGGCGCAGGGAGAGGGAATCAACTTCAAAAGTGCTGAAGCCGCTCAGGTGTATCCGACCGATCTTCAGTTCCGCCTGGTGCGCCTCATTGAAACTCCGGATCTTGCTCCTTGCCAGGCCATTGATGATGGGGTTCCGGAACAGGAAGAGGAGGAGAATGATCAGGATGAAAGAGGCTCCTGCAATCAATATCACCCGGAGGATGATCCGTTTATGGTGGATGATGAAACCGGTGATCACCAATAACAGCCAGGTGATATTATCGAAGTCAAAAATGGATTTTAGTTTTTCTTTGATCATCTTCGTTATTTTAAGGACCTCTCCCCTTACTCCCCCTCTCCTTAAAGGAGAGGGGGTTGGGGGGTGAGGTCATTGAAGAATTGGGTTGGGGGGTGAGGTCATTGCTGATATGGGGTTGGGGGGTGAGGTCATTGAACGGATGTTCTTTCCTGAAATCCGGCCGGTAGTGTCCCTGGCTTTCCAGTTCCTGGATCCAGCCGTTATTCATTCCAAGCTCATCCATATATCTTACTACTTCTTCATATTCGCTTCTTTTCAATGTTCTTCCAAGTACCGGGTGACCGGTCACACAAGATGTCGGGTAATACTGCGACATCAGGGAGATGTGAAGTTTCGGGGAAACTTCCTCTGCGATCCACTTCAGTGCCGTTTTACTGTTTTCGACATGTCCCGGAAGAACCAGATGCCGGATCAGGATCCCGGAAATTGCTTCATCATTTTCATTAAGATGCAAAGCAGAGCCTTTCTGGCGGTACATCTCCTTCAGCGCCATCAGCGCGATTTCAGGATAGTCTTCCGCGTTGGAGTATTCCCTTGCAAGCATGGGATCTGAGTATTTAAAATCCGGAAGATATACATCAATGATCCCCTCTAAAGTACGTAACGTGTCGACGCTGTCGTATCCGTTGGAGTTATAAACCGTGATGGGCTTATATCCAAGGTTGTTCAATTCCTGAATAATGCTTTTTATCTGAGGTACAACGTGAGAAGCAGAGACGAAGCCAACGGCATGACAGCCTTTATCAAGGTAGTAAGTAATCTGGGAGATCAATTCGTCTGCGTCCATGTCATTCTCAGATCGATCTCTGTTCCGGCTTATCTGGTAATTCTGGCAATAGATGCATTGGAGATTGCAGTTGGTGAAGAAAATGTTGCAGATACCGTGTCTGCCGCTGATCACCGGCTCCTCACCGTGGTGATCGCAGATGGAAGATATCAGGTAACCGGCAGAAGTCTTGCAATACCCGAGTTCTCCTTCGAGGCGGTTGACGCCGCATTGGCGAGGGCAGAAGGTGCAGTTGGATGAATTCATAATTACGAATTACTAATTACAAATGACGTGGGCATAATTTGTACTTTTGAGTCGGTTTTTTTTGCCACTAAAACACAAAAACACTAAAGAACACCAAGATTATCAGCACTTTATATTGTGTCTTGGTGATTTGGTGGCAGCATATCATCCTAAACAAAAGTAATGATAAATCACAATCAGATAAAACACATCATCTGGGATTACAACGGCACCTTGCTCAATGATGCTTGGCTGAGTGTGGAGATCATCAACTCGATGCTTTCGGCACGGGGCAAACCTACCCTCACCCTGGATCAATACCGCGAAGTATTTGATTTTCCGGTAAAAGACTATTACCAAAAAGTCGGGTTTGATTTCGAGGAAGAGCCTTTTGAAGTCACCGGGCTGGAGTTCATCATCCTGTATAATGAGCGGAAGCATGAATGCCACTTGCATGCGGGTGCGATGGATGTATTACAATCCATTCACCAGAAAGGCTTCGGGCAATCGATCCTGTCGGCGCGCCAGGAGGACGAATTGCAGGACGAACTTGATTACCATGGGATATCACAATATTTTAACCATATATCAGGTTTGGAAGACAATTATGCCGATGGCAAGTTGGAACACGGGAAACGGCTTGTGGAGGCGCTTAACATACCCAAAGACCAAATACTCTTCATCGGTGATACCGTTCATGATGCCGAAGTGGCTGAGGCCATCGGGATACCCTGTATCCTGATCCCCAACGGGCACCATGCGGTTGAAAAACTATCGACATGCGAATGCCGGATGATGAGTGGTCTAAAGGGCATTCTTGACATTCTATAGATTATTCAGAACACTGATGACACGGGTGCCTTTGGCATCACAGATTACCACAGTTACATCCGTGATGATCTGTCTCAATCCGTGTCATCGGTTTTCAGTACCCTCTGAGCTGAATTTCAATTCGTCTCTTGGCAAAAAGGTTTCAGTTTCCGGGATAAATCATTTCGTCCTCTACTCCGGTAACTTTATCCCTTCAATCTTCCGGTAATCAGGTATATCCTTCAAGGAGTAATAATCGATTTTCATATCGTCGACATAAAAAGGATTGGTTTTTGAAGGATTATAGAAATATATTTTCCCTGTGCCGTTTGCAGGAAAGTTTGAGGGTACGTAAACAGCAGCCTGAATCCGGGTCCATCGGTTTGTCTGTGCAAATCTTTCAAGGTAGACAGGGTTGTAACTGATGCTCTTGCCGTCAATCTGAAAATCGATGACCAGGGTAGCTTCTGTTCTTTCCTGTGGTGTTAATATCCATGCTTCAACACAGATGATCCGGTTGCTTGTGACAAACAAAGAGTCAAGTCGCTTTTCGACACCAATACTATAAGGAATGATTGTGTCTGTCCTCGACGACCGGTTTCCCTTATGTGCAATGCCCTCGAAGCGTGTCCGCGTGTTCATCCAGCCCTGATCGGTTTCCATATCGGTAGAAAGCGTTGTTTCAGCAATGATGCCTTCTACAGGCAGGTATACTCTTGCTTTCTGATGAACGCTCAAGAAAGAATCCATGAATATCTCCGAGGTGATATCGGAGGGTGGGTAAATCCATCGTGTGTGCTGATAGAACTGAAAAATATTAAGACCCATAAGGAAAATGACTGTTATCGAGAGAAGACGTTTAAATGACTTGGCTTGGATCACCTTGTAAAGATGAAGTAAAAGAATTCCAACCACGACGTATATATCAATGAAGACACGCTGTCCGCATTTAGAAGCATAATACCAGACCCACCAGCAGGAGGTGATATAAATAAAGATAACAAGGAACGCAAGAAGCCAATAAAACCTGTATCGGTTTTGCCTGAACAGGCCAATCAATCCTGCAAGAGAAATGAAGGCCATGGGAGTATAGATGAACCATCCACGATTGAAACCGAATAGGATGTTCAGGACATTTGGTTTCAGTATATCGAGCCTCTCTGCTCCGTAAGCATACACAAGCCATTGACCGGTCTGCAATTTCCACAGGATGAAAGGAATTGAAATGAGAATAACAGCCAGAATACCGCCAAATAGTAAAGTCAATGGTTCCCGAAGGACTTTCCGGAACGACGCGGCAAGGGATGCGTTACTCCCGGCCAGGAATGGGACGAGGAGCAAGATCAATCCATTTGTCGGTCTTATCATGACTATCAGGATGAAAAGCAGCAGTGAAAATATGAACCACTTATGCCTGTAGTTGTGTATGCAATGAAAAGATGTACAAACGAATCCGGTAATTAAAGTGAAAGAGAAGACATGCGTCATGGAAGCCTCGACAATGGTAAAGAAGAGAAGGTTGGTGCCGATGGTGACTGCCAGGGTGATGAATGCTGCAGTCCGTTCATCAGCTGCGAAACACGCAAGCGCTTTCTGTAACCATCGTGCTCCTAGCCACAGGTACATCAATGCAGAAATAGCGATCAGATACTGGTAGGGTAACGAATACCCATCCATTGGATAATGCGTAAGCCAGGCTATCAGATGCCCCAGAAGAAAAAAAGGAAGCCAGATGATTGCCAGGCCGGGAAAATATTTGTTGACTTTCTTTTCACCTGCCTGGTTCCTGAATTCCTTAAAAACAGACTTATCTGAAGGATAATATTGTGCTTCATACTGTTCTACGAAACCAAATTGAAGATCATGATAGATGAATATAGCCGGGAGGTAAGCATAGTAGCCTTTCCCATCACTGTTGATGACCCGGTCCCAGGGTTTTGCAGGTTCTTTAAATCCAAAGAAGAGCGCGATGTAGATTAAAAGAATTATCTCTGGGATATGTCTGTAAACATATTTCATTGATAAGAATGTTTTATGGTTTGTCTTCTCATTGCAAAATCCGGATATATTAACCACCCCGTTACCGGAGTAAATGGACCACCCTCCCTGAGATCATTGTTCTTATTTGAAACACCCTCATCAGACGTATATGCAAATATAGGTTATTATTTCACCATACTAAACATTACTTAAAATCATGGTCTTCTATTCTGCCTGGTCAAATGCTTCTCAGAAAATATATACTTTTAGCTTCTTAAAGATGTAACAAAGTATGCATATCATCATATCTATATTAAACAAAGTAAAATTCATTGCTGCCGCAATATTTCTTCCTTTTATACTCCATGCAAATAACAACGCAGCAAACAATAGAGATTCCACTCTTTTTTCAGGGATCATTCATGTTGCCTTGATTAGTGAACGCGTGGATGCAGAAATCAGGACTGCCGTTGCCAAAATAAATCAGGTTGAAGGAATTAGCGTCACAGTCATTACCCACAAACAGTCAGGTAGGCCAGGTAGCCTGAAAACATACGATATAGTCTGGATCCACCGTGCCGACAGCAGTGAGTTACGTAAACAGGAACGAAGTGAAGCCCTCATCACCTCTCTGAAGAAGTATGTTGAAGATGGCGGAAGCCTGCTGCTTTCTCAGGACGGATGCAGGTACCTGACCCTCCTCGGGCTTGAAAACAAACCTCCGGAGCTAAGAAATAAACCATGCATTGATGAAGGCTATGGCCGCAGGCTTGGGTTTCATGCTTTTCTGAGTCATCCGGTCTTTCAGGGGATGAATGGCGGAGCTTATGTGCTGGTGCCCAGGCAAGACACCAAAGTCCGCGTTTGGGGCTATTTTGGAGAAGATGTCATTCCCGCAGGAAGGGTTGTTGGCGTCGATTGGGACTACATATTTCTAAGGGAAGCATCGAAGGTCATCATGGAATATCGTCCTGGCAAGGGAAAGGTAATGGCCGTTGGCGGATATATGCAGTTCACTTTGCCGAATGATCACGCAGAACATCTTCTGCTCTTTACGAAAAATACGTTGCGTTATCTCTCAGGGGAGAAAATGGACACACCCCTCAGACACTGGGACTTCTCCCCTCCTGTTGTCTCTGCCTGCCAGCCCGAATATGCGCTTCAGCCCATCTCCTACTCCCCATCAGTCAAATGGGATATTCCCTCCTCCCCCATCGATCTTACACAGCGATACGCTACGGATGATTTTTGGGATGTAGCCGGCGAACGGATGGTGCTGATGGGACAACAGCCTTCCGGCATCGATGAGATCTGGGCGCACCCTTTCATGGCGCTTAGGAATTATGAGGTTAGCATCAAGTTTTCATACAGGGATACCATGTACCGGCTCCGAGATGAAAAGCCTGAAATCCAGGTGACTCCTGATGCTTTCATCCGCACCTACCGTTTCCCAAGAGCCTACCTCAAAGAGGTGATCACCGTTCATCCAGACCAGCCTGTTGCTGTTGTCCATTATGAATATCATGGGGTTTACGATGCCCGTCTCGAAATCCGCTTTCATTCTATATTGCGACTGATGTGGCCATACTCCGAGAAAGTACTTGGGAATATCCAGTTCACCATGGACAAGGGATTGAACGGCTTCATGATCAGGGATCGATCTGCATCCTTTGTTTGCATGCTTGGTGCCAACAAACGGTACGCACAGCAGACACTCGGCCCTGCCTCCAATTCGCTCTCTCCAAAAGAACCTCCAAACTCCGAGTCCGGGGAAGGATACAACAGGTTCCAGTCATCCGGGCTGTTTCATGTCAAGCTATCTCCAGTCGACTACTTCGATGTGGTTATTGCTGCGTCATCTGAAGGAATTGAAAAAACCAAGGCATACTATGAAGAGGCGCTGAAGAACCCGCTATCCGTTTACAAAGCCTCCCAAAACCATGCGCAGGAATTATTGAAGAACAAGATGACGGTGACGACTCCCGATGTCGACTTCAATACCGGGTATCGGTGGGCAATGCTTGGGACCGACCGTTTCTTTGTTCACACACCCGGGATCGGAAAATCGCTGGTTGCTGGTTATGCGACCACCAAACGGGGATGGGACGGAGCACACAAGGTCAACGGAAGACCGGGCTATGCCTGGTATTTTGGACGTGACGGGGTTTGGTCGGCATTCGCCCTTTTGGGTTACGGCGATTTTGAGAAAGTGAGGGAGATATTGAAAACCTACTGCGCCTTTCAGGATCTGGACGGGAAGGTCTACCATGAATTGAGCACCGGCGGTATCGTCCATTATGACGCTGCCGATGCCACACCACTCTTCCTGATCCTGGCAGGAAGGTATTATCAGTATTCCGGCGATTCCCTCTTTATCCGTGAGATCCGGCAACCCATCCGAAAAGCAATGGCTTATTGCTTTTCGACCGACACCGACCAGGATCACCTGATTGAGAACACCAACGTAGGCCATGGCTGGATTGAAGGCGGACGGTTGTTTGGCTGTCACTCGACCTTATATCTCTCCTCCCTGTGGGCTGAGGCATTAGCGGCAACAGCTTTCCTTTGCTCGTCCTGGGGAGAATCTGAAGACGCTGCGCTTCTGAAGAAGGAATCGGATGAGGTTAAAATGAGCATTGATCAGCAATTCTGGGACAAGGAAGGGCAATATTTCTATGAAGGAAAGTTCAGGGATGGAACCTTTATGAAGGAGTTTACCATCCAGAACAGCATCCCGCTTTACCTTCGTCAGGTAAAGCATGAAAAATCCAAACCCATCCTGGAGGCTTTTGCCGGACTTGGATTTACTTCTGACTGGGGCTGCCGAATGATCCCAACGCAGTCTCCTCATTACCGCCCCAATGGATACCATGATGGCAATGTATGGCCGCTGTTCACCGGATGGACAGCCCTGGCTGAATATGCCCAGAACAGGCCTGTCCAGGGATATTCTCATATCATGAACAACCTGCAGAATTACCGTCATCGCGCATTGGGATTTGTCGATGAAGTGCTCCATGGGGATGTCTTTAAAGAATCGGGTGTCTGTCCTCACCAATGTTGGTCGGAAACCATGGTTTTACAGCCGGTGTCAGAAGGATTGCTCGGAATCAAGCCTGATGCTTCCAATAAAACTGTTGCGTTTACACCCGCTTTGCCGGCAGACTGGGACTCTCTGCATGTGCACAACATCCAATACTGGAATGGTACGCCGGATATTGACATGAACAGGCAAAACGGTAAGTATCATTGGACATTCTCCAACCATGGAACGGCAGAGGTGAGGATGTTGTTTACACCTCCTTCAATCCCGCAGATGAGTTACTCACAATGGAAGCTGGAGGGTGTTTCTCAGCCATGGCAGGGTGAGCTTGCACCACTTGCCGCCATTCCACTGATCATTAAAGACAAAATAACCCTTGAAATTCCTTACAGCGGGGGTATCTCTGTCCTCCCGGTATGCCCGGATCCGAAGCCTGGTCATGCATCCGAAAATATCCGGATCATCCGTGATGAATTGAACGGAAATCAGTATGAGATAACTGTGGAAGCCCAAGGGGGCACCCGGCATCAGTTTCGTGTCTACGCTGCAAACCTCCCGGGAATGGTAACGAACGGAACGATTGTCAATACGGAGAACAACATCTATACAATCGCAGTTGAATTCCCTGAAAACGAGCCGATAACAAGGAGAACCATTACCATCAGTCTATGAAAAAGATAATCGGTGTCATGATGGTATGGTTGGCATCCGTTCACCTGCCGGCACAGTATCTTTCGCATTTGCAGGTATCATCTGAAGATCCCCTGTATTCAACTTATGCCGCACCGCTGGAAAGGTCTTCCTACAAACTCGATCAGGGCTACCAGATGCTTTGGAATGATCCGGGAAGGGGGATCGATTTTATCTCTTCCGACGGACCAAATCTGGGAATGGCCTTCGGCATCGGTGACCAGGTCAGGTACACCCTGCAGGAAATGCATGCCAAACCAATTGTAACGGCCACCTACAGCGACATGGTTCGGTTCCATTACCGGCCATTCCGGGAGCTTGCGGTGGAGGTGTTTTTTGATGTTTACAGCTCTTCAACGGCGCTTCGTGAATATTCGATCCAAAACACCGGAACGGAAACCATCCAGGTCACCCTGATGCCCTTCTTGTACTACCCTTCCATCGATGTATCCGGGAAGCGGATCATCCAGGAAGAGGACGGGACGTTTTCCGATCGCATCCGGAAGAAAAGGGACGGATGGATGGAGGAACATCGCATCCCCGTTTTTGAAGACATCATGATGACGCATCTGATCTCCCGGAAGCCGGATTCCATCGTGACATTTCCCATCAATACAGAGTCATCTTTTGGAAAATCGAGGGAATGGGTCAACAGGTTCATGGAAGGGATCCCGAAGGCCATGCTGGGAAAGGGCCTGCGTTGTGTCATTTTATATCAAACCATCACCCTTGTTCCAGGTCAAACGGCTGTTGTAAGGGCAGCACTTCATCTTGAGGATATCCATGATCAGAAGTCATCTAATAGAGATATTTTAAGTATTGATTTACAATCTATTGAAGCTGCTAATCTAAAGCTTTACGCTAAGATGCCCAAACTTGATTTTGATACGGAAGATGAAGCTCTTACCTACTGGTCAGCATTCAACCTGATGCGCCAGTGCATGATGCAGCCTGAAGGGAAATGCACCTACAATTATTATGTTTTTTCGCGAGAACCAAAATGGGGCTGGGGATATGGCGGCCAGGTCTTTCATGAGAGCCTGACGATGATGGCGTATGCCCTGATGGATCCGATGTCGGCGATGAATTCGCAGCGGGTATACATGGAACGGCAGGATCCGGATGGTTACATCAACTACCGGACAGGCCCTTACCTGGATGAGACGATCATCCACAACGGGATGAAGACCTCCTCGGCGCCATGGTACAACTATCAAAACCTCGAGATATTCACGATCATAGAAGACAAACAGTTTCTGAAGGAAGCCTATGTCTCAGGAAAAAAGTTCTACGGCTATTATTCTGCCTCGCGTGATTCAAACCAGAACGGATTGTGTTCATGGGGCGCTCATGCAGAGCTTGAATCGGTGCGGGATGCGCGGGTTGGCGTATGTGATAAGGTAGGCCGGCCGGGAAATTTCGAAGGTCCGGATGTCAATGCCATGCTGGTGAAAGAAGCCCGGTCACTTTCGCAGATGGCTGCCATCCTTGGATATGCTACTGAATCAAAGACTTTTAAAGAGCAGGCAGATAGACGGTCAGCTCTGATCAACCGGAAGATGTGGGATGAGAAAGATGGTTTTTATTACAATGTCAACCTGGCCGTAAGACCTATATCTGGGCAGGGATTGTTGCAAGGATGCTTTTTGATGAAAGGTATACTTTTAATTAATAATTAATAATTAATAATTAATAATTAATAGAAAATCAGTTAGTTGCTTATGAGAAAGTTCGTTCTTTTCTTTATTATGCTATTTGAGATCATGCCTGAGTATGGTCAGGTGATTGAAGTGATTGGAGATGTTCAGGGCAGATGGGATGTGGACACGGTGAAGGTCATTGGAAACATCCGGGTGCCGGCTGGTGACGTGCTTACGATTGATCCGGGTGTGGTGGTACAATTTGACCGGTTTTACCGGCTTACCGTTGAAGGCCGGCTTCTGGCTGAAGGACAGCAAAGCGATAGCATTATTTTTACTATCCGGGATACCGCCAACTTCTCTGATTTCACCTCCAACCGGGGTGCATGGAACGGGATGGTGTTTTCCAACACAGGTCAGCAGGATTCTTCCATCGGTATTTGAGCAATGCCTGCAGGCAATTATTGGCTGATCCTGCAACACCAAGAGCTGATTCAATCCCATAAAATAATTCATGTGAAGTGATGATGAAAACTTTAATCCCGGCTGTTATGGCCATTTTTTTTCTTCTTCCCGGCACAACATTGAGCCAGGTGGCGTATGATCCGGATAAGGATTATGCTTATGCGGAAATACTCCGGATGATGGATCAGGGTCTCGACATCAACCAGCAACTCACATATGGCACGGTCTTTCACTCCATCGCACACAGCTTTGGGTTTAGCGGCGATACAACCCATCTGGACTCTATCCTGATGATCGTCAGCAAAGCCGGGCATATCAAGGATCCTTTGTGGTTCCTTGAAGATCCCTATTCAGAAACAAAAAAGCATCTGTTCTACTATATCTCCAGATTGATAGCCAAGGGCAATGAGATCAGCATTGATACCTTGAAGCTGGTCATTGACCTGATTTACTACCGCCCCTGTGAAGGCTGTGACCGAAAATATTTTGATTTCATCAACTATCAGGATCAATTCGGAAAAACACCGCTGATGTATGCTTGTGAGTTAGACAAGCCGGCGCTGATCATTCATATACTGAATAAGGGCGGAAAACGGAATATCCGGGACAAGAAAGGGATGAAGGCCATTGATTTCTGCCTCACCGAAAATGCCCGGCGCGCATTGCTCAAGAAAAAGCTGTGTGATTGTCCCTGAAAAGTGGTACTATCTTCCGCTAAGAATGAATTTAACCGGTTTGATCAGGCTTGTCCCCCTGTATCCGAGGAAATAAATACCTGATGGAATTCCGGAAAGATCGAAGGTAAATACCCGTTCAGGGATTTGCCCGATCGAATGGACAGCTACCTCTTCACCGTATAAATTGATCACCACCAGTTCCCCTTTATCAGGCGGATCGGTGAAGACGACATTCAGTCTGCCGGTAGTTGGATTCGGGAAGAGGGTCATCAGGGGTTTGGCCTGCTCACCGATACCCACGCACTCCTCGTAGCTGAAGAGCACGGAGATTGAGTCAGCGTCGTTGCATCCGAAGGCATTCCCAACCATCACGGAGTAAGTCTGAAGATCATAGCCGAGTCCGGTTGTTGCAACCATGATGGTCTGAACAGTATCTCCTGTTGACCAGAGGAATGAAAACCCCGGGTTCCCTGCATTCAGGATGATCGAATCATAAACGCAAACCACTGTATCAGCAGGGAGGTTCACTTTCGGTCTGGGTGTAACCAGTATTGAAAATTCCTCGGCCACACCATCACATCCAAGGGCAGTTGCAGTAACGAAATAACGTAAGGTATCAACTCCAGTACCCGTTTTTACAATTCGTTGCCGGATGACATCTCCTGAACCACCGGTATGGCCTGACACATTGGAAGAAGATGCAGAAGCTGTCCAGGAGAAGGTAGCATTGTTGATATTGGAGAGGAGGAATATCTCGGTGGTATCGCCCGAACAAACGTGGGGTAAAGCAGATGAGAAGGTTACGGATGGTGCCAGGAACATGGTGATCACCACCGTCGTATCAGGGCCAATGCAATTCCCTTTGGTTGGTGTGACTTTATAAATCACACTGTCGATGGCAGCCTGGTTATCCATGTACAAGGTTTGTCGGATGGCTGTCCCATCGCCAGGCCCATACCCTGTGACATGGCCGCCGGGATTGGTGGCCGTCCAGAAATAATACATATCCGGGATATTCCCGATAAACGTGGCATTGGTAGTAGCTCCGGAGCAATATCCAAAATCCAGGGAACTCCAGATTTCAGGTGGCGGATAGGTGATGATCATGACTGAGTCAAGATCGGTATTCTGGCAGGCATCGGTGGCTTCAACCACATACCAGGTATGTCCTATGGGTGGATACACCGTCACAGAATCGTTTGCTCCGTTGGGGACATTCCATTGGTAGAAATAAGGGACATGGCCACCGCTAACATGTGCTACAAGGGTGATAGAGTCTCCATTGCAGATGATCGAATTTTGGATATCCTGTACAAGAAGCGGGGCATTATCATCAATATATACCGTATCATATTGATACTGGGGACCAGAACAAGAAGGTTTGTGAACTTTCAGAAGCACATATTCTTGTCCCTCCAGATCGCTATCATACACGGGATGGATCACAAGTGCGGTGCTATCCTGTCCCGGTGGGATGACCAGGGAATCGGGAATATCTGTGTAATCAACCCCACGGGTAGCTGTTCCGAGCACATCATACCGAATGACATATGGTTTGTTGGATGTCTGGGAGATCACAAAAGAAACCGTTGCATCGGCACAGCCCTCCACCGCCACACCTGAGATGAGCGGGTTCGAAAAAGATGTACCCACATTCAGCACCGTACTTGAAAAACTGTTCTTCTGCAGAAAGACACCAGAATCATAAATGTGATCTACGGCATCGCCAATGGCTAATTTGATGTGGTAGGTTGAACATGGAATAACCGCGCTCCAGGCAATAAATCTGTTCGTTAGCCTATCATATTGGAAGTTAACTCCTCCGGCATTATTCCAGCTGCAAAATTGATTGTTGCATATATTGTTGATCGTCACTGGCTGTGATGCACTGCCCGGCATTAGTGCGATATTCTTTGCGTTGTTACTATAGGATCCTGAAATCCCCGGACCGCTGAGAAAGAAACCGAAAGCATCATTATAACTTCCGCAGTATTCGTCAAATTCCTCCGATCCGAAGACATAATTGAAACGAACAGTATCAGACTGGGGGATGAAATCAAACTCGATAACCCCTTTGTCGAAAGTCGTAGAGCCTGACAGCATATTCAAATCGGGATCCCCTGATCCGCCTGTATTTGATCCGGCATTAGGTGCATTATTAGGTCCAATGGCAATGCTCGCCTTACCACAAGTCAGCAATATGCCCGCATCTATCTTCAATTCAGTGGTTGCTGTGCCTTGGGTTGTAAAAGTCCCAACCTGCGTAGAAGTTATGACTGCTGAGGAGCCATTGAAAGTGGCGTTGCTCACAGTGATGCCTTCCCCGATAAACCACTCCTGGATCAACTGCTGGGGCGTCATATTCATGGCTGAACCTTCCGTAACAACCAACTGGGCCGATGCCTCACAGGTTAGAAAAGCCATCACCAACAACAGAAAATATCTGATATTTTGCCTCTTGCGCATCTGAGTTGCCCGGATCTTCTCTGTCATAACAAATTGAGATACAAAGATAATCAATTTATTATAACATCCTGAAGTCTTTATTCTTATTTTTGCAAGCCTGGTTATAGTTACCAATACTTAAAATGTAGATGCAATGAAGATTTTTCAAAAGATTGCTTTCGTATTTCTGAGTATCTGTTTATACAGTCACCTCCATGCTCAGGATATCACTTTGATCAAATCCACTGCTGATAAGGTCTATTATACCGAATTCATCAGTCCAACGGAAGCGTGGATAGCCGGAGGCTCCAACACTTTTTTGAAGCTTATCAAATCAGGGAATACATGGAATGCTACCCAGCAAAGCGCCTCATTTCTTCAGCAATTTGGCAGTGGGGTTCATGATTTTCGCGGCATGGATTTCATCGATGCCAATACAGGATTAATAGCGCTGGATGTTGATGTTGCCCCTGCACCTATTTATAAATCGACCAATGGTGGAGTGAGTTGGTTACCGTTTTCACAGGTTTTTGGAGCCAGAAGAATCAACATGCTGAAGTTCTATAATGCTTCCTACGGCGTAGCATGTTCCCATACCGGACTTTTCATCACACTCAATGGAGGTACATCCTGGACCAAACAAACCAATCTGCCTCCCTCAATCGGTACTTCAGACAAATTCTATCATTGTTATCTCCATCCGGATGGAACGATTTACGTAACCATGGAAGACGGTTTTTCAATCCATGGCAACTCAGGTGCTTATACCCTTAATAACCTCGCCTGGATCGATGATGGCATCCCAGCCGGTTTCCAGAGTGAACCCATCAAGGATGTGTATTTTTCAGAACTCAATGTGGGATGGATCTGTGGATTGGATACAGTGGATACACGTTACAGCCTGATGAAAAATACCGGATCAGGATGGTCACCGGTAATGGTTCCCCAAAACACTCAACCCAATAGCCGGCTTAACTCCATCCTCTTCCAGGACCCCCAGCATGGCTATCTTGGCAATAATCTTGGCGAAGTGTTCAGAACCGCTGACGCCGGTGACTCATGGACACTGATAAGCCCAAGTCCCATCCAACAGCCCATCAACAATATGTCTGCTGTTCCGGGTAACATCAATGAATCAATCGTCACCTGTGATAATGGTGTCTTTCTCATCCTTGATACAAATACCGGCATTGAAGATGAAATATTGACCCATAAGCTCACCATCTTCCCCAACCCGACAAACGGATACGTTCATCTCGACCTGACCAGGCCATCACGCGTCAAAGTAGTCAACTCGGTTGGAACTGTGTTGATGGAAACCAATGTAAATGCAGGCAGTCAACTCCTGGATTTGCACTCGATTCCTGACGGACTTTACCATGTTTTAATCTATGGTGATGATCATTTTGCCGCAGGAAAAGTGATACTGAAAAAATAACAACCCATGAACCTGCTGAATGGTTCAGGTGGTACATGCTACTATCCCCTGGTATTCAATCTTAATGCCGAATATGGGTATCCGGGATACCCGGCGTATTCATGACCGATGCCCTGTTCAACAAAGGTATTAGTGGCGGGGTGGTGCTGGCAATCAGGGATGGTGTTCCCAACTTTGAGTTGGTCGGGATGGCCAAGTCGGTATCTACTTCCAATGAATTCTACTTAAGGCCTGACATAGGTCACAACACCGTTGAATATGACCTTACCACGCCTTACGAAGGGAATGTGTTCGTAAGTACCGGTGAAATGATCAAATACGGTGTAACATATGTTATTTCCATGGAAAAGTTGCGTACCTTTTTTGAGGAGCACAAGGAGGAAATACACCGGCAGGGATATTATCCGGATCCGTTTTTTATAAAACAAATCCAAAGACCCGTCAAGTAAATATCCTGATATTTGTAACGAAATTGATTGATCTGCGTAAAAACGGTAAACCTGTCTGATCTTGAATTTGCGATTTGGATTCCTTTCATCATTTCTGCTGATCATCGCGTCTTCCTCTTTTGTGGTGGCACAGCAGCCGGTCACAGCTAAGGTAGTTCCGGCGAATTTCTGTGTTTCAACGGAAGAAATGAAACTTGTGAACATGGTCAACGAATACCGGCGGAAATATGCCCTTCCCTCCATCCCGCTGTCTAAATCGCTATCTTATGTTGCTTCTACCCACGCCAAGGATCTCTATTACAACCAGCCGGACAAGAAGCCCTGCAATATGCACAGCTGGTCTGATAAAGGCGCCTGGAAACCTTTCTGTTACCCGCGTGATGAAGACAAGAAAAACTCGGTGTGGGATAAGCCCAAAGAAATCACCCACTACAAGGGAAAAGGATTTGAGATCGTATATTGGGAGAATACCCGTGTAAACATCGACAGTGCCATGGATCTCTGGAAATCGATGGATTATTTCAATGCCTTCCTCCTGAATACTGGAAAATGGGCAGAAAAGAACTGGGGCGCCATTGGAATTGGCATTTGCGAGAACTATGCTGTCGCCTGGTTTGGAAAAGAGCCCGATCCAGAACCCAAGCCATATGTCTGTGGAACTGAACCGCCCAAGAAAGACACCGTAACCGCTAAAAAGGAGAATCCGGTTATTCCAGATAAGAAAAAGGAACCCACCACAACCGTCCCTGCTTCAAAGCCGACAACGACAAAACCCGTCTCTTCTGAGAAAGGAAAGTACTATATCATTGTCAGAAGTATGCTCCCGCTCAGCGAAAGCACCAAAACAGCAAACGAGCTGATCGCTAAAGGTTACAAAGATGCCAAGGTATTGGACAAACAAAGCAAGCTTCGTGTCTCAATCATGGAGTTTCAGTATAAAACACAGGCTGACAGCGCACTTAGGGAGGTTAAGAAGACATGGAAGGATGCGTGGATTTTAAGCGAATAGCGAGTAGCGATCAAACGTCAGTGAGGCGATTTGTGCCGGTACCTGGAAACACACCAGGAGAAGCAAAAAGATCAGGGTATTAAGTCTCATTTGGTTATCTGTGTTCAATTGACTTCTGGAAACGCCTTTTCCGCCAGGTTAAAAACAGTAACACCAGGCCGAAAACCAGCATCAGTAAGCCCGACCAGAGGTTCACGTTAAATCCCAAAGAACGCAGATACATCAGATCGTTGGAAGAGGTCACCAGGCCGAAGATGGTCAGCAGCAGCCCCAGCAGGGTGAACATGGCGCCGATAGGCAGGCGGATATCGATTTCCATATTGAAGTTGGTGATTTGGTGATTTGGTGATTTGGTGATTTTGTCATTGCGAGGAGCTGAAATCCCGAGCGAAGCGAAGGGAGCAGCGACGTGGCAATGGTGACTGGGTGATTTAGTGATTGGGTGAGTTAGTGATTGGGTGATTGAATGTTCAGGTCTTACAATATTATGATCTTCTTTTGATAGTTGTTAATATTGGTTTTTAGACAAATCATGTATACTCCTTTGGTTAGTCCGGATGACGACAGAGGGACAACATAACGATTCGGATATTGAGGATTTCTGATAAGTTCACCAAGCTCCTGAACAAATGATCCTTTCAAGCAATAAAGAATACATGAAACCGGCTTTTCTTCCTGAAGATCAAGATAGATGGCAGCCTGTCCGTGAACGGGATTAGGTACCACCCGGATTACATTATTTCGATAACTTCCGGACAGATCGAAACCGGTAGGTATCACATCAATGTATTCGCTCCGGATCAGGCTATCGGATGTAGATCCGTCGCTGACCTTCAGTTTTACGGCATACAATCCCGGATCCGTATAGGTAAATACCGGGTTTTCCTCTGAAGAGTCATCGATGCCGTCATTCTGGAAATCCCATTCCCAGGAAATGACATTTCCCGCTGAGAGATCAGTGAAAGATACTGTTAAGGGAGCTACTCCGAATAAAGGCTCTCCCACAAACATGGCTGTCGGAAATGCGGTGCCGGTGATGGTAAAGGGACCTGTGGTATCGGCAGCATCAGGAATACCCGATTTCTGCGCGACAAACCGCAAATAGCAATTATCTGAATAAGCCATGGGGACATTCCATTGATATCGGCCATTGTCGGGCACACCCGTAATAACTTCTTCATAAGGTCCACCGATACCGGTTACAGAGAGATAGATTGAAACATTTGAGCTGTCTCCTCCCGGAACAGCCGTTATCCAATCGATGAATTGCACCGATTGCTGGTAAAAAACCTCATTTCCTCTTGGGAATAGTCCATGGATTTTGAATTCCGTCGCGACTGATGTCTCTTTGTAACACTTCAGATAGTTTTTATAATTGATCCAGTTTCCCCATTCGCCTACCATGATAATATCCGGATAGCCGTTGTGGTCAACATCCCCTCCTACCCTGAAAGCCTTGCATTCCTCGATGCCTGTGGCAATGAACTGGGCATCCGGCGTCCAGTTGCCTTGCCCGTCACCCAGCCACAGTTTAAATGTGCCGGTACCATAAGCACAAACATCGAGGTGCCCATCCACATTCATATCCCATACTTGGGTTTCTTCAAAATTACCTGACGTTGGGAGCGTACCCGAGATGCTAATCCACAGGTTCTGGGAGATGTCCCATTTCCAAACCTGCACTCCGCCATTCCGGCAGAAAGCGAGATCCTTGCTGCCATCTTCATCGACATCACCCAGAGAGGGTCCGCTGTAGCCGAGTGTTCCAGGTGATGGAAGGTTGCCGGTCGCATTGGAGAAGTTCCCATTTCCATCTCCAAAATAAACAACCCCATTCTGATGGGCAATCGCCATATCGGGGTATCCATCTTTGTTGATATCCCCGAATACCAATCTCTCACCGGAATTGCCTCCCAAAAAACCGAAAGTTTGAGTCCATGAACCATTCTGGTTATTACGATATACGTGGACCCCGGCACAACAACCGAAAGAGATGCTTCCCAGGTCAAGGTCGCCATCATGGTCGATATCAGCGAAGTCGCTGCCAAACATCCCCCAGTCTTCGCCATTTGTGGCCAGGCCATCATCCCAGGCAACCCAATTGAGCCCTGTGCCATCACCCAGCGCAACCTCAAGGATTTGGTCACCAAGATCTGTCGATGAATAATTATGATGTATCCCGTAGCCTACATCCATGATGCCGTCGTTGTTTACATCTCCAACGGCCACACCGCCATAGCCCAGGTCGCCGTACATCTGAACAGCCCAATTCCCCTGACCATCTCCAAACCAGACCATGATGCCGTGCTCTGTAGCATTGATGTTGGGACTTCCGTGATCCCCTACCGAAATGATATCAATTTTACCATCATCATTGATATCGGTGAATTCAAGTTCGGTCATTCCTCCTTCCCATGATGGAAAAGCAAGACCGGTTGAAGACTCCACATAGTTGAGCACTTCATTTTGTGCCAAAAGCCTGATGGAAAAGGCCAACATGGTTAAAATAAATAATGTTTTCATATCAGCTACTTTTTAGAACGCAGATTACACAGATTGAACAGATTTACACAGATTATCTTTTCCGATAAAAGTCGTCATTAATACTGAAGATTCTTAATAAAACAACCCCATCCATTTGTCCATCCGCCAGTCTTGATTATATATCATGATCGCATTGAGGATTGGATAGGTCCAATGCCACGCCATGGTCATCCCACTGGCAGCACCGAAAACCCGTTTGACAAATAGAATTTCTCTTGAATGGATGTCAAAAAGGACCATATAGCTCACTTCACTTTCAGTTCTCTTGTCAATTTCAGCCATCAAAAACACCAGCCCGATCCCCTTCTTAAACTTTTCCGAGCGATAGGTTTGAATGTTCTCTCTGATCATATGCAGCGGCACTCTTTTGGCTGAATCCCTGCAATCAAAAACCTGATCAAGATTGACTTTCTTATTTCGTTCGGTAACAACGGTTAAGTCCTGCTTCAATCCAGACAACGGCCGCGATTTCTTCCGGATCCACAAAGGTTTATAATGCTTGTCTTGCAACACAAAATCGTTACAATCCTTGAAAAACATATGGGAGTATTTAGCTGAATTTGCGGGATGGCAAACGGTAACATGAGTGAAATCAATACCAAACCAGACGATCGGGAGCTCCAATCCTTTTTCAAAGGCGTGACGGAGATCTTTCGTTTGATAAACATCAGAACCCTCTTGGGGAGATCTCAGTTTAATCGTGTCAATATTATCTTTCACAACGGTCATCACGCTATTATCGGAAGCATTTCGATACCTGATTGAATAGCCGTTAAATTCAAGATCAATGGGGTTAACAGGCGTAGGCTGTTGTCGGAGAAAAAGGAGATCGGATTGTGCAAGGCACAAACTTGAGATAATCCATAGAAAAGCCAAAAATGATGTTGTTTTCATTTTACCAGAAAAATATATTTAATATGATTGCTATTAACAAAATGATCACAGCCAATACTGCAGGTTTGGAAAACCATTTCACCCCCACTTCCCCGGGTCTCTCGGTAAGGGAATAGACAAGTCCTCGCAGTTCATCATCACTTTTGTTTCGCTTTGTTGACAGGGAGATGATGATGGTCATGACAAAGCAGGCGCTCCAGACAAAAATGGCGGTCCAGAAATTCTGCGCCATCTCGCTTGGATAGATGTGGACGAGGTCGCCAAGCCATCCACCCTTGATCAGGGAGGTTGCTCCCACCGATGAGGTGAACCCGTGATGCAGGGCTGCAGCTATGGTGCCGGATAGCAACCCGTAGAATGCGCCATGTCCGGTGGTGCGTTTCCAGAACATCCCCAGCAGGAAGGTTGCAAGCAACGGGGCGTTGATGAAAGCGAAGATCAGTTGGAGAAAGTCCATCACATTGTTAAAGAGCCTGGCCACATAGGCTGCGCCAATGCTCAAAATAATCCCAAAGATCGTGGCCAAATGTCCCACCCGTAAGTAATGCTTATCAGATTGTCCAGGCCGGATATAACTTTGATAGATGTCATAAGTCCAAACCGTATTGAACGCCGTTACATTGCCTGCCATGCCCGACATGAAAGAAGCCATCAGCGCGGTAAGTCCAAGCCCGAGAACACCGGTCGGGAAATAGTGTCCCAGCATCATGGGAATCACTTTATCGAAGTCATAGGAG
>VGGL01000024.1 GCA_016868575.1 Bacteroidota bacterium
TCCACCAACCTGGGGCAAAACTGGACAGACATCTCCGGCAACCTCCCTGAATTCCCGGTCAACGACATCGTCCTTGATCCCGATGTGCCTAACCGGATCATCGTGGGTACCGATGCCGGGGTTTACGGCACCATCGATGGCGGGCAATACTGGTACTGGCTATGGACAGGAAATCCCGCCGTACCCGTTTGTGCCATGAAGATCCACACCCCAACCCGGAAGATCGTCGCAGGAACTTACGGACTCTCCATGTTCAGCGCCAACCTCGATGAGCTGTTCACCGGCATCAGGGAGGAAAACAAGCAAACCCGCCTGCATATAACCGTGTTCCCAAACCCGGTCAGAGATCACAGCGTCATCCGGTTCTATCTGCACAAAGAAGACCATATCACCCTTTCGGTCGTCAATCAGCAAGGACAGGAGATCGGAACGATCTTTTCAGGTAAGTGCCGGCAGGGAGAACAACAGATCCCGCTGCATTCCGCCTCATTCCGATCGACGGCAAAGGGAATATACCACATCATGTTACGCGGAGAGAGAACTACCGGGTCGTCCCGGGTACTGTTTTTAAATGAGTAATGAGAAATTCTGTAATTGCGTAATTATTAGCATTACTCATTTCTCATTAATCAGAAAACAGCTTGTTCCCCTGAACTCCTGATCGGAGGAACCAAACAAGGAATATTGATCCACGATTTTTGAAATCAGATCTTGACCTTTGCGCAGGACTTATGAGAACTTCGTGGTAAAAATAGAATGGTAAACCCTTGCTGATTCTCATAATCAGATACTAAAAATTTATCTCCGCAAATAATTAACCTTGTATTTCTAAAGGATAATGTTTATTTTTGCATTGTATTTCTAAATCGATATCCATGAAAAGGATCTTTACAAAAAAACTGCAGGACTGGAAATCTTCTCCACACCGAAAGCCATTGATTGTCCGAGGAGCAAGGCAGGTTGGGAAATCATATACCATTACCCAATTGGGGAAGGATCATTTCAAAGGGAAAACACATGTTGTCGACTTTGAAAAACACCCGGAGTGGCATCGTGTTTTTGAGAAAAACCTAGACCCGAAAAGGATTGTCAGTGAGTTTGAGGTGCTGTTGGACGCAAGGATATCACCAGGGGCTGACCTGTTTTTTTTGGACGAAATTCAAGCTTGCCCGAGAGCTATCACATCACTGCGGTATTTTTATGAAGAGCTTCCTGAACTGCATGTGATCGCTGCCGGATCATTGCTGGAATTTGCCATGAAGGATATCAGTTTCCCGGTGGGAAGGATCAGCTTCTTTTCCCTGGCGCCCATGAATCTGTTTGAATTCCTGCTTGCTACTGGTAAGTCCAAATTGGCAGAGATCATTGTTCATTCACCTGAGAAGTTGCCACGAGCAATCCACGCCCAACTGCTGGAGAACTTACGCCAATACATGTTTATCGGGGGTATGCCCGCATGTGTGAAGGCATGGTGTGACTCGATGAGTATGTCAGATGTGTTTTCAATCCAATCGGATTTGCTTACTACGTATCAGCAGGACTTTGCCAAGTATGCGCCGCATACAGATAAAAGGAGTCTGGATCAGGTCCTCCATTCTGTTGCCAGGAATATTGGTCACCCGGTAAAATTTACCCGTCTTTCCGACGAGTTCACCGGGCCAACGAACAAGAAAGCGACCGAACTGCTTTCAATGGCCAGGATTATTCATAAAGTACGTTCCACATCACCAGCCTCACTCCCGCTTAGGGTTAATGCTTCAGAAAAGAAATTCAAACTACTCATGGTCGATATCGGTCTGATGAGAGCCCTGAATGATCTGCCCCCAAACATTGAATATTTGAAAAATGATTTACTTTCCATGTACCAGGGAGCGTTGGCAGAACAATTTGCTGGACAGGAGTTGGTCTCAGATGGTTTAGACTATCTTTATTACTGGTCAAGAGAGGAGAAAAACAGTTCTGCTGAGGTTGATTATCTTTTGACAAGGGACAATGAAATCGTTCCGTTGGAAATCAAGGGAGGAGCCGCAGGTAAACTCAGAAGCATGCACCAAATATTGAAGGAATATCCAGGAATTAAAAAAGGATATGTATTATCAACCGGTGAATATGGAGAATTGCCGGAACAAAAACTGATCTTCCTGCCGCTCTATTATGCATATGGATTAAGTCAGTGAACAATGGTCTGTGTTCAATAAAAAGGTTGATGATCAGAGCCTTATTATGAATAATGAGAAATTCTGTAATTGAGTAATTATTGGAATTACTCATTTCTCATTAATCCGAAAACAGCTTAAACCCCTAAACTCCTGATCGGAGGAACCAAACAAGGAATATTGATCAACGATTATTGAAATCAGATCTTGACCTTTGCGCAGGACTTATGAGAACTTCGTGGGTATAATCATGTCCATCAATCACCCAAGCGATAATATTTTATTCTTCACTGAAAGGAGCCAAGAATATTGCCTGTCCGGCAAAGGATGTATGAATCTTGTATAAATTTGAAGCAGGGTTATTCTTAATTATAAACAACGGGAAAAAATTCCCACATGAGAATCGGACTTATCTTTCCAAATAAAGACAGGAGATACAAGACTGTTCATCTCGGTATTGGTTACCTTATGGCGTATGCCCGGCAGAATCATGATGACCTGGAATTTACCTATCTCGACACCCGGACTGCCGGACGTAAGGAGACCCGGGATTTTTTCAACACCTCATTCGATCTGATCGGTATTACCGTTTATTCTCCGGTATACCGTGAAGTTATTGCATTGCATGAAAGGATACGGCGCAATCATCCATCCACCATCATTTGTTTAGGCGGGCCTTATGTGACGACCGTTGGGAAAGAGATATTTCGACTTTCTCCGGCTGATTTTGCAGTGGTAGGCGAAGGCGAGCAGGTTTTCTCAGATATTATTGAGCACCTCAAGGGCAGAAAGGCTGCGGAAGAGATCCCAGGTCTTATGGTAAGGAAGAAGAGTGGCGAGATCTTTTACACACTACCCAGGGAGAAGATTCGTGATCTGGATTCCCTCCCTTTTCCCGCATACGACCTGTTGCCTATGGGCCGCTATCCGCTTCATCGCATCGTTTCCAGCCGGGGATGCCCCTATGCATGTTCCTGGTGTAACTCCAGTTCTCTCTGGGGACAAAGCTTCCGGCAACGATCGCCCGAAATGGTCATTGAAGAGATCAAACACCTGCTTCAGCATTATGGGAAGAAGATTTTTGTTTTTGGAGATAATAGCCTCAACATCAATCTGTCATGGTTGACAACACTCTGTGATCTGCTCGTTCAGGAAAACATCCGTATCCTTTGGTCGGCGTCTGTCAGGGCCGACCTGATGACCAGGGAGGTGGCACAAAAGATGCGAAAAGCGGGATGTTACAATGTAGCTATTGGAATTGAGTCGGCCAACAACGAAATCCTTAAGAACATGGGCAAAGCCACCACCCGGGAAAAGATTCTGGAAGGTGTTGGATACCTGAAAGAGGCAGGGATCGAAGTTTTATCCCAATATGTCATCGGAAGCCCGGGAGATACATTGGATACCATCCGGGAATCCATTGCCTTTGCAAAGAATTCCGGCTGCGACTACATAAATTTCTATACCGTGCTTCCTTTCCGGGGAACAGAACAATGGAAATACATCGAAAAACATGGGAAATTCCTCGTAAACCATACCCACGAAATGCATACGATTAAACCCCGGGTTGTTTTTGAAACCCCTGAATTTCCATATGCTGACCGGGTGGAAGCAATACGCCTGGTAAAGAAAGAAGGATTTTACAGCAATAAGGACAAGAAAAGCTGGCTGTTTGATCTGGCAAAGGATACAGCCCGGATGATCCAACGTTTCCTGCCACCGGGCGCAGGAGAAAAAATATATGCCCTGATGAAATCCATCTATCAAATAAAAGTAGTGAAGAAAAATAACCTCTAACTCAATTCATAGCACTGATTCAATGGTGATCCTTTTTTACTTAACCCTGATTCTCATTCTTATCTACTTATTATATCCCGTTTTTCTCCGCTTTCTTCCCCGTTTCCATCCTGCTGTAAGCCCTCCGGATGGTGAACGAAAAGATGGCGTTACACTGATCTTGCTGACTTGCAACGGTTATCCCTATTTCGAAGACAAAATCAAAGAGATACATGCCGGCATGCAATGTTTCCGGGAACAGGAGATCATTGTGATCGACGACGGCAGCCATGACGGAACCAGGGAATTGGCAGAAAATCTGAAAGAAAAATATGGTTTTCTTTTGATTGCCAAAGAACATCAACAGGGTATCCCTCATTCCATGAACCTGGGTGTTTCCCTTGCCCGGTATGAAACCATCATTTTCAGCGACCAACGACAAAAACTTGCCGGCTGTTCCCTGGAAGCACTTGTCAAGCCTCTTCAGGACGATCGAGTTGGCGCTGTATCTGCCTGTATTTCAAGTCTCAATACAACAAATAACCATTTCTCCCTGCTCCGGGCCTATGAGAATTTCCTTAAAAAGATGGAAAGCAGGTCAGGCGAGCTGATCGGTGTTTATGGGCCTCTTTATGCCATCAGAAAAACCGCTTACTGTCCCATCAGCCAACACATCATTTTGGACGATCTCTATCTGAGTATGCGAATTCTTGCTTCGAAAAAAATCATTTTATGTCCTGACGTCATGATCATTGACGATGATTTTTCCGGGATTTATGATTATTCCCGCAGCCGGAGATACCTCCATGGATTTCTTCAAATCATTCTGAAAAAAGAACTAATGAAAGGAGTGCCATTCCATCTTCGTATCATGCTCCTTTGGCATAAGTATCTCCGGTTATTAATCCCACCCCTGCTCATTATTTGCTACCTGACTTCATTTTTCTTTGTTCCTTTTCACCCGACCTTTGCCATCATCTTTATCCTTATCTCATTGATTGTCATCCTTAGTGCTCTTTTGAGGAAGGAAATGATCCTGGCAAACATCCATACATTCTGCAAAATCAACCTGTACTATGTCGTTTCCATGATAAACATCCTTTTCACCCGGTTGATCAGAAAAAGCTTTCGAAAAGCACGACCCAAACCATTATAAAAAACCTGGCAACCATGGAACCTGTCCTGACAAGTCGACCCTACATGCCTCCCCTTGAAGAGCTTATGCCGTACCTTGAACGGATATGGAAAGAAGGACGTATCACCAATATTGGACCCATACACGAAGAATTCGAAGAAGCCCTTTGCCGCTATCTTGATGTGGAGCATGTCAGCCTCTTTGCAAACGGCACCCTGGCGTTGTTGTTTGCCCTTAAGGTTCTCAAACTCCGGGGTGAGATCATTACAACATCTTTTACTTCTCCGGCAACCAGCCAGGCGATCGTCTGGAATAACCTGAAACCGGTGTATGCCGACATTAGCGAAAAGGACCTGAATATAGATCCGGAAAAGATTGAAAAAGCCATCACTCCTTATACATCAGCTATCCTGCCTGTGCATGTGTTCGGAACCCCTTGTGAGGTAGATAGTATCCAAAGCATTGCAGAAAAGCACAGACTTCTTGTTGTATACGATGCAGCTCATGCCTTCGCGGTAAAACTAAATCAAATACCCCTATGCCATTTTGGAAACCTGAGTGTCATGAGTTTTCATGCCACTAAGATCCTTAGCACCATCGAAGGTGGAGCAGTTATCTGTCCTGACAAGGAAACCAAATCCATCATTGACCGGATGAAAATGGTCCGTCACATGCCCGGCGGTTCAGATGGGTCGGGAATGAACGCCAAGATGAACGAACTGCAGGCCGCATTCGGACTGGTGCATCTTAACCATGTAAATGAACTTATACATCACAGAAAAACCATAAGCCATTTATACCAAAAAGCCCTTAAAGATTTACCGGGGCTTGAGATCCCTGCTATCAAAGGAGGTTCCGGGCAGAATTATTCCTATTTTCCTGTTCTTATTCATCCGCAGAATGGCGGTTGCAACAGAGATGAACTTGCTGCAACGCTGGAAAAATCATTCATATTCTGTAAAAAGTACTTTTATCCACCGGTTCATGATCTGGAAGAATTTCGAAAGTTTAAAACATCTGATCTTCCGGTGACGGAAGCATTAGCAGCGCGTATTCTGTGTCTTCCCCTGCATCATGAGGTAAACCCCCAGCATGTTGAATGCATTGCCGGCATCATCCGGGAAACACTTAGCAGAAAGAAATGAGAATCCTGCAGTTGTATCATAAGGTCCCATTTCCACCCCACGATGGGGGATCCTGCGCCCTGTTGGCAATGAGCCAAAGCCTAATCAAGGCAGGTGTTGAGCTCACCATCCTGGCGATGAATACCACCCGGGCGCCCGGAGACCTGAAACATGCTCCGCCAGGATTCCTTGACCACACTGATTTCAGGTTCGTGGAGGTGGATAACCGAATCCGCCTTCAGAAACTGTTAAAGAACCAATTTACTACTACCTCTTCTTTTGCCGGCCGGTTTGATTCACCAGATTACCGTCAGACACTGGTGGATCTGCTTCATGAAAAAAAATTTGACTTCATCCAGGCCGAACATCTGTATCTTGGAACATATTTCCAGGATATCCGGAAAAACTCGACGTCAAAGATCTGTTTCCGCCCCCAAAATGTGGAAACCGACATTTGGAAAAATTTTGCACACCATTGCCGGAATCCCCTAAAGAAGTTGTTTTTTGACAGCGAAAGCAAAAAACTGGAGAAACTGGAGCCCTTTTTGGCTTCTCAGGTGGATGGTATCATGGCTATTTCGGAGCCGGATGCCGAATATTTCCGTAAATCCTGTCCAGGAATCCCGGTAACAACCGTTCCTTATGGTTTGAATCTGAATCAATGGCCTGATTTGTCAGAAGAAGTCACCGGAGCATTGCAAATATGCCACCTGGGATCCATGGACTGGCGACCGAATATTGAGGGATTGAGATGGTTTATCAAAGAGGTCTTGCCAATCATTCGAAGGACTTTGCCACAGGTAAAGTTGCATTTGGGGGGTCGGAATATACCCTCCTGGTTCAATAAATATCATAATGATCAAATTTGTGTGCATGGAGAAGTAGACAATATCTTCGATTTCTACCGGGACAAAGCCCTTGTTGTGGTTCCATTGCTGAGTGGCAGCGGGATGAGGGTCAAGATAGTGGAAGCCATGGCAATGGGAAAAACGGTGGTATCCACTCCTTTGGGCGCTCAGGGTATCCTTTGCGAGAACGGCCGGGATATCATGATTGCCGGAAATGCTGAAAGCTTTGCTGAAAAAACCCTGGCGCTGTTCGATGCTCCTGCCTGGCGTCGGGAAATGGGAAAAAATGCACGGAGGAAAATATTTGAAAACCATGATCTGAATAAACTGGCGGAAAGGGTATTAAAGTTTTACAATGAATGCTAAACTGATACGGAACTACTTGCCTGAGGTAATGGCGCTGGGAATGGGAAGAAAAAAACCGTCAATGGTGACTGTAAACCTGACCAACCGCTGCAACCAAGGTTGTTTATACTGTGAGATTGGAGTGGATCCACCAGGTTCTTCCATGCATCAGCTTAGCCGATCCGATATGAAATGGATCATCGATGAAATGCATAAGGAGCAGATAAGGAAAATCTCTCTCTGCGGAGGGGAGCCATTCCTTTATGAAGATCTCATGTGGGTGGTTGACTATGCCTGGCAGCAGAAAATCAGATGTTCCATCACCACTAATGGAATGACAATTCATAAACTTCCTGAACAGGATATCAAAAAGCTTTTCGCTTATGAAGCCGGGATCAATATTTCGGTGGATTCATTCAATCATACTGTTCAATCACTGACACGTGGCAATGATCATGCACTGGAAAATGCGCTAAAATCCATTCGGCATTTGCAACAGAACGGAGTGTTTCCGACAGTTCTGACAGTCATCTCAAAGCATAATTTCCAGGGGCTTTTTGAACATGTCCTCGAGGCTCATCGGTTAGGGGTGAAACAGGTGCTTTTTCAGCCGGTGATCTCCGTTACAAATTATCCCGGGAAGCAGGTGCTCCATGATAAGCACACCTTGAATATGCCTGTTTCCGGGCTTGACGAACTATTTCTGGAGATGGAAAAAATTTTGAAGTTTGAACGTTTCCATGATATTCGTACCAATGTCTACCGCATCAAGCCATGGATTCAATATTATATCCTCTCGGCAAATGGGGAGATCCAGGGATGGTTCTTCGAAAAGATCCTGAGGAAATTCTATTGCAGGGAAGTGGATGCCATTATTGATATTACTTACGATGGAGGGATACAACCCTGTGGTCTCGCGGAATCAAAAGTCAACATTCATGATCATCAAGGCAACGGGCTGATCGCCTTGTGGAATCAAGCCACCCGCGACCTGAAGAGCACACTTGATAAAGGTCACTTCATCCCAGCCTGTAATGCCTGCTGTCATCATTTTAGCCGGAATATGCTGACTTCTATTTTCAGATTTCCGATTGCCAACCATCGGCTACTCCGACAGATCCTTTCGTCGGTTTTACTAAGAATATCATCAGATATGATGAAAAAGCTAAAAATAAGATAAAACATGAAAACCATTTTAGTGACCGGCGCCAATCGGGGAATTGGACTTGAAATCTGCCGTCAATTGGCAGATGCCGGACATGATATCATAAGAGGCTGCAGGGATCTGCGGAAAATCCCCTCGGCTGAAAACGCCAACATGCACAATCTTCAACTGGATGTTACCCGGGAAGAAAGCATGAAGCAGGCTTTATATGAAATTAGTAAAAGATATGACCGGCTCGATACGCTGATAAATAATGCAGGAATAAATGGATTCAGACCCACAGATTCACCTGTCGGTCTGCAACACGCGCGAACCATCGTCGAGCGGCTCTTGCCCGGTTCACGGAAACTGATCCGGGTCATGGTACCGGTATTGAAGAAGACAGGTCTCATCTCAAGCATTGACGGTGCGGCATTTGCATCACTGGATGAGGTCAGGTATATCATGGAAACAAACTTTTACGGAGCCTGGCGAATGATCCAGGTGTTTCTTCCGCTGCTTAAGAAAAGCTCCGACGGAAGGATAATTAATATCAGCAGTGGCATGGGGGAGTTGAAAAGTCTTAAAGGATTGTACCCCGGGTATAGCCTGTCAAAAGCCGCCCTGAATGCATTGACCATCATGTTTTCCAATGAGCTTAAAGAGACCGGAATAAAAGTGAATGCCATGTGTCCGGGCTGGGTGCGGACCGATATGGGAGGACACAATGCTCCCCGCGAAGTAAGGCAGGGAGCTGATACGGCTGTCTGGCTTGCAACCGAATCCGAGATCCCAACTGGAAAATTCTTCCGTGACCGAAAGGAGATTGAGTGGTGAGTTTTTTTCTATTCTGACTTCATGATGCCCATCATCATGTTTGTTATTTAACAAGGTCCTAACAGAAATTGAAGCATCGAGGATGCATTCTAACTTTCAGATTAAATGAGTAATGAGAAATTCTGTATACTCATTCTTGGCAGGTTTGCAATTGCAAAGCTGCTTAGCATGAGTTATACCGAGAGGAACAGTAGTATTAAATTTGCAAACCTGTTCCGATTCGGTATAATTGAGTAATTATTGGAATTACTCATTTCTCATTAATCCGAAAACCAGACAAAGGTCATCTCCCAAAGCAAAAATAATTGAATTGGATTTCTCTGGAAAGATGATATCTAACCAGTAAAAATAAAATACCGTATATTTGCATCTCGGAATTCCTATTTAGTTTGAACCGACGCCTTCACATCTTATGACCTACATCAGAAAAGCCGCTTTGTTTCTGATTTTCCTTATGATCTTTGCCCAGGGCTTCGCGCAAAAGAAAGACTCATCCGACTACAAGAAGTTTATTTACGGAATATCGGGAGGACTGAACTATTCCCGGTTGACAGCGTGTCCGGGTAAATGCTATTACGGTACGCATCCTGCCGTTGGGCTATATACAAAGTATCATCTGCGGAGAAATTTTGCCCTCAAGGGAACGGTTCTCTATTCCCAAAAGGGATCGATAACCTTAGAGCCCCACACAAAGTACCGGAATGCTTACCTGGATGTTCATTTTCTTTCTCAATGGCAATTGGTCGACGGTTTATATATCCAGGGAGGGGTAAGTTTTTCACGTATTCTTGATTCGAAAAAAGTTGTGCCGGATGGCACCCAATGGAATGGATTAAGAAGTTCGTCAATCCCCAAAGACAACTCTGAGGTGAATCTCCTGGCCGGTTTTGAATTAAGGGTATTAAACCGGTCAAATCTGGAGTTCAACTGTTTTTATCCCATCAACAGGAAAAATGTGAGGAATTTTCAGTTGACCCTGAATATTTCACTCAACCACAAAGCCAAGCAGGTTATTTCATACAGGAAAATCCGGAAGCATGCAGCGCGCGAGCAGATACAATCATTAAAATCGGGAACACTGCTGGTCAGGTTGAAAACGTCGGCCACCCGGATTAACGCGATGGAAAAGATCGGAAAGACTGCCCAGGCTGAACAAATCCGGATGGAGCAAGACCTGGAGAACAAGAAGATCATATCAGCGTTTCAAAAGCATTTCGATTTCTGCAAGGTGCTGTTTTTCTATAGCCCTCATTCCAGGGATGTTAAGGAAAAAAGGGTTGATGGCATCTTTCTGGATGGAAAACTTCAGGTTGGTCCTTCTATCCGGGTAGATACATCTAAACCAATATTTATCGCTGAATTTGGTGCCATTGAGCCAGACACCATCAAGTTTTTTTCAGGTTATCGGTATGAAACGGCACGTAACTGGGGAATTCCCAGGATCAGGAGCTATTATTCACCTTCTGCCGATTTTGATTTCTATGCATTGGTGATCATGGATGACCAGTTCGTTCAGCTCAAACGGCCGTTTCCCTATTACACCCGGACGATTTATCGATCGATACGGAAAGAACCCGTGGAGGTGCCATTCATCGCACCATTATTGCCTTTTCTAACCTGGTCATACGACAGAACCGTTGAACGAATGAACAGGAAACTGTCGGGCTTCCATCATTGAAATCAGCATTTGGAATGATCGTCTTTGTGGTTCCTTTTGTACCATTGTAGTAAAAATGGCATTCAATACACCGTCAAGACTACGAAGTGCGCACGAAGGTGTTCAAAGGAATTGAAAGGTTAAGGATGTATTCTGCCTACTATACTCATTCTAAGCAGCTTTGCAATTGCAAACCTGCCAAGAATGAGTATATTTGGTGTAAAGGTTAGCAAAAGACGGATGAAACACACAAGGGGTATATCCCAAAACGTCAAGCCTCAAACAAAAGTGCGAAATGTGCAGTGCAAATTATCCTGGACTTTGCACTTTACATCTCGCACCTGTTCTTGTTGCGGGGATAGGATTCGAACCTATGACCTTTGGGTTATGAGCCCAACGAGCTACCTCTGCTCCACCCCGCGATGTGGGTGCAAAGGTAAGAATATTTTCTGATTCATTATCCGGTAAATTATAACGGCAAATTCATTCTTCGCTGCGCTCAGAATGACGTAGGACTGAATATCAGGCGGTCACTAATCAAAATAGAGGAAATAATACACCTCCACATTATCTAAATAAGCCCCGTCGAATCCGGCATTGATGATCCGTTTGATATAGGAATCTTCATTCCCGAAAATGATATCCTGCCAGTCTGGCTTCCAGAATTTCACCCAAATCTCATCTTCATAACCTTCATAGGGCTTTTTAAGCCAATTGGGATTGTGAAGCCTCCAGTCGTCCTTCCAGTAATACCGGTAGCTTTCGGCTGCACCGACATTGATATAGGAGATCACCAGCCGGGTGCCTCCATTGGCCTTGATTTTTAATTGACCGATCTCAGTGTTTGTAAACGCCTCATTCTCAAAGAAAAGATCAATCAGGATGACGTCAAAATTGATTTCCCTGATGGAGTCGATCATTTCCCGTTTACTATTGAAGTTTTTGGAGCTGATCAGGTAGAGGTAGTTCCGGGCATCCTGCATCGTATGGATGTCGGCACCATTTTCATGGATTGCGGTGTCGGGAATTTGGGTATAGTCATAGTTTGAACTGACTCTGGGGAAGCAGATGAATCCTTCATTCAGGTTTCTTTGGATCACATCAGGAATACCGGCATTATCGCTGACATAGTCTGCTACCATCACCTGTTTGAGTTTTCTGAGTTCGCAGAGCATGGAAAGCCGCTCCTGATCAACAGAGAGGGAGCCATCATAGAATAGCTCTTCGATCCCGAACGCACTGATCGCATCCAGGTAGGATCCATTCATACCATCTGCCGGATCCTGGCTGTTGAAAGCCAGTTCACATCCGTTCTGGGGGATGATGATGAAATCAGGATCAAACTGTCGGGCGTACGAGGAGATGCTGCTCACAAAATCGCACATTTTCTCCGCAGCGATATCTGCCCGTTTTTCTTTGGAGCAAGAAGCGTAAAAGAAAAGAAAGATGAATAAAATTGAAAAACGCCAAAGACTTTTCATACCGATTTGAAGTCATGAATCGATAATGCAAGGATCATTATTTTTTTAAAAAGAAAATATTGGCTGATACCATTGTACCCAGATTGAAAGTCCAATTACCGGGATTATTGAATCGAAAGGATCTATCATCGGATTTCGTTAAGTTTCCCTGGATTTCGACACCAAAACTAAATCTGGGATCCAGAAAATATTCAGTGCCGAATGCAACTCCGGCGATCCAGTCTGTAGTTCTTTTTTGTAAAGTATTTTCCCTATCCGGAATGTAAACTGCCATGGCGCCCCGTAAGCTTACGTAAGGGGCAAGTTTTCTTGTTTGCAAGTAAATCTTTGGAACTAACCCAATGGAATAATCAATTCCTTGTTTTTCTGCCCATGCAAAGTCAACGGCAGGAGCGACAGATACTCTTTTGCAGATAAAAACAGGGGCCATGATTCCAAATTGGGTTGTTTGGATAGTGCCGCTGATCCCTATGATCCGTCGGGGAATACTGTCCTGTGCATGGACTTTCAGAGCAGGTAGAAAAATAATCGTAATGGCGATTATGAACAGCGCTTTTTTCATGGTATGTAGGTGATTTTAACGAAGTTATCCCAAAGAAGAATATCCTGAGTTTCCATATAAACCCTGTAATAGCCATCAGGAAGATTTGAAATCCGGATCGTGTTTCCAGATTCAGGGTTTAAAAAGAAAGAGGTATCAACCGGTAAATGAGATGGAATATTCATTCCTGCATAAATATTGCCACACGGATCAAGCGAATGAAAATATGCTGGAACGATGGTGATCCGTGAAAGGCTTCTAATGGATCTCGAACGGCAATGGAATATGATCCTGTCCCATCCGGGGTTGGGGGCAGTTAGAATAAAAAGATCAGCATCTCCCAAGGGAATCCCAAAAGGGGAAAAACAATTAATATCTGGATTTCCCACAGTTCCCATCTTGTCTCCTGTTTCAGTCCTGATCTCGTATCCATGGATGACAACTGGGGTTCTAAAATGGGTATAGAAAGAATGATCATTTTCTTTTGAACAGGCGAATAGGATTATTAAAATAATCAATGAAAAAAATAGACTGATAAAATTGCGTATCATCATACTTTCCGATAGGGGAAGCAAAAATAAAGAAAAATATCAGATATTGATGAAGAATGCAGAAGAAAATCACTTTTTCACCGTTGTTTCAAGATAGATCATCGATTTTCCGCATGACTCAGATACTTTTTCCCATCAAACCCGTTTGAATCAACGTACCTTTGTCCCTTCGCATCCTTCGTGGTTAAAAAATGGCCAATAATTGTAACTTCCGGTTGAAAATCGAGTCATATACATTTGTAAAAGCCTCAAAAACGCCAAAGCATAATCCGGATCAACAACATCCATAAATCTTACACCACAGGTCAGAACAGCCTCCATGTCCTGAAAGGCATTGACCTGGAGATCAAAGCCGGGGAGATGATCTCGATCATGGGTCCCTCGGGATCTGGTAAGTCAACCCTGTTAAACATCCTGGGGATCCTTGATAATCATGATGAAGGAGAATACTACCTGGACGACATCAAGATTCAAAACCTCAACGAACGCAAAGCTGCCCGTTTCAGGAATAACCTCCTTGGATTCGTGTTCCAGTCATTCAACCTCATCTCCTTTAAAAATGCCATGGAAAATGTGGCCCTGCCGCTCTATTATCAGAACATCAACCGGAAAAAGCGGAACCTGATCGCCATGGAATACCTGGAACAAATGGGCTTAACAGAATGGGTCCATCACCTGCCGTCGGAGCTGTCGGGAAGCCAGAAACAACGCCTCGCCATTGCGAGGGCATTGATCACCAAGTCCAAGGTGATCCTGGCCGATGAACCCACCGGTGCCCTCGACTCGGTTACCTCGCTGGAAATGATCACAGAAATATCGTGTAACTGATTTTAATGATGTATACATTACGTTCCTCACCGGCTTCAGTGTGGCCTGGGGGATCTTCATGCTGATCATCATGCTGGGTTCCGGAAATGGTTTGCATAACGGGGTAACCCAGAACTTTGGTGACATGGCTACCAACAGCATGTTCATCTGGGCGCAGCAAACATCCATCTCTCATAAGGGTTTCCCAAGAGGAAGGAGGTATAATTATCAAATCAGCGATATCGAAGCCTTGCGAAAAGGAAGGGAAGGTTTATCAACGACCTCGATGTGGCAGAAAAGAGAAAGGTGGTGGTCATCGGACAACGTGTCTATGAGGTGCTTTTCAATAAAGACGAGGACCCGATAAACCAATACATCGAAGTCCAGGGCGTCTATTTCCAGGTGATCGGACTGTTTAAATCGAAAAGAAGCGGAGAAGGAGCCAATGAAGATAACCAGTGAATTTTCATGCCATTTACTTCTTTGCATCAGACATACAATTACGGTGATGCCGTTGGTTTTTTTGCGATCACCTCAAAAGAGGGCATTCCGGTGAAAACGGTCGAGGACAAAGCCATCAAGATCCTGAAGGAACGGCACGCTGTTGCTCCGGCAGATGACCGGGCGATAGGTCATTTCAATCTGGAAGAAGAATTTCTGAAAATGAGCGGACTGTTTCTCGGGATTAATATTCTGGTCTGGATCGTTGGCACCGGAACCCTCGTGGCAGGAATCATTGGCGTGAGCAACATCATGCTGGTAGTTGTTCGGGAAAGGACAAGGGAAATCGGTATTCAGCGGGCATTGGGGGTCACACCACGGATCATCATCAGCCAGATCATCACAGAAGCCATTGTGCTGACTACTTTTGCCGGATATTTCGGATTATCAATGGGTGTAGGATTGCTTGAGCTGATCAATTATTTGCTTGAAAAAATGGGCGCCAAATCTGAGATGTTTGTACACCCCGGAGTGGATTTTGGTGTGGCCGTGACAGCCCTGACAATCCTGATCATTTCCGGAGCGCTGGCCGGCATGATCCCGGCCAGAAGAGCAGTATCCATTAAACCGATAGACGCATTGAGATATGAATAAAGCCTCACCCCCCTGCCCCCTCTCCATTTGGAGAGGGGGAGTAAGGGGGTAAAGAAATAGATAAAATAACCATGACAACAAAAAGCAAATTCAAAAAGATCCTGAAAATCTCCCTCCTGATTATCATCCGTGGAAGAGCTTTTTGTGGAGGCTGGAAATAAGGTCAAAACAGGAGATGTCATCGCCCGGATCCGGATCATACCCGACCTGGTAAACCTGAACAATGCTGAGGCACGGGTGGAAAGGGCTAAAATCGCCTTGGATGATGCAAAGATCAACTTCGACCGGAAGGAAAAACTATTCAAGCAGGGCGTGATTGCAGAGATTGAGTTCCACCAACCTGCTGAATTTGCCTGAATCTGTTATTGACCATCGGCGCCATCGAGAATGATACATTTGAAGCTACCCTGAAATACATCGCACCCAAAGGTGTCCTTGAAAACGGTGCCGTGCAGTTTGAGATCAAAGCCGATGTGATCCTGAATGCCGACCGGTTTATCCGAGCCGGTTACAGCGCCAGTGCAGACATCGTCCTGCAACGGGCCGACAAAGTCATGGCGATCCATGAAAGCCTCCTGCATTTTGAAGGTGATTCTGCCTTCGTAGAGGTGGAAACTGCCCCTCAGCAATTTACCAAACGGTTTGTCAAGACTGGATTATCTGACGGGATCAACATCCAGATCCTTTCCGGCATCTCTGACAAGGATAAAATAAAAGTGCCGGCAAGTGTACCGGCACAGTAGACGAATTATCGATCATCCCACAGGAAAGACCTGAACCCGAACGGAAATCAGGCTATTCTCCTCCTCCCGTGATGAATTCGTTGAGTTCATCAATGGATGATTCAAAGGTAAATGCATCATTCAACTGGAAGTAGTTACCCAGGTCAAAGGTACGTCCGTACGCAAACTTTGCAAAGTCAAGTCGGGTCTTTTCAAACGAGAAAAGCAACATGATCTCTTTTACCTGTGAACAAAGGAGGCAGTTGCTCTGCAGAACCTGTTTTGCAATTTTTAGTTTACTGTCATCAAAAGATTGATTTTCAATCGTTTGCTTGACTCTGCCAAAATCTTGAACGGACATCGGCATCGGGCATCCCACCGGACCGTTGTACCCTTCAAGCACAAAAGTCTGTTCAGGAGGCAAGGGTCTGCGACCGGAAGTAGTAGTGGTGGTGGTGGTAGTGGTCGTTGTTTGTGGTGCTCCCGTTAGGACAGGTGCAACACTGACATTAACCTCAGCGCCCGTATCCGGATCAACAACAGTAGCTGAAACACCTCCCGGGGTGCCTTCAACAGTCGTAACCGTGGTGGTAGTCTGGGTATGCGTAACCGTTTCTACCGGCCGGGGAGTGGATGAATAAACCACCACAGTCTGACGTTGAACCGGCTTTTGTTCCGAATGCACGGGAGCCTCACTCATCCATCTGAGTACATATTTGCCGTCGTTATTCTTCTTGATCACGAAAGTGGTAAGCGTTTCGGGATTAAACATGATCATTTTATCCAGTTGTCCAAGGTTCTGGTCTTCAAAAATGATCTTGACTTGATATTGTACAGGGTCCAAGCCCTCAACCTTGATATTGGTCTCCGGTTCTGCATTTTGCAGAATGCCATTCACCACAACAGAAAAACGCTCTCCCTGCTCTGAAAAGATGACCACATCCGATAACTGGGCCATCAGCGATGAAACCAGAATGGAAAAACCAAGAATCAAAAAAATGCTTCTCATGGCAATGAATTATTTGTTCACAAACTGGTTCGCATAATACTTGGCCGTGAGTTTCTCTCCGGTAGCCTTTTCAATCATGTCATTCCAGTAATAACGAAGACCCGGTTCAAACACCTTCTTCTTCAAATATTCACCGACGGCAGGATTGCCGGCAAAGCTCATGTCCTTCAAATCAGTGGCTTTGATGACGTTTGCTCCGATATAGTTGAAAAGCTGGGAGGCCAGCAGTTCACCCATCAGATAATTATGGTAATAGCAAGGGGAAGAGGCAATATGAATTTTGGTGGCCCAGTCAGGTTCATTGCGGTCAACAGGCTTTTTTACCAGCTGATACTTTTCAACCAGATCCCACCATAGTTGATTCAGATCCTGGTCGGGATTTTCGTACATGCCTTTCTCAAAACGGAACATCACCTGCGACCAGCGGCTGAAAACCAGCTGTTCCAGGCGGAGGGTCTTGAAACAGATATCGGATATCTTGGCCTTTTCTTCTTCAGAAATCCCGGCAACGTCTTTCATCCATTGCGGACTCTTGGCCATCCTGCCAAAGATCATGGCAATCGCTTCGGTCGTAAAGGTGTGTGCAGGTTCACGGAGAATGAAGGGGAGATCCATGCTAATGTTTTTGTCATAAACGGCATGACCGAACTCATGAAGCATCGTGTTCATCCACGATTCATTCGGAACAATATTGCAGAGCACCCGAACGTCTCCGGCATTGTCAATATCCGTACAGAAGGCGTGCTGGTTCTTGCCGGGTTTTTCATACAAATCGCTATTTTTCAGCATATCATCGATGGGAAGTCCAATGCCATCGAAATAAACCCTGGTCAGTTCTTCAATGTTCTGCTTTTCATAGTATTTATCCAGGTCAACCTCATACAGTTTGGGTGCTTCCTGGAAATAGCGGTTCTGATAGTGCCAGGGCATCAACTCTTCTTTCTTCACCTTATAACGCAACACGAACACGGAGTCGATTTCATACTTCACTTGTCCAAAGGCATCCCTGGTAAGGTTATCCAGTTCGTTGAAGAGATTCTCAATTTCCGCAGGATCCTGCTCGCTGAGTTTCAGGCTCATCTCATGATAGTTGTTGAAGCCCAATTCCTTGGCGATCTCATTGCGCATTTTAACCAGCTTCTTTACATCATCTGCCACCAGTGGGCCAATGTTCTTATGAGCCATCCATACATCTTTCAGCTCATTGCTGTTGGTTGAAGAACGGAGGATGTTCTCGATCTGATTGTCTGTCAGTTCCTTGCCCTTGACCTTTGCCCGGAAATTGCCATACTTTTGTTCGATCACATTACCCAGTTTGATCATTGCATTCAGTTTGGCTGTATCAACCTGCGCGCCCAGGTAAGCATTGTACAGCACGATCAATTCCCTGTTGAGAATGGAATCTTCAATCAGATTGGATTCCTTGATCTTTTTCAGGGTGGCAAAGCGGGTCGTGTCGGTGAAAATCGCTGTGATCGCAATCTCTTTCTCAGAGACGATGGCAAAATCTTCCGGCTTGCCTGAAATAGCGGCATTCCAGTAAGCCATTGTGACTTCCTTGTACAAGGGAATATACAGGGAATCATGAACCTTGATGACATCTTTCAACTCCTGTGTCATCTCTTCTTTTGCTGATTTGCAACTGCCCAGCACGGCAACAGCCAGTATAACCATGGCCAAATAAGTTAGTTTTTTCATGAAAAATGATATTAGGGAATGATGATTTCTTAAACGGCGTGCAAAATTACACAAATTCTTCATCCTGTTACCGCCCACTCCGCCCCGTCTTTCGTGTCGCGGATCTGGATATTAATCCTTGCCAACTCATCCCGGATGAAATCGGAAGTCGCAAAATCTTTTCGCTCGCGGGCATGTTTACGTATCTGGATGATCGTTTCCATCAACTGCTCAATCCTACCCGAACCGGTCTCTGGCGCTTCATCCACAAGGCCAAGAAGATCAAAAATAAACGCTTGAAATGTACTCCGAAGCAACGTGAGGTCTTCCGGGGTAATCGTCTCCTTTTTATCGACCAGGGAGTTGATCATTCTCACACCGTCAAAAAGGGTGGCAATCAGTACCGGACTGTTGAAGTCATCGTTCATGGCCTCCAGACACTGTTCCTGCAAGGGCTTCACCTGCACCGTTGATGCGTCGGAGGGGGTGATTTTCTCCAGCGACTTCCACCCATCCATGAGTCGCTTGAGCCCTTTTTCGGCCGCTTTCAGTGCGTCGTTTGAAAAGTCCAGTTGGCCACGGTAATGGGCTTGCAGGATGAAGAAACGGATGGTCATCGGGCTGAAACTCTTCTCCAGCAACTCATGTTTTCCGGAGAATAGCTCATCCAGGGTGATGAAGTTGTTCAACGATTTCCCCATCTTTTGCCCGTTGATGGTGATGAGGTTGTTGTGTATCCAATATTTGCAGGGATCCTGCCCGTTGGCTGCCTGCGACTGGGCTATTTCCGATTCGTGGTGAGGGAACAGCAGATCCATTCCGCCACCATGGATATCGAAGTGATCCCCCAGGTATTTGGCGCTCATGGCGGAGCACTCCAGGTGCCATCCGGGAAATCCTACGCTCCAGGGCGAAGGCCACTTCGTGATGTGTCCGGGCCGGGCTTTTTTCCACAAGGCAAAGTCGAACGGATTGCGTTTCTCCGATTGCCCTTCCAAATCGCGGGTGTTCGACAGCAAATCCTCGACTTTTCTTCCCGAAAGCTTCCCATAGTGATGTTGCCGGCTGTAGCTCTCCACATCAAAATAGACAGAACCCTCAGAAACATACCCAAATCCTGCATCAATGATCTTTTCGATAAGTGCGATCTGCTCAATGATATGTCCGGAGGCCTGTGGTTCAATACTGGGATTGAGCACATTCAGTTGTGTCATGTGGGCATGGTACCGGTTGGAATAATACTGTGCAATCTCCATCGGCTCCAGTTGCTCCAGCCGGGCTTTTTTCGCAATCTTGTCTTCTCCCTCCCCAAGCCCTTCTTCTTCCATGTGTCCTACATCCGTGATGTTCCGGATATACCTCACCCTGTATCCAAGGTAGCGCAAGTACCGGAAGATCAGGTCAAAAGTCACGGCCGGCCGGGCATGCCCAAGATGGGCATCTCCATAAACCGTAGGACCGCAGACGTACATTCCGACAAAGGGGGATTGAAGGGGTTGAAATAACTCCTTCATCCGTGTTAATGTATTGTAAAGTCGAAGCCCCTCTTCCATTGCTTTGTTTCCGGAAAATATCCAGGGTGTATTTTCTGCAATTTAAATTGACTGTTTCTTGGTCAAATTGTCTTTCTGAGTCATCAAAGAAACAATTACCAAAGTCAGAACAGCTAATGGGATAGAGATAATTCCCGGGTTATCGAGCGGGATAGGTGCACTTTTAGGTAACAATCCATATTTATCATACATGGTCGGGGAGAAAAGAATGATTCCAATGGAGGAGACAATGCCAACAATGATTGACCATGCAATACCTTTAGCGGTAGTTTTCTTCCAAAATAGAAGGAATAGTATCGCCGGCAGATTGGCAGATGCAGCCACAGCAAAGGCAAGCCCGACAAGAAATGACACATTCATTCCCTTAAACAATATCCCCAAGGTGATAGCAAATAATCCTACCCCCAATGCGGCGAATTTACCAGCCCGGACTTTACTTTTATCCGACATTTCTACACGCAGGTACTTGTCGATAAAATCGTGAGCAATGGCCCCGGATGAAGCGATGATCAAGCCGGATACAGTTCCAAGAACTGTTGCAAAAGCGATGGCAGAGATAATCGAAAACAATCCGATGCCAAAAGTTCTTGCCAAAAGCGGAGCAGACATATTGCTGCTTTCAACATCTAATGTGCCATTGATCATGGAGCCAAGCCCCATATAAAGAGTTAAAATATAGAAAAAGCCGATAGCAGCTATTCCAACAATGGTTGACTTTCTTGCAGCACGCTGACTCGGAACAGTATAATACCGGATCAATATGTGAGGAAGTGCTGATGTGCCCAAAAATAATGCAAGCATTAGTGACAAAAAGTTCAATTTATCCCAAAGCGTAGCGCCTGATGCTTTGGTCAGCTTATATAATAGCCCGGGCTTCATAATATTCTCACCAGGGGTTGGATTTTGATACCAGGCTGTTATTTTATCTTCTCCTTCGGGAAAAGCTATTTTCGAAAACCGAATGATCTCACTTGATTCGATGGCTTTAATAAATTCGAATGGACCTACCGGGCCTGTTTTATCGACTTCCTTACCGTCAACAATGATCTTGCTGAGATGTCCAACCTGATAAAACTTTCTCTCAGATTTTGGCGCTCCATTATATAATTTTTCTCCATTGGAAAGTACGGTAATATACAGCATTTCATCCAGTGTAGCTTGATTGTCTTTCACATTTAATTTATACCATCCATCGATGTTATCCTTTGCCAGCTTCACCAAAACCAAATTGTTAACAACTTTTGTGTTTTTAACGACAAAAGAAGAATCCGGAACAGACACAACAGTATCATTTGTAACCAAAGCCTCTATTTGAGTAAACGTATGATGATTTTTATTGGGTTTTAATGACAGACCATTTTGTAAAATATATATCGTAAGAATAGTTGAAAAAATGACCAGCAATGCCCCTTTAATGAATTGTACATAAGTGGTAGACGTCATACCTGCGGTTGCAACGATAAAAATTACAATCGAGCCAACGATCACTACACCTATCCAGTGAGGTAATCCCAATAATGGCACAACAAGGTCGCCTGCTCCCACCATTTGTGGAATCAGGTAAAAAACGGAAACAATGAGTGTACTTATTGATGCAGCCAATTTAATGTGTTTAGAATCAAATTTTGCATCCAATGCGTCGGTAAAAGTATATTTCCCGAGTTTTTTTAGAGGCTCTGCAACCAGGAATAAAGCAACTACCCATCCTGCCAAATAACCAATTGAATAAAGAAACCCGTCGTACCCGGAAAAGGCGATCATGCCGCATATTCCCAAAAATGAAGCAGCCGACAAGTAATCGCCGGCAAACGCAATGCCGTTGACTGCCCAGTGAATGTGACCACCGGCAGCATAATATCCTGAAGATGATTTGGTTTTTCTGGCAAAGTAGAAAGATAACCCTAATACTAAACCAACGATAAATAGAAAAATGGCAATGGCCCAGTTTGAAACTTCGTAAATCATAGCAATTGGTATTTGGCGTTAGTTTTTATTCATTTTATTTTCCATTTTCGTACAGAAATAATTATAGATAAACCCCATAACTATTGCAAGTACGATTAATCCGAACCCATAAATAATGGCAATGTTTTGTTTGCCTATCAACTCCAATCCCATCCATTCGGGCTTGGATAAGCCAATAAAAACAAAGCCGGCATAAACCAATGTATAAGCGATAAACATCTTTACACCAAGTTTTGCCTTCTTCGCAGCTGCTTTGTCAGTCTTGATTTCTACTGCCGGTTCATGTAACATAGACCCTCCTTTGTTTGGATATGAATAATCTGTAATTTTGGCCGCAAAGATATAAATAATGACTTATAGTGACTTATGGATAGGATTTTTTTTCATCCCTGAAAACGGCAGCTCCAAGCAGCAGCTTAAAACCTGCGAAACTGTCCTGCACCGGACAGACCATCAAACAAGATGTTTTTCTGTGCAGTTTTTGCCCGACAAAGTGGTTTGGAAAAAAATAGCGATCTTTGAATCGAAGAATCACAAAGTCAGTGAGAAAGGTCAATAGATTCGATAGAAGATGAGAATACAGTTTTGTTCAGATTTGCATCTTGAGCTTGATAAGAACAGAAGCTATCTTGCGGTCAATCCGCTTAAAGTTTGCGGAGATGTTCTGATTCTGGCCGGAGATATTACCCCTTTGCATGATGAATACCTCAACAATCCGTTTATCCGGTTCATTTCCAAAAACTACAAACGGGTTTTCTGGGTTCCGGGAAACCACGAGTACTACTATAAAAACATATCAGCTTATAGCACCTCCTATAGTATTCGGATAAGTAGCAATGTTTTCATCATCAATAATAGTGTCAATGAATTCGAAGGTGTTCGGTTTGTCTTCAGCACCTTGTGGTCAAAAATAAGCAGGGAAAAAGAGAAAACCATTGAACAATGCGTAGCAGATTTTGAATGTATTCAAAACAACAACAGAAAATTCAAATCCTCCGACTATAATAAACTTCATGACGAGAGTTTATCGTTTATCAGACACGCGTTAGCAAGAAAAACAAACAGGACTGTCGTCGTGACCCACCATCTTCCTTCATGGCGCTGTAATTCACCGACCCATAATGCCAGCCCCATTAATGAGGCCTTCTGTACCGACTTAACATCCTTTATTGAAGAAACACACCCCAATTTCTGGATATATGGTCATAGCCATTTTAATCAGAAATCGCTCATCATTGGGGAAACGCTTGTGGTTACAAATCAACTCGGATATGTCCATTTAAACGAACATGCCGACTTCAGGCAGAATGCATTTTTTTCTGTCTGATAAGTCCCTGAAAGTGCTTTTCCATATCAACCAGGTATTGCGGCCTATTTAACTACGTTGAAATTCTGAAATCGAGCTTTATTTTATTCTGGATGTCCGGTATTACGGATATCACTTTCTTCAACAAGTGAAGTTCAAGCTCCAATAATCTCTTAAATCCCAGGGAGTTGGATAATTGAGCCTTGTTTTCCGACAGATAAACCTGATTTCTTAAGCGGAGCTTCATCAGAAAACCATAGGCGAAAACAAGTTCATCTATGGTATCTCCGGCTATGATACGGCTATTTTTCAGCGCAGATAAGCGATCAAGGGTATTGGTGTCCCTGATGTCGTTTTTAAGAGAATAGGTCCGGGCAAACATAATAAATGGAGCCAGCGCATTCTTTAAATCAATATGTTCGGCATTTTTATCGGATAAAATGTTTCCGGACGAAATATGGGGATACTTAATGCTATATATGTTATGCGCAAGATGGTAAAGGAATAATGGATTTACTTTTATCGAATTGGCAATTACGTATCGCAGTCTATCCGAAAAAGACTCCTCTCCAAAAACAGTTCTAAAATCAAAAAATATCATGGCATCCAAAAGATTCTGAGACTCAGGGCTTGCGATCCATGTGGTAAAGTATTCTTCCCAGGTACTTATCGGCTGACACCACTGCGGATTGTTTGCCATGATATTTCCTTTGCAATACGAATAACCGATGTGATGTAAGGAATGGCAAATCTTATTTCCAAGTTTCTTGAAATATTCCTCTGCCGCGATTTTATTTTCTTTAGGCACATCTTCATAGATGATGGCATTATCCTGGTCGGTAAACAAGGTTTCTTCTTTCCTTCCTTCACTGCCTAAACAAATAAATGAAAAACGCACAGGTGATGTCCCGATCTCATCTGTGGCCAGGCTGATAACTCTTCTTAAAACCGCATCTGAAAAAGCGGTTGCGATGCTTGTGTAGATATTTACTGAAACTTCTGATTTAATAATTGATTTTAATAGAATCTGAAGACTGTCGTAGCATGATTTAATCGCTTCATTTGTTTCAGCACTGTTAACCCTTCCCAAATAAAACGAAAGCGATTTGATAATGCCGTTACAAATATTATCTCGCTTGAACATTCCTGCAATTCCACCTGACTCATTCCTGGCAACCAGATGGTTAATGTAATTCTCATCACAGCGTTTAATTGCATCAATGACCATGGTGTTTTCTGATACTGATACGATAGGGGAGCTCATTATCAGGTAAGCCGGATTATCCAAATTCAGATTCAGTTTGAGAATCCTTGACTGAATGTCATTTTTGGTGATGATGCCAATGAAATCCATTTCGTTTTTAGTAAGCAACAAGTGATCTGTATCCCTTTTTGAGAATAAATGAATCACATCTCTTAAGGATGCATCTGAATCCAAACTGTGGATTTCATCCAAATAATTCTTGACAGGATGTTCCAGCGTAAGGTCTTGTACTTTAAGCCTGGCAATTAATTCATTGGTCAGGTTCTTTTCCTGCTCTTGCTGGGTAATGTCTTCAATAATGCCATCACAAAGTAGAACACCGGAACTTTCATTTTGATGAAGAACGAGTGAAATGGCGACAACTGAAAATGATCCGTCCCGGTTAATGATTCTTAGGATTTTACTTTTAATAAAGCCTTTATCGATAAGGTTTTTCTTGAGATTTATTCTTTCATCAGGATCAGCAATCAAACCAAAAATATGGGTTTCTGATAATTCTGCAAAGTTGTTAAATCCAAGTATTCTGATCGTTGTTTCATTCGCAAAGGTGAATTTCCCTTTGTGGTCAATTCTGGCTTTGAAAAAACCGATGTTCAAGGTGCCGATTAGTTTTTGATAATCCACGTTTGAGAAGGTCTGGTCCTTATCAAAAGAGATGTCTTTGACGATAATGATATTAACGGCTTTGCCATAGAAAACGGTGTTGGAAGATGTTATCAAAACCTCAATGGAACCGCCATTTTTCTTATTCAGGCTAAGTTCGTATCTGCCTTCCTTAACCGTGTTTTGCGAAAAAATATTGATGATATCTTTATTGTTGCTCTTACTGATGATCTCATGCAATGAAAGATTTACCAGTTCGGAGTTGTGATATCCTGTCATTTTGCTGATCACAGCATTGGAGAAGCTGATTTTTCCATCAATTAGCATAATCAATCCTTCTGTGGCAGCCTCAACCAGGGTTTTGTATTTTTCTTTCGATTCATGGAGTTCGTTTTCGGCCTCGATTCTTTTATGTTCAATATTCAAAGTTTGGTTTATGATATAAAGGAGCAACAAAACGATTATTGTCGAAATACCAATGGATATCCAGACCATCTTGTTAGTCAGAACAGAGATCTCTTTTTTTACATCTTCTATATAAATACCCGTCCCGATAACCCAGTTCCAAGGTTTGAAAATCCTCACATAAGATAATTTGGGAACGATATGAAGCGAGTCATCCTTCCATTGCCACATATAATCAACATAACCGTGATCTGATTTTTTTACCGTATTAACAAATTCAACAAAGAGTTTTTTTCCGTGAGGATCGGAGAAATCTGACAAATCTTTCCCATTCAGATCTGCCCTGAAAGGATGCATGATCATTGTTGGTTTGATATCGGTTACCCAAAAATAGTCCTTGTTCTCTTCTCCATATCGCAGGTACTGAATTCTTGAAATAGCATTTTTCTGAGCCATTTCCCGGGTCAATATCCCTTCCTTTTCATCCTTTTCATATTTTGCCAGGATACTCCAGGCGGAATTGGTCAGCTCTTTAATCATTTCCCTTTTTCCATTCATGATATTCTGCTGAAAATGAGGAATAATAATTAAGAATATCGTGAGAATAAACAGGAGAATGGATAGGATTGTCGGAAGTATTATTTTCAAATAATTCTTTCTCATAATCGTAAGATCAAGTTATTATCTTCCTTTCGTATAGCAAAGGTAACTAAAAGACGGCTGCACTCAATTTTCCCAACCTCGAATTTCTTTCGGAATATCGTTTCTTATTTCTACTTTTGCCCCGCTGAAAAACCAATCCTTTTATCATGGAAAAAATACTTGTCATTGGCTGTTCCGGCCAGATCGGATCAGAGCTTACCATGGAACTCAGAAAAAGATATGGCAACAACAATGTCATTGCCACCGATATCCGGCCGGCCGGCGCCGAAGTTGCCGATTCCGGTCCATTTGAGATCCTGGATGTGCTGGATGCCTCCAAACTGCAACTCATCGTGGAACACGAAAAAATCACCCAGATCTATCACCTGGCGGCCATTCTTTCTGGAAACGCGGAAAAAAGACCGCTCCAATCCTGGGATATCAACATGCGAAGCCTGATGAATGTCCTCGAACTGGCCCGGGAACATCACCTGAAAAAGATCTTCTGGCCCAGCTCCATCGCCGTTTTTGGTCCAACCACCCCCCGGCAGAACACTCCCCAATACACGGTGATGGAACCCAATACGGTCTATGGCATCAGCAAGCTGGCAGGAGAAAGATGGATCGAATACTACTTCAACAAATACGGCGTGGATACACGAGGCCTCCGTTATCCAGGACTGATCAGTTATAAAACGGAAGCCGGCGGAGGCACTACAGATTATGCCGTGGAGATCTTTTACGAAGCAGTGAAACATGGGAAATATGAGTGCTTCCTTGGCCCGGATACCGCCCTCCCCATGATGTTCATGCCCGATGCCATCAAGGCCACCATCGACCTGATGGAAGCCGATTCTTCCAAACTCTCACTTCGTTCCAGCTACAACATTGCCGGGATCAGTTTCACCCCGAAAATACTGGCAGAAGAGATCAAAAAACACATGCCCGATTTTACCATTTCTTACAAACCAGACTTCCGGCAGGCTATCGCCGACAGCTGGCCGGCCAGTATTGACGATAACGTTGCCAGGCAGGATTGGGGACTCCATTATAAATATGACCTGTCGAAGATGACACAGGTCATGCTGGAAGAAATACGAAAAAAACTCAATTGAAAGATCCGTTCTAAACCCCTGAACGCTACTTTAAAGCAACATTTTTTTTGCAGTAGATGGCCTGGTTAACAAAATAGATGTTTTTGTTTTCATCCAGGATCTTTTTCTTTTTGAACCTTGCAGTTACTTGGATAGTGGCACTTTCCGATGGGGGAAGTTGACCGAGTTCCTCAGCCAGAAATGAACAGGCAACGGCATTACTCGGGATTAGTTGTGAAGCATATTTATCGCCCGAGTGAACGGCTGCCACAACTGAACTGGCATTTTGAAAGGCCCCTTGCCCAAAATAAAGCGTAAAACCGTCCAGCCTTTTAATGTGATCGGGGAGGATTCTGTTTAAGATATAAGAAGGAAATGGATTTGATAGCGTTTCATTTAATGGCTCGATCATAGGCGACCCCGAAACATTCCAGATCACCCCTGATGAAAAAGAAATCGGGCTTCCGGGATCATTAAAAACATACGTTGTATCAGGTTGAATGTCCATCTGACGGGAATTAACAACGATCTCACCGGCAGGAACATACAGGGTGGAACCAGGGCTGCCGGGGAAAAACGCCAATGCCAGATTTTCACCGGGTTCAGGGACAGGGTATCCGTTGTCGTCGAAGATGTACGATTGGGAAGCTACCAACACGCCACTTGCATCGGTTAAATTAAACTGAAACGATGGGTTTTCCGTTGAGACATTGGGAAAACTTTCAGGAGCATAATTGGGATCATCGCAGCCGGAAAGAAATAAACCGGCGGCTAACCCTGCTATGATTGCGATTCGAATGAAGGTTAAGCACATATTCATAATAATTTAGGTTTGGTATTGCAAAGATACTAAAATATTTGAATATATGCCAATCCCCCTTGGCGAAACCAGATCCACCCCCACCCTGTAACCCTGTAACCCTGTGACTCTGTAACTCTTCTTCTACCCCACCTAACTCAAACCACTGATTCAAGTGAATCACTTATGCCATTTACTTGTATCTTTGCGCCGGATTTTAAATCAAACAATATGAAAAGAAAACTAACTCTCTTTGTGTTCACCCTTCTGTTTGCGGGCATTACCGTTGCACAGCAGGAGGAAAAAAAGCCGGCTTTCGGAATCACCTTCAGCGGTTTTGTAAAAACTGATCTGATCTTTGATACCCGGCAGACGGTCGGACTGCGGGACGGTCATTTCCTGCTCTATCCCGAAAATGAACGGCTCGATGCAGACGGAAAAGACATCAACGCCCAGGCGAGCTACAACATCCTTTCCATCCAAACCCGTTTGGCCGGCAATATCACCGGACCCAACGCCCTTGGTGCCAAAACATCGGGATACCTCGAAGCCGAATTCTTTGGCAACATCAATCCCAACATCAACTCCTTCCGGCTGCGCCACGCGTGGATCAAACTCAACTGGAAATCCACCGAGCTGATGACCGGCCAGTGGTGGCACCCGATGTTTTTGCCTGAGTGCTCTCCGGCCACCGTGTCATTCAACACCGGCGCACCCTTCGTGGTCTTCAGCCGCAACCCGCAAATCAAACTGACCCAGTCCTTCGGGAAATTCAAGATAGCCCTTACGGCTATGTCACAGGTCGACTTTATGAGCGACGGCCCGGATGGCCCAAACACCAGGTACATTCGTAATGCTGTTATCCCCGAAACGAATTTACAGCTTCAATTTGCTACAAAAAATGATGAAAAAGGAACGGAATTCATGATCGGAGCCGGAATCAACTATCAGGTACTGAAGCCGCGCCTTTCAACCACTGTAATCCTCCAGCCAGCTTATGATACCGTGGAAGGCGGACTGGTTGTTCATCATGATGCTGTTACTCAATCATTCAAAACGAATACAAAAACCTCGGCTTTTGCAGGAAATTTTTATTCCAAACTTAAATTGAAAAAGGTGACGCTGAAAATCGGTGGTGAATATGGAGAAAACAACAATGCTTACACGATGCTTGGAGGATATGTGGTCAAATCAGTTACCGATGCAGCCAGGAATTACGTAGATTATGCCAATGTCCGCTCCTTTGCCACCTGGCTGGATGTTCACACCAACGGTGCCCGCTGGCAGCCGGGGATCCTTCTTGCGTATGGTAAAAACCTGGGGGTCGGAGAAAACGTCATTGGTCCTTACTACACCCGAGGCAGAGACATCGACTACCTCTACCGCATTTCACCCCGGCTTGTTGTGAATGCCGGCAAATTCCGCATCGCCGGAGAGGTGGAGTACACCGTGGCAGCTTACGGGAAAGCGGTCAGCACCAAAGGATATGTGTCGGATACAAAAGAAATTGGCAACCTCCGCGCCCTCATCGGCGTATTTTATTTCTTCTAGAAGTTAATACTATTTCGCTATTGCTTCGTCACTTCGTTCCTCGCAACAAGCCTCGCTACATCGTTACATCGCTACATCGCTAAATCGTTACCTCTCGATCTTTATCACAATAGTGGATGGGCTTCTCAAATACAATATTCCGGTAGTGCCAGTTTCCCCTCCACGCCCAGTAGGCGAGCATGGGATCATGGGTGGCTGACAGGGTTTTCAGATATTTTATATGACGGCGAAGGGGGTGATAGATCATTTTCCAGCTTTTTTCCATCAGACGAGCCAGCTCAGGGGAAGAGATGTGAGGATGCCGGATCACAATGTCCTCCCAATTGTAATATTGCCAGTCAAAGGGGTAGTTATGACAGGCAAGCAGACCGCTTTCTTCCATCCGTTTCCGCAGTTTCGTGCCAGGATAGGGGGTCAAAATGCTGGTTTGTACAATATCCACATTCAGGTTCGAGATAAATCTTGCACGTCGTATAATGTCCTCCGGATGATCAGCCTCCATAGCGAAGATGAAAGTGCCTAGCACAATGATGCCTTGTTTTTGAATCCGCCGGATGATATGCCGGTAGTTTTCGGATCCTTTCTTCAGGTTGATTTTTTTATTTCCGGAGTGAAGCGCTTCAGATCTTTCGGCCTCGAACCCGATCAGCAAAACTTTACAACCACTGGAGGAAGCAAGCCTCAGAACCTCATCATCATCGGCTATATCCAGGGATGTCTGTGAAAACCAGTTGAACTTCATCCCGCTCCGGATAATGGCACGGAATAGCTCTTTGGCTCTTTCCTGGTGATCTTTGGTAATCCCTCCGATGTTATCATCCACAAAAAAAATGTTCCTGCCGTCACCATGATAGGCCCGGAGTTCTTCGATGATCTCCTCCACCGGCCTGAACCGGAATTTCCCGCCATTGAAAGAGGTTACCGAACAAAAGTCACAATCCATCGGGCATCCCCTGGATGTCTGGATCGAACGCCAGACATAAAGAGGATGATACAAATCATGCCGGGGGATCTTTTGCTTTTCCAGGTGCAGCAAAGCGCCGTGATAGATCTGTTTCAGGCAACCTGCTTCAGCATCAGCAATAACTTGCGGCCAGATACTCTCTGCTTCTCCAATAACTACTGAATCGACATATTGGAGGGTTTCATCAGGACACATCGAAGCATGGATCCCTCCCATCACGACAGGTACTCCTCGCTGCCGGTACTGCGTTGCTATTTCGTATCCTCTGTTTACCGAGGCGGTGACCGCCGTAATACCGACCAGGTCTGCATCACGGTACCGGAATGTCTTGAAATTCTCATCGGCAATAATGATCCTCCAATCCTTTGGGGTGAAGGCGGCGATGATCCCCAATCCAAGAGGTACCTGCTTTGATTCGCGTCGCAGCAGATATCCGCGCCGATAGGGATTGGCTGGGTTGATGAGCAGCAGGGTTTTCCTTGAAGGATTCATCTCAGACCTCTGGATCTTTATCGCAATAGTGGATGGGCTTCTCAAATACAATATTCCGGTACTGCCAGTTGCCTTTCCATGACCATAAGGCAGTCATCGGGTTTCTGGTCGCTGCCAGTGTTTTTAAACATTTCAGATGGCGCCCCAGCGGATGATAAATGATTCTCCAGCTTTTATCCATCAGCCCGGCCAGCTCCGGGGAAGGAATATTCGGGTGATGGATGACAATGTCTTCCCAGTTGTAATACTGCCAGTCGAAAGGATAATTGTGGCAACTGACCTGCCCCAGCTTCTCCATTCGTTGCCTGAGCCTGGTCCCGGGGTAGGGGGTGAGTATACTTGTCTGGACCATATCAACATTCAAATTTGATATGA
>VGGL01000025.1 GCA_016868575.1 Bacteroidota bacterium
ATTTCCACATTAAACAACCACCTTGATGGCCAAACCTCAATAACAAAAAGATCAAAATCACCTTATTCAAGTCGTCTTTGAGTAACTACTTTTCCAATAAATCCCGAAACTGATTTAAAAATGAAAAATCTCTTATCAAATAGATCGAGTTTCAACTTGTTATTAGTGGTTCTCCATTGAAAGTATGCAAAGCAACCGGCTATTATTCCTACCAATAGAATACAAATAGCTTGGAATATTTCTGGCCAATTTAAATAATGAAGCAGAATCATTTTTTTTGGTAAAGATAGATATTTCAAAAAAACCAAGCCCCGGATAGAAAAATTCCGCCGGGGCAATGGTGGGGGTGTTGAGGAAGAGGCCGGGGGGCACCCCGTTTTAAATGCTTTTATTGGGTCTGAAAACCTTAAAATATAAGCAAAAAGGGTGATACTTTCTATCAGCTCGGTCATGATCTTTGTTTATAGGCCTTCTATTAAAGCCGTTTTTTTCAGATCCATAGATTTTCCATAGAATCCACAGAAATGCCAAGATCAGCGCAACTGATCCGATCCATACCAGTGTCTTATGATACCATTTCAGATCGTTCACAATAGCCGTCTTTCTATGGTGATGGTCTGCCTGTAGATGATATCGTTGCGCTCGGAGATGTGCCGCTCCTTCCAATGCAATTACACTTAGATCTTTTGGTCATTCGATTACTTCGTTAATTTGAATCAAATGCCAGTGATGGTCAAGGAAAAGGGAATGAGTCCATTCCGAAATTTCTATGATTTTGGACTAAAGTCCGGAAAACACTGACTATCAATAACCCCGGCCTTAAGGCCGGGGTAAGTAAAAGATCCTGCAAACAAAAGGGCTTTAGCCCAAAACAAACCAAAATGCTAATATTTCGGACCAGCTCCAAGAATTCCCAGGTTCCCGAATTTTATTCGTCCTATTCGTCACTCGTCCTATTCGTGAATTCCATTCGTCCTATTCGCCACTCGTCCTATTCGTAAATTCCAATCGTCCTATTCATCAATCGTCCTATTCGTAAATTCCAATCGTCCTATTCGTCACTCATCCTATTCGTAAATTTCACTCGTCCTATTCGTCACTCGTCTTATTCGCGAATTTGAATAAATCCTCTTGAAAACTTTTCCATGAAAAAGTTGCGGATGTGAAAATTTATCCAGATAATTTTCGCAATTTTGAAAAAAATATCTGGATAAAATGATCAAAGAGATCTTCGCCTTGCAAAATCCCTGGAGAGGTAAACCAACCTATTCATTCCACCTGAGAAGCAGGGATATTTTCGACACCCTGGTTAAAAACATGGAAAATGAATTGGTACTCGGACTTATGGGGAGCCGCCAGGTGGGAAAAAGTTCACTGTTGTATATGCTTATCGAGAATCTGCTGAATTCAAATGTTTCCGAACAAACCATTTTCTATTTCAATTTAGACGACCTGAAACTCCATCCATTGTTTGATTCTGTGCCGGAATTTATTCAATTTCTTGGAGATGATGATGAGTTGAAATATGTTTTTATTGATGAAGTTCAGCGGCTTAATTCACCGGGATTATTCCTTAAAGAGGTCTTCGATCTGAAAAGAAAAATAAAGATCGTTTATTCTGGTTCATCGCAACTGGAAGTCAAGGCAAAGACGAAAGAACACCTGGTGGGCAGAACAAGGATGTTTATCATTAACAGGCTGTCGTTTAACGAATACCTTGCTTTTGCTGCGCCCATAAGCAAAGAGGAAGCATTAAATCAAATACTGCTGTTCGGCTCTTATCCTGTTGTGGCCAAAGAGACAACGGCAATGGGTAAAATGCTAAGAATCAAAGATATTTACCAGTCTTATGTGCAAAAAGACCTGGTTGACTTTATCAGTCTCAGAGAAGTGGATACGTATAACAAGTTTTTGATCAGGGTTGCCATGCAGTCAGGCGACTTGTTGAATGTACATTCCATATCCGGATCAATGGGGCTTTCCCGCAGTCGTGTTGAGGAGTATCTTAACATTCTTGAGCATACTTTTATCTGCAAGAGAATTTATCCGTTTCATAAAAATCTAGGTAAAGAAATTATCAAAACTCCCAAACTGTACCTTCTAGATCCCGGGTTAAGAAACTTTATCTTAAACAATTTCAATTCGTTGGATCTCAGAACGGATAAAGGAACATTGTTCGAAAGTTTCTATCTGACCGAGATTCTTTCAGGTGATCATTACTCTTTGAATAAGATAAATTTCTGGAGAACGACGAATAAAACTGAAATTGATTTTATTGTTCAGGATCATCAGGGACTAAGCGCGATAGAAGTGAAGTGGAATGACAGAAAGCAGCCGAGGTCTTTTATGACGATCAGATCTCTTTATCCCGGGATTAGAACATCCGTCGTCACTGCTGAAAACTATTTATACTGAATCTTGGCAGGTTTGCCAAACAAAGTTGATTAGACTAAAGTGTCTATCATCCTATTATCCATTGTCTGAAAAACGGATCCTCAAAAATATATTCATCATTGTGAAAATCAAGGATTCCGTCGTTCAATAATACCTTGATAGCGCTCTGGACGCCGGATGAAGTTCCGAGGCGGTGCCGGGAAATAAAATCTTTTGAAAAAACCTTCGAGTTTTCAATCACCAGGGCATTGAGCGTATTCTGTTGCAAAATGCTCAGGTTGTTCCAAAGGGTCATGTAATAATCGGACTGGTTGTTGATCAGCCGGGATACAGCCAGATTCAGGAGGTCACCCTCGGTCTGACCTCCGATTGCCAGTTCCCAGACCTTTGATGCAAGGTACTGAACATAATAGGGGATGTTTTCAGCCATGGCGATCAGACTTATTATTTTTTCCACATTAAACGGGATACCTGTTGACTGCATCTTTGCAGAGATCGAACGGATCCATTCCGCTTCGCTTATTTTCTCCAGGTTGACCGGCTTCCCGAAGTTATAAAATGCCCTGTCACGCCGTGTAACCATGCCCGGCAACAGGTGCTTCTTGCTTCCCATCAATACATAATTCACATTTTTATGATGTTGTATGACAGCGCGTAGTTCTTTTTCGAAGTCCTGACCATTGAGGCGGCTTATCTCCTGAAATTCATCGAATATTACCACCCATCGTTCTTTACCGGCCAGCTTCTCGGGAAGATCAACCACTTCCGTAAAAGATTGCGATTGCAAACGTCTGTCGAAATCGAGCGTCACCGAAGGAAGACCGTTCTTATCCATGATCACGACGGGGCGGGATGCCTTTAGCAGTCCTGCGACTTTCCGCATGATCTTCTCCCAGCCAGGGACACTTTTCAGAATCGACTGGTAATAAAGCTCCAGGAAACTCTCCCGGGAATTGGCACGGAACAGGTCAAAATAGATCACGGTGATACCCCGCTTTCTTAGCTCCCCTGCAACTTTCATGATCAGGGAAGTTTTTCCATATCTGCGGGGTGAATAGAGAATGATGTTCTGAGATGCCGCGAGTGATCCGGTGAGTTGTATTGTTTCTTCGACCCTGTCGATAAAATATGGCTCGGAAACCACTCCGCCATATTTAAATGGATTGGTTTTCACTATTTTATATATTATGCAAAATTGCGTTGCGCAAAGTTACATAATTATTATTAACTGACTTCGGCTTATTCGGGAAATACATTCGCCGAATTCGTCATTCGGCTAATTCGTGAATTCCATTCGACCTATTCGTCATCCGTCCTATTCGTGAATTTCAGGCAACGATCAGAACTCAATTCTCCAGTTTCCCATCGGGAAAAAGCCCATTTTGAAGAACTTTCGGATCTCACCGGTGGTGACGTCGATCCGCTCGAGATAGACATTTGTGTAATTTGTCCGGTACTGGAGGTCGACGAAGAAAGAAAGGGTGTAACCGGGCTTGTTTCGCTTAATTCCAAAGCGCAGGCTCACCCTTTTATAGTCAGGGTATCTGGCCTGGTAAGCTCTTTCCCAGTCGAGTATTTCTGTGCCTGCTGCTACCGTTTGGGTGCTGTTCCAGGGAACATATGGATTTCCTCCGGCCCAGGTGGCACGCAGATCAAAAGAGAGAATACCCCATTTGCGTTTGCCAACCCGGAACTCATATCCTCCCAGGGCATTCAGCACATAATTCCCGTTAAACGCCGTGTTTCGTTGTTTTGAATCGTATCCGAAGTAGGTTGAATGATACAGCGAAGCTGATACAAGAAAATAGTAGTTGCGGTGAAAGAACTTTTCCATCGTCAACTCCAAACCATAATTTTCACCTGTGCCTTTATTCACAAGACTATCGGTGTATTCTCTGTGAATAAAGAAATCATGCCCGTAATTGATCATGCAATAGGCCGGGAGAGTCTTTTTTACAGGGAGATGATAGAGGTACTGATAGTAGGCTTCCGCTTTTACATGCAGATTCTCATTGATCAGATAATCATATCCCGCTACAACCTGGGCGTTTTTCGAGATCCTCAGGGAAAGATTCGACAAGGTTGAGGATGAATCGGGTTGCCGGCTGACAACAAAATACATGATCCGGGGTTGCATTTGTCCCATAATCCCTGCACCCAGCGAGAGGGTATGCTTTTCCCCGGGTCGCCAGTTCAATGCAAGCCTGGGTTCTGGCGACCAGGTTTGATTGAGGGTCAGGTATTGGATGTTGATTCCCAAACTTGCCTCAACCTGGTCATTGGGTGTGTTTTTCCATTGGGCAAAGCCACGGATCAGGGAGAACACCCGGTCAGCATGGGTGTTGACCTTGTATCTCTGCCTGGCATAGAGGCTGTCAGCGTATTGAACCTGGAACAGATCGCACAGCAGCCCTGTTTCAATCGTGTTCTTCTTGTTCCAGATATAGCGTGCTTTTATATTGCCTGATACTTTGTATTCCTGAGACAATTCCCCGGCTTTGTTGAATGAAACAGGTTGGGCCAGGCTGAAGGAATCCACTTTCGTATAGACTTTTGATCCGACGAATGACAATCCTGATTTGACCATCCAGCCTCCGCTGACAGGGATTTGGTGCGCCACGCCCAAAGCATACAGATCTGATCCGTTGGAGATGTTCTCTCCATGGGTTAGAAAAGTCCATTCATTTTGTGTCTTTCTTTCATCAAAGAGTTCGATATAACTGATTCCGCCGATCCCCGTGATGGTGAAAGTGCCGTATTGCCGGTTTGAAAAGACTAGCCGGAAATTCAGATCCTGGTATTTGGGAACCACTCCCACATCGATGCCCAGTGGCTTCAGGAGCGCCAGCAAGGAATAGCGGTAGGAGAGGAGATAGGATGAAGTGTGTTTTTTTGAAAACGGACCTTCTGTACCGAATTCAAGTCCATTCCAGCCGACCTGGAACCAATGTTCATGGTGTTCGTTGTTCCCGTTTCTCATCCTGGCATCAAATACACCGGAAAGGGCATTGCTGTATTCGGCCGGGTAAACCCCGGTGATGAAGTCCGAGTTCCCCATCAGGTTATTATTCAGGATGGTAACCGGCCCGCCGGAGGTGCCCAATGCCCCGAAATGGTTGGGATTGGGGATTTCGATGCCATCAACACGCCATTGCAGTCCCATCGGGGAGTTGCCGCGGATGATGATGTCGTTGCGGTTGTCGATTCCGGATGTGACCCCTGCAAACTGGGCGGCCATCCGTGCCGGATCGTTGTAAGTGCCGGCAAACCGGTAGGTCTCCTCAATCGTGAAAGGCTTCACACTTACCAGGGCCATCCGGTTCACGGGTAATGTTTTCGGCGATTCAGCGGTGATGACGACTTCTCCGGCTTCAATCACCTGAGGCTCTAGTTCTACAAGGATCACTAATTCTTTTGAAGAGGTTACCAGCAGGTCTTTGATCTGGTAGGTTTTATACCCTATGTAAGTGACTTTCAGTTCATGCCTTCCAATAGGTACACCACTCAACTTGAAATGACCATTGGCGTCTGAGCTTGTGCCGATAATGGGATCCGTGTCGGGAATGAGGATCGTTGCACCCGGCAGGCCGGTTTGCGTTTGCTGATCGATGACGACACCGCGGATGGATTGACGCAGGATTTCCTGTCCCATCAAACCAGAGATGAACATCACGTATACAAACAGGAAAGTGAGATATGGTCTCATCCGGTAAACGGATAGATGCTATTCTGAGAGGAGCTTGTCGACCTCTTCGCGGCTCAGGCGTTGCCATTCAGGGCTGGTATATTTTATCCCATCCCAGGTAAAGGAAACCCGGTCGAAGGTTTCGCGCAGGAACACAAGTTTGGAACCGGTATCAGGTGTTCGTTCAATGAATATCAATTGTTCAGGTTCAATGCCATATTCCCCGATCAATGTTGTTGCCAGCGGGGCACACCACTGGGTGACGGAAGTTCCCGGATTGCCGGTATAAAGTTCCGTTACTACGATAACGAAATGTCCGTCGGAACGTTGGTACACTTTCAGTCCGCACCGGGAAGGGCTGTCCCACTGTCCCTTGTAATCATAGATAAGATCGATGTATTTGTCTGCTGTTTGCATGGAGTTGCGGAAGATATGGACGATTATTCGGGCTGCTTATCAATTTTTTTTCCAAAGCTGACATCGATGAGATCCCTGCGCCTGGGCTTAAAGGTGCCATCTTCCATCTCCTTGGTGACAACCCGGCTGATGAGGTTGAACATCTTTTTGGTCTGGGGTTCATCTTTGTAAAATGTATCCCACGCATAATGGTAGAGTTCCTGAAGGCGTTCAGGCGACATGTGCATCGGTTTAAATACCACATTCCCGGCATTGTAGAGGTTCCAGTCCTGATGAAGTATCCGTCCCTGCTTTTTCATGTCGTCCCAGGCTTTGGTGTGGGGGAACGGCGCCATGATGGTAAACTCAGCGAGGTCGAGGTCGATCTCAAGGAGAAAATCGATCAGTCGCAAAATGTCATCTTCGGTCTGGTTATCGAGTCCCAGCAGGATGGTTCCTTCCACGCCAATGCCAAAATCATGGTATTGTTTGATCCTGTTTTTGATATAATCGGAAGTATCGAACACAGCCTGGTAGACGTACCATGCGCCGGCCTGGGCGGCAAGGTCAAGCACTTCGGGCTTATCTTCAATGGTATGGCTGCACCACTTTTTTTTAAGGGGGATCATGGCGCGGAATAACTCTTTTTCCCATTCCGTATCCAGTGCCAGGGAGTTGTCGACGACGAAAAGCCGGTTGTTATCAATGCCGGCAAGTTCTTCGACCACCTTATCCATCGGCCTGGGGCGGAATCCACGGCCACCCAGGTATCTGACAGCGCAAGGATAGCAATTATAGATACAACCCCTCGATGCGTGGAACAGGTCGACCATCTGAAATCCCTTGTGGTAATAGTAGTCCCGTTTGAGGATATCCCGCCGTGCCGGACCGATAAGCGACATATCCGGCGGGTTGTTGATGAAATTATAGATCTTCTGGAGTTTGTTTTGTCTGAAGTCATCGAACACTTTATCCAGCCTGCCTTCCACTTCACCCAAGAACACCGAATCGGCATGTCCCATGGTCTCTTCCGCATGCAACATGGTGGAGATCCCGCCAAAAATGACCTTGATCCCTTTTTTGCGGTATTCGTCTGCAATAGCCCATCCGCGTTTGATCTGCGTGGTGAGCATCATCGAAATGCCTACAAAGTCCGGGTAATCATCTGTCGACAGCTGTTCAACATTTTCATCGATAAACTCCACCTCCACATCATCAGGCAATGCAGCGGCCATCACTACGGGGCCATGGGGCGGAAGGTTAAATATGGTCTGTCCTTCCAGCTTTTCCCACCCCGGATATATCAGTTTGAATTTCATATCTATCCTTTCTCTTACCGGACAGTCTTTTTAATACACTTCTCAAGTTTCCCGTTGATCTTGTCCTTTTCCCATACCGTTGGAATTTCCTTCTTCATCGCAAGCTGATAATGATGCATGGCAGGCAGGAATTCCTTCTGCATCATGTGATAATCGCCCAGGAGGTCATAGGTCAGATAGAATTCCGGATTGAGTTGAATATATTGACTTTCCAGTTGTTTATTGATCATTGTTTTTTCCTCTGCCGAGATGGTTTTTCGGATCTCCTCTGACATCTGCCTGAACCGTTGGTACTTTCTGAAGTCATTGGATGTCAGGAAAGTATCAGGTTCAATCGTCAGATCATATTCTGAAATCTCCATGTTTTCAGACAGGTTTGCAAAATTAGAAAAAATCCGGTTCAGGTCGTAGCAGATATACTCCCCGACCTGAAAGGGGCCGGCGGAAACCCATACCAGCCGGTGTTCCGGCATGAAGATGACCGAATGGTGTGCAATGAGCTGGTTGATGGCTTTTTCGTTTCCCATCCCGATACTTGAATCATTCTTTCCCAGTTGATCCCGGAGCAGTTGTGCCATTTGATGGACATTCCACGTTTTCTGCCGCTGAAGCAGTTCTGACACGCGCTCATACCGGTATGCAGAAGCGCTGTTGCGGATGTTTTCAAGATTCAGCTCGTCGTTTTTCAACTCATCGCTCTGAAAGTGATTGGTGCAGATGATCAGGTGTGATGATGGCCTGAAAAGGATGGTTTTATCCGGTGTTTTTTCAATGATCGCAGCACAGGCATCATTTGCGGATCCGATTAGAAATGTCTCTGAAACAAACGATTTCCTTGATGAGGCGATCTTATTCGCTTCCTGAATATTGGATGCATATTGAAGGATCTCCCGAGCGATAAGTGATATCGGGGTTTTAGCTGAGAACGGGATGTCAGATTTTGCGGCATTGATGGTAACGGTGAGACCCTGTTCATTCATGCCTGAAACAACGCCAATCATGCCTGCCCAGGTGATGAGCATGTGGTTGTAACCGGAATCGGGTTGGATGAAGCAAACGATCTTTCGTTCAGAGAAAGCATCGCCAACGTAGAAATCAAAGTTTCGCCCGATAAGGAGGGTTGAATCTTCGGAGTTTTCGTCCCAGAGCACCAGGGAGGTACAGCCCACCAGGTTCATGTTTTGCATGGCATGACCGATGTCATGCGCAGCATGGTAATTCAGGATACGTTCATAGTTCGGGGCGATAAAATCAAAACGGAGAGAAGCGGAAAGAGAGATGCCGTAGATCTCTTGCAGGTATTCCTCCGGGATGTATTCATCGATATCGCGGTCGAACCATTTTACCACATACTTAAGAAACCTCAGATAGCTTTCATCCGGTATCATCTTTCTCAAACCGGCCAGAAAGGCCTCTTCCTGGAACTCCATTTGTTCCCTGGTTAAAACCCCATGACTGATTCCCCGATTGAATCCGCTTCCCTGAACATATAATTCAAAAAGTCCTGACCTGCTTTTTCTGAACCATCCATGTGTGGTTGAAAAAAACTGTCCACCGTGATCCATCCTTCCCGGATGAAGGTCTATTCCCGTGGGGACTGCAGGTGTTGCAATCCTGGTTTCCAGCCTGAAATAAATGATACCAGTTATCAGCAACAACAGGAATGAAGCCGGAATGAGGTAGTATCTTTTGCTGATATGTCTCTTATTCGGTGACACTTCTGATCTTTTTCATCAAGTAATCCAAACCCAAAACCTCTCCGCATGTCTTGACAGCGCTGATGGTTACCCCGAGCATGCCATGCAAATTGGTGTTTTGACCGGTAAAATACAAACCGGGGATTTTTGTTCTGGGCAAAACCGTTGATACTGCCGGTGAGTGGTAATCATGCTTCAACCCGTAAATTGAACCCTCCGGCGTACCTGTGTAATCCCTGAATGTCAGCGGAGTTGATGTATCGTAATAGCGGATTGACCGGTGCAATTCCGGGAATTTCTCTGCAAGCTTACCCAGATTCTTTTGTACTGTTCGTTCCTTGAAGTCTTTGTAGTCGCTGCTTCTATTCCCTGTGGTTGTATCTTTCCACTTTTCAACCTCCTTGTAATCCATCAAAGCCAGCAGGATTGCGGTTTTTGCAAATTGCGGAGAGTCATGGAAGACAGGGGTATGGATCATGAAGAAATGATCACTTTTATCATTCCACACATCCATGCTCTCGAAACAATAATAATTCCTGGTCATATAAGGATAGACAGATGGAGATAGCTTCATATATAACGAAAAACAACCCCGTGAATTTTTTGCCTGACAAATCCTCTTCGAAAAGGATGGAGGGAAAGAATTCTTTCCCATTATATTCAATAGGGCTGCCGGGTGGATGGAAGAGATAACCAGTTCGGATGGATACTCAGTATGGTTTGTTTTGATGAGAAATGTTTCTTTCTGTCGATGTTCAATTGAAACCACTTCATGGCCGGTAAAGATCGATCCTCCGTTCTTTTTGATTTCCTGGATTAATCGGTCAACGATTTGTTGACTCCCATCACTGAAATAATAGGCTCCCTGCAGAAAGGAGTGAACGACCAGGGCATATTGGCTGAGCGGGGTCGAATCCTTGTTTCCGTCGTACAGAAAATGGTTTCCAACCAGCACATGCCGGAGAATAGGATGGTGTGTGATGCTGCAGATGAAATCCCAGGCTGAGCGGGAATGATAGCGGTTACCGGCGGTATCATTTCCCGGAAGACTCAGGTTATAGAGTGGGAATTCCTGACAGATATTTGTCAGGGATTGGACAAAGCGATGGAGGTTATCCCTTTCACCGGGAAAGTGACTGGATAGCACATCCTTAAAGCGATCGGTTCCGGATGACCATGGATAATCGCCAGTTGGAAGAGAGATGATATCGAAACCCTCAGGATCCAGTTCAACTGTCGGGATTTCCGGCAAGAGGTTGAAATATTTCAGATAGCGGCTCAGGTTCTGTCCTTCGCCCAACCCGCCGACATAGTGCATGCCTGTATCGAAGGTAACGCCGTTGCGGCTGAAATTTTGCAGACATCCTCCGGGAACAATCTGCTTTTCAAGAATGGTAACCGGAAACCCTTCTTTGCTCAGGATATAACCGCAGAGCAATCCACTCAGGCCACTCCCGATGATCACCACCGAATTTCTTTTCATGGTTGATCCTTTTCGATGACGAGGGTCATATTCGATGTGAAGCTGGATTTTTCGATGATGCGGCATTGAAATCCATGCATCTGTGCGAAGTCCCTGATTGCGGAAAAGCTGGTAAAGAAGAGCTTTTTGGAGGGATCTTTTGTTTTATTGAAGCCAGACCGGGTGGAGAAATATTCTGTAAGCCTGGTCATCAGATGCCTCTTTTGAGCATCCTTATTGGCATCGCGGATGATGACCCGGCCATGATCATGGAGATTCGAGAAACACTTCAGCAGGAGTTGCTGTTGATCTTCTTCGGGGAGATAGTGCAATATATCACTCAGGATAAAAACATCACTCCGTTCGAAGGGATGGGTCAGGGCACCGGCACAGACAAAACTCGTTGCTGCTGTTTTCGAATAACAGTTTTGAGCAACTTCGATCTTCTCTTTGTCATGGTCAATGGCATGGATCATTCGCTTGTCAGAGTGATTTGCCAGGGCATACGTAATGAATCCATAGCCACAACCAATATCAGTGACGGTACATTCTTCGGGTACCAGCTCAAGAAGCTGCCTGTAATTGTCCGACAGCCAGGTTTTAATTCTGAAATACCATTCGAGCACCGGGCCTTTTAAAACGTAGTTATAGTAGATACGCTTTTTGATGTAATAGGGCTGTAGCGTTTCCCGCGATAGTTGCTGGTATTCATGGATATAGAACTTACGCAAGGCTTTGGCTTTGGCTGCGTAGGTTGAGCCAAAAGCCGAGTGGTCATAAGGGATACGCGGAAAAATGCGCATGATGTTTCTCCCTGGTTTTCCAAAGAAGTCTCCCTTCCGGAGGAAATGACCTGTTCCATAGATCATGACGGGCAAGATATCCAGTTTAAACTTATCGGCCAGGTAGAAGGCGCCTTTATGGAATCGTTGTATTTTCAGTGTTTGCGACCGTGTTCCTTCGGGGAAAACGATGATGGAAAAACCCTGGTCAATTTTTTTCTGAAGTTCAGGGATGATGTCATCGATGCCATTTGTGGCATCCGGGAAATCGGCAAAACGACAAATAGGGCCAAAGAGCGGTGAGTTGTATACCCAATTGTTTGTCAATATGATGATTTTGGGGTAAAGCCGGAACAGGGAAGGAACATCGGTGAGGGATTGATGGTTGCAAATGATGACAGCGGGTCTGGAGAAATCTTCTCCGGACGGGTTATCGATCTTTCTGACCCTCGGAAAGATGATAAAAATGTATAATTTATTGGCATACTGATAGATATGGTGGAACCAGATCTTTTTCCTGCTCTTTTTTACCGGAACGAACCCAAAAAGAAGTATCCCGATAACATCCAGGAGGATGATCAGCAGGGTGATGGAGCCCCACGACTTGATGGTTTTCATGAAAACCCAGAGGGTGACAGGGAATTTGCGGATCTTCTTCCTGTCAAGCATGAACCAACGCAGAACGATAGCAGGGAAGGTATAGGTGATCAGTATGGTGGAGGTAAGTCCAACGACTGCCGGCAAGGCAATGCTTCTGAGGGCAGGGTGCTTGGCCAATAAGAGTGCAGCTGAACCGATGATGGTTGTAACTGCTGAGATGAAAATGGAAACACGGTAGGGATGCAGATCATGATAAGAATACTTGTAGTTATTCATTAATGATCGGACCATCAGGATGCTGTAATCGACGCCAAGTCCAAAGATAAATGAACAGATGATGATGTTGAAAATATTGAAAGATATCCCGGTGATATTCATGAAACCGAGGGTAACGATCCAACTCAGGAACATCGGGATAGCAGCGATCAGGCCGAGACCGAAACGGCCAAAGGAGATCATCAGGACAATGGTCACAAAAATGAGGCAAAGGTTGACCAGCCTTTCAAAGTCACTGCGGACACTTTCAACCATCCGGTCTGTAAGGATCTGTCTGTCGAAAACGACCACGCCATCCACTTCATCCAAAGCCTGGTAAACTCTTGGTTTGTTGCTCACATCTACGTTAAGTGAAGAAGCGATGAGCCAACCCTCCCTGGTTTTCTGGATCTGGTCGGGAAGGATATTCCGGATGAGAAATGTCTGAGCCTGGCTGTCGAGCGGGGTACATGGTGCCGTCAGGTGCCTGAAAAAACCTTCAAACGCTTCGGGTTTTATCTTCAACTGTTTCGCAGTAGCAGAAAGATTTTTTTGCAGGCTTTTCACCTTTTCTTCATTCCAGAAGGTTTCCCATTGCCTGATCTTCTCCTTCTGGATTGTTGCCGGAGGAAGGATGGTCCCGGGCAAGCGCTGCCTGGAGATGATACCTGCCTTTTGCAAATCCTCAGCCACCCCTGAAATAGCGAGATTGGACGTGATGGCCCGATCCAGATTTTTATCATAAGCCAGCACATAGATGATCTTTAGGGACATCTGGTTGTTGATCCGGTTCAGTTTTTCCTCTGTGGATTGTAGTTTTTCATCCATGTACCCCAACTGGTGCATGTCCTTCTCGGAAGTTACATTCCGGAAGGTAAAAAAAGAGGCGATCACAATCCCGAGGAGGATCAATACGGCACCCAGGCTTTGATCCAGGCGGTAGGAGAGGAGCCGGTCAATCGGGTGAGGCTTCGTTTCGCCCTGTATCTTTGGTTTTCCGATGATGAAGGGAAGGAAATGAGGCATGAAAACAAGGGCAAAAAAGGCTGACCCGGCTATCGTGATACTGGCAAAGATGCCCAGGTCTTGCAGGACAGCGGAAGTGAGGAACAGCAGGCATGAGAAAGCGGCGATGGATGTCAGGGCGCAAAGAAAGACGGTTTGTGACATTTCCCTCAGCGTCAGCGCTACATCCCGGTTTGTTCTGTATTGGTTGAGCAGATACACCGTGTAATCGATGATCATTCCGAGTATCACGGCGCCAATCCCAAGCGCAATGGCTGAGATGTGACCCCTGACCAGATATATCACTGATAAAGCTGTAAATGCACCGAAGATAGCCGGCAGAAATCCCACCAGTCTGATCCTCCGGTTTCGGAAATACCATCCGACAAAGGCCATGATCAGGATGATTGCAACCGTAACGGTGAGCATGATGTCTTTCTTCAGTTGCGTGGCGTTGCTTACAGCAATGACAACCGGGCCATACGGACTGCACTGAATACCGGAAAAACGTCCCTGGCTGAGGCTTTCCGATATCCGGCCGATCTCCTCCAGCATATCGGTATTTTGTGATGTCTCATTGATCCCATGTACCGGGGTGATGAATACGAGCAGGTTCTGATCATCTTCTGAAAAGATGTACCCATTGAATGCCTTAAACCCATCACCGGCCTGCAGATTCCGAAACTTTTCCAAACCCATGAGGGTGAGATTCAGCGGGTCTTTGACGATATTTTTTTTAACCATGAAACCTGCCGGCGAAAGGAGCATCTTTGCCTGAGCCTGTAACGTGCGTTGAATATTCTCAGGCTTGAGCAGTGTATCTATTCTGTCGTAGTCTTCTTCCTTGAGAAAGACAGGAAGATGATCATAGACCAGGTCGTACAGTTGCAGGGTGATGGAATCCGGAGGCATGCTGCCGATATCACGGATGAACTTCGGCTGAAGGGTATGCCGGAGGGATGAAATGAGGGTATCAGCATAATCGGATAATAATTCTGGATCGACGCCGGGATCCTTTGCTTCAATCAGCAGGATCACCTTGTCGGGAAAACGGTATGCAGCGATCAGCTGTTGTTTCTGGTCCGCTTTGCCCGGCGTCATGTCTGAGATGTCTTCTTCAAAACGGATCCTTGTTCCCAGGAAGATAACCGATCCCATCATCAGGATCAGCAGACTAAAAAGCACTATTCTTTGTCTTGAAAAAAAAGTGTAGACGATGGCGAAGAACTGTCCCATATTAATTCACAACAGGTTCTTCTGAATTAGAGGAAGTGGTTACCCTGTTTCTTGACCGGCCCTTTTTTCTGAGGATCGTCAGGATGATGTATGAGGTGATCCCGGCCACAATCCCCAGGATGATCCCAAAGACAATGCTGCCCACAAGATATTGAAGGAGGTTTCGCTCGACCCATTCGAGGGTGATGCCGGAACTGTAGGAAATGTCGAACTCCTTACCCAATACAAGACCACCGCTGACATAGCTGAGGTATAGTATCCACGGCATGTTTGGGGGGATGCTGAGGTTGGATGCCGCAAGGGTTGCCAGTTTATTCAGCTTCAGCGGGTAGGATAGCGCCAATGCAGCTACCATTTGCCATCCCCAGATGGGGGCACACGACAAGAAAACACCTACCGAAACTGAGAATGCAAGTTTCCGGTTTGAATCCATGCTGTATAAAATTTGTTCCCTGAAAAACTGCCTGAAGCTCTTCTTTCGGAACAGCCGGATAAACTGAAACGGCTTGATGAACAGGATCGCATTGAAGAACAGCACCGCATTGAGCAAGCTGATTCGTGCAAAGTCAGTGAACTTCCTGAAATGGGTAACCCTCAGTTCTTTGGGAGGATAGTAGACATGAATGGGAACGGATGTGATCCTGATCTCTTTCCATGCCGAGCGGACTAAAACCTCCACCTCAAACTCGAAACGGGAGGTAAAGAAATGGACTTTTTCCAGCAGGTGAAGGGGATATAGCCTAAATCCGCTCTGTGTATCAGGAAGTTTGATCCCGGTGTCAACACGGAACCAGAAATTGGAGAAGCGGTGCCCAAAACTACTTGTTCCCGGTACGGAGTCTTGTTCCATGTTACGGGCGCCAACAATGATTGCTTCGGGCTCTTCTTCAAGTTTATCCAGGAAAGCCGGCAGATCAGCGGGTTGATGTTGCCCGTCGCTGTCCATCGTGATGGCATAATCATAACCATGCTCGATTGCGGCTTTAAAGCCGGTTCTGATGGCAAATCCCTTTCCTTTGTTTACCGGGAGATGGATGGTAACAAGGGAAGGATAGTTTGACAGTATCTCTTGAGTCTGGTCTGTCGAGCCATCATTAACCACGATGACCTGGTGGGTATATTTCAGCACCCCGTCGATGACTTTGGCCAGCTGCTGCTGATTATTATAAGTTGGGATCAGGACGCAGCATCTCTTTTCGGTGAAACGTTTGGGATAGTCTGCGCCGGTAACGCTCATGGATATTGGATTTGGGTTTGAATGAAGCACAAAGGTAAAAAAAAAGAAAATGTTACTTTTGCTTCGGCTGAAGCTTATGAAAATCCTGCTGATCAACACTCCCCGCTCCCCGTATAACGCCATCCTGGATCATGCCCCGGAAGAAGCGCTGCCATTCATTCACCGGAAACTGATCGGACCGCCATTGGGTTTACTCACCGTGGCTGCGGCTGTCAAAGACCATGATGTACTGGTGTGGGATACAAAAGGTGAGTATGACCTCCACCCGAACACTCCTCCTTTAGCAGCGATGTTGTCGAACCTCATGCATTCTTTCCAGCCTCAGGTTGTAGGTACGACCGTCATCACGTCAGAGATGAATGCCGGGATGGATATCTTCCGGGAAGTCAAAAGGATAGACCCTTCGGTTGTTACAGTAGCAGGCGGTCTTCATGCCACACTCTGCCCGGCGGATTTCAAACACACTGATACCGATATCGTCTGTCCCGGTGAATCGGCATATACATTCAGGGAGGTTATCCAGGCGCTGGAAATGGAAAAACCGCTTGATAGTGTAAAAAATATCTTCTTTCGTAAAGAAGGTGAATTGATCTATTCCGGATTGCCCGAAAAAGTTCCGGACTTAGCCGGGAAGGATTTCCTTATGCCCGACAGATCGCACCTCCAACGCTGGATTGAAACCTACAAGGTGGGTAAAAGCCCGTTTCCTTCGACCTATGTGTTTACCTCATTGGGCTGCCCTTACAAGTGTACCTTCTGCTCTATATGGGGGCAATTCAAAGGGAAGTTTCATCAGCGTGAGATGGAAAGCCTTATAGAAGAACTCAAACAGATTGATGAATATCCGGTTGTTCGATTTTCCGATGCCAATACGATCGTGGATATCCCATTTATCTCCACACTCTTCGACCGGATCATGCAGGAGGGCATCCATAAGACCTTTGTGATGGATATCCGGGCAGATACTGCCGTCAAGTACCCGTGGCTGATAGAAAAATTGGCCAGGGGCGGACTCAAGGTCGTGATTTGTGGTTTTGAGTCATTTCGGGATGAAGAGCTTAAAAAATACCGGAAACAATCGAAAGCAGCCCGTATCCATGAAGCGATCCGGATATTTGAAGAGAACGGCATCATGATCCGGGGTAACTATGTAGTCCCTGCTGATTATGGTTATCATGATTTTGAGGCACTGGCGGAATATGCAGGCAAACACCGGGTGGTTTATGCCGGGTATACCATCCTGACACCCATGCCAGGGACGAAGTTCTTCCAGGAAGTGAAGGAGGAGATCATCGACTTGGACTATGACAAGTACAATTTTTTCAATTGTGTGATGAAAACCAGGCTTTCGCTCGAAGAGTTTTACCGGAGTGTTGGCAAACTTTGGTTGATCAAAAAAGGAGATGATGTGATCTGATGAAACGGGTACTGCTCATCAACACCAATTTGGAACGGTTGCCCTACCCGGTACCCCCGCTCGGGATCTGCCTGTTGGCGACCGCCCTGCAAGAAAACTACCATGTCTCCATCTACGATGGCGTTTTTGATGAGGGAAAAAACCTGCTGCAGCATGTAGCATCCTTTGAGCCTGACTACATCGGTTTCTCTATCCGTAACATTGACGATCTGTCGGTAGATCAACCCAAACAATACCTCGGAGAGATCATCCATAAGTTCATTGCTCCTGTAAGGAGCGTGACACGGGTTCCGACCATGATCGGCGGTAGCGGCTATTCCATCTATCCTATGGAATTGCTGAGGTTAACAGGCGTCGATTATGGCATTGTGGGAGAAGCGGAGGTGACCCTTCCCATACTTCTCGGATTGCTTGAAAAAGGGGAGGATACGACAGTTTTAAAAAATGTAATACGGAGGAGAGATCTTTTGTCTGGTCATTCTCCCGAATCAAGCGCTAAGTCATCTCTCCAACCGAAGCCTTTCAGGAATTCCCATTTTCTTTTTTCGAATCTTGATCGTTTCATCGATTTCACCCCTTATCAAACCGCCGGGGTGTATAGTATTCAATCAAAAAGAGGATGTTCGCATCGTTGCATTTACTGCACTTACCCCTGGATTGAGGGCTCCCGTTACCGGCTTCGCGAGCCGTCGGATATTGTGACCGAGATCGAAGAAGCTTTGTCAAGGCTGGGACATGTGACATTCGAATTCGTCGATTCGACCTTCAATGACCCGGCGGGCCATGCAGAGGCAATCTGCCGGGAGATCATTCGGAGAAAAGTAAAAACACGCTTCAGAACGATGGGTATCAATCCCCGTCACGTCACCTTTGAGCTCATCGACCTGATGAAGGAAGCGGGATTTGTTCAAATTGATGTTACGCCTGATTCAGCGTCTGCCAGGGTGCTCCGGAATCTTAAAAAAGGTTTTGGATTGAAGGAGATCCGTCAGGCGGCTGAAATTATCCGGGAGACAGATTTTCCTACGATGTGGTTTTTTGTATTCGGCGGACCTGGGGAGAATTCAGAGACGGTGGAGGAGACCTTTCGTTTTATCGATAACCATGTTAATCCAAACGATATGGTCAGGATCTCCTATGGATTGCGGATTTACCCTTTTACTCCACTTTATAAACTGGCCATCCGGCAAGGATACATTACGGATGAAACAGACCTGCTCAAAGGACCGGTTTTCTATATTTCAAAAGAGATTGGTAAGGAGCCGTTAAGGGAATTACTCAGGCTTCACTCGTTGCAGCGGCATCACTGCGTCCCGGGGGATGAGTCAATACCACAACCCGAACTTCTCCGTGAAGCTATCGCCATACGCTCTCGCCAGGATCTTCAGGAACCGATGTTCCGGACCCTGATCCGGATCAGAAAAGAGTGGATGAAACAAGGGAGGTTGTAAAACTACAATTTCAGGAATTCCGGGAGTTTGTTGATGGGGAAAATCCGAAAATCCCCATCTATGAACTTTCCTGTTCTGAACAGGTTATTTCCGGCACCGCATTCCAGAAAAACATTCACTCCCAGGTTAATCATGGTGTCCATGGTCATTTTCCAGTTGAGTGTATGGGAGATGTTTCTGATCAACTCAGTTTTCACCTGACCTGCGCTGGATATCCGAGACCGGTCGATCACTGAGATCATTTCCTGTTGTGGCTGTTTGATGGAGATTTTCCGGATGAACTCCTCGAAGCAGGTGGCTGCAGGTGCCATATAAGAAGAATGGTATGGAACCGTAACCGGCAGGATGCGGGCGTTCAATGCCCCCTCATGCATGGCAAGTTTAACCAATCCTTCAATCTCATGATGCAAACCGGAAACAATAAGGGAATGCTTACTGTTGGTATTAATGATCTCTGTCCCTGGAAAATGGTCATTGATCAGATCGTGGGTCTCTTCTTCGCTCAGCCCGATAATCGTACCCATGCCAAATTGCTTGTCACACGTTGTGGCTGAAATACAATGAAAGGCGCCACGGATCAATGCAAGGCCATCAACAAAAGAGATGGAGCGGCAATGATACAGGGCTGCATAGATTCCCATGCTGTACCCGGCCACGAATCCCTTGCGGTAATGGTCACGGTGAAGGATCTCAGAAATGACGCAACTGATGACATAGGTGATATACTGGGTTTTCAGTTCATCATCCAGCATTGGATTGTTTTCAGGATCAAAGCAGCGGAGATCGAGGCTGAGAAAGGAGGAAGCTTCTTCCATCAAGTTATCATAGGATGGTCCATAGGACTGAAGCAGTGATTTCTCTTCACCCAGATATGCGCTGACAAACGCAGGAAAAAGATAACCTATGGCGTTGGATGTCATAGGTTATCCGTTATGTAAAAAGTAATACTGAATGGAATCCGGCCTATTTTTCAAGGTCAAGGATGTCGTTTTCATGCTCGATGATGAGCATTTGGGTATTGATCAACTCTCCCAGCGTCCTCACCGGATGCTTAACAGCATATTTCCCGATGATCTTGAGTTCAATATTGAGGTTGTATTTTTTCTTGAATATCTCGATCAACTCCAGAAACATCAGTGAGTCCCCGTTGATATCATTGATAATATCAGTGCCTTCGTGCAGCGATTGGATGTCAACTTCGCATTCTTCCGAAAAGAATTGAAATACCGTATCCTTCACTTCCTGTCTTGTATTTTCGGTGATCTGTCCCATCTCTTTTTCTTTTCTTTCTATGGTGAAATGAATTACAAAATTATACTTACTGAATGGAAGTTGGTTGAGGATATCATTTCTTTTTCCCCATGCAGCTTTTCTTGGTTTCCTTGCACTCTTTCATGGCGGTGCAGGGCTTTTTATCACCTTTACATCCAGCTTGATCTGTTTTACAGTCTTTTAACGATGAACAGCAATTGTGTTTCATCGGGATGGTTTTCATCATGTTTACGAGTTGCCATTTTCCATTGTTGAGCTGGAAAACCTGGGCGATACGTAGATTAATAGTGTCGGCCATGCAGTGGCATTTGATGAACATCGGGACTTCATACACTGCCGTGGCAAGGGTAGCATCGGTACGGATATCCAGGTGCTTAAAGTCGTGGATGGCAATGCTGTCAGCTTTGGTGGTATCTTGTTTCATTTTTCCGGCAAGGCAACATTTTTCCATGAAGCAATCCTCTGCACATGTTCCGAAGACGAGAATTTTTCCACTGTCGGGCATCATGGCCAGAAGGGCTGCGGTATCTTTGGCTTGGGATGCTTTCAGATAATTCATCACCAGTTCTTTTATTGTATCCTGGCTTACGGGGGCGGTCGTTTGTTGTTCTTTACAACTGAAAAGGATCACAGCAGAAATCACAACGAAGAGAATCAAAACAATTGACTTTTTCATGACTTGATATGTTATTATTGGTTAATAAAAATAAAAACGTGCAAAGGTATGAAAAGATTCCAATTTATGGCTCCAGGTGTTCAGAATTATTAACAAGATTTCCATACTTTTGCCCGGAAAATTAGAGAGAAACTGAGCATGAAATCATTGATACTGGTTATAAATCCCGGATCTACCTCCACCAAAATAGCGGTCTTTGAAGGCCGGAAGCAGGTATTCCTCATCAACATCAAGCATTCCTTGGAATCGCTGAATAAGTTTGCACGGATAGCCGATCAGTTCGTGTTCCGGAAGGAAACGATTGAAAAAGCGTTGGGCGAGGCATCCATTGAGCTAAAGAGCATCCGGATCATCGTTGGCAGAGGCGGCCTGCTTAAACCCATTGAAGGAGGTGTGTATTGCGTTAATGAAGCGATGCTCCGGGATATCCGAAATCCGATGGGAGAGCATGAATCGAACCTGGGTGGCTTGATCGCACACGCCCTGGCAAAAGAAATAGGCAATTCCTGCCAGGCGATCATTGCCGATCCGACCTGTGTGGATGAGATGGAAGAGATTGCAAGGATTTCCGGAATGCCGGAGCTTCCCCGGAGGAGTTTTCTGCATACCCTGAATCAACGTGCAGTTGCAAGGAAATATGCCCTCGAGATCGGTAAAAAGTATGAGGAGATGAACATCATCGTTGCCCACATGGGTGGGGGTATTTCGATTGGCATGCACAAACAGGGGAGGATTGTTGATGTGAACAACGGCCTCAATGGTGATGGGCCGATGTCCCCTGAACGAAGCGGAGGCTTGCCCGTCGGGCAGTTGGTTGAATTGTGCTTTTCCGGGAAGTATACCAAACCTGAAATCCTGAAGAAGATCAAAGGTCAGGGCGGTTTGATCGCTTACCTGGGTACCAATGATAACATCGAGATCGAGAACCGGATCGAAGAAGGTGACAATCAAGCGAAACTTGTTCATCGTGCGATGACCTACCAGGTAGCCAAGGAAATTGGCGGATTAAGCACCATCGTGTGCGGAAAGGTAGATGTTATCATCCTTACCGGAGGCCTGGCTTACAGTAAACAGATCATCTCAGATATTATCTCCCGGGTTGAGTTTATTGCGCCGGTTAAAGTTTACCCGGGTGAAGGTGAGATGGAAGCCATGGCCATGTACGGCGAAATGGTACTTAAAAACGAGATAGAGGTCAAAGAATACGTGTAAGTACTAATAATTAATAGAGGGGATGATTGGGATTGAAACGAGGTTATTAATGGATCTGATTCACCGAACGGTGACCCATCATGCGATGTGGTATGCTGAAGTATATAGCCGGCTGGGTCGGGAGAAAGCCATGGTGATCCTGGATCAGGCGCTAAGACAAACTACGGAAATCCAGTTGAAAAGGCTCTCGAAAACGCTGGGTTTTGAGCTGGACGGAGCCTCTCCGGCATATTTTTCAAAGCTTTCAAAAGAGGAGCAAAAAAAACTCATGGAGTCCCTGGCCATCAACTGGCTTGCCAATGATGGGATCTGGTTTCAGGCTTTGGAATTCAGTGAAGGGATGACGACGGCCAAAGCATGTAATGATGCCTGCTGGGGACAGTTCTCACCTTTTGAAGCCATGTCCATAAAAAGGATTTTAGGACTTGATGAAACACCCGGTCTGGATGGATTGAAACGCGCCTTGCAATATCGCCTCTATGCCTTCATCAATGTGCAATCTTTTGCTGAGGAAACGCCAACCTCTTTTGTTTTCCGAATGAACGATTGCCGGGTTCAGTTTGCCAGGAAACGGAAAGGGCTTGATGATTATCCCTGTAAATCTGCAGGCCTGGTGGAATATACCGAATTTGCCCACACCATCGATCCCCGCATCACCACAACATGCATCTGCTGTCCTCCCGACCCTCACCCCGATGACTCCTACTGCTCCTGGCAATTCTCCATTCACTGACTCCCATTGCCCCTTTTCACCATTTCACTATTTCACCATTTCACCATTGCCACGCCGCTTCGCGGCTCGCAATGACAATGCTCACCATCTTCTACATATTCCTCCTATACTGTCCCCCCACATCAAACAATGCTTGTGTGATCTGACCCAAAGAGCAGTACTTGCTGGCTTCCATGATCTTTTCAAAGATGTTTTGGTTCCTGATGGCAGCGAGTCTCATGGCTTCAAGCAAGGGATCTTTCCGGTCTGTGTGTGTTTTCTTTAGCTCATCAAGCATGTCAATCTGATACTTTTTCTCCGTCTCTGTCGCCCTAATCACTTCACCGGGGATGATTGTTGGAGAACCCCTGGATGAGAGGAAAGTGTTTACACCGATAATCGGGAGTCCTCCCGTATGTTTCAGGGATTCATAATAGAGCGATTCTTCCTGTATCTTGCTTCGCTGATAGGCTGTCTCCATGGCACCCAGAACTCCGCCCCGTTCGGAGATCCGGTCAAACTCTTTCAGAACCGCCTCTTCCACCAGGTCGGTAAGTTCTTCAATGATGAAGGATCCCTGGTTTGGATTCTGGTTCTTTGCCAATCCCAACTCTTTGCTGATGATCAGTTGGATGGCCATGGCTCTCCTTACTGATTCTTCTGTTGGTGTGGTGATAGCTTCATCATAGGCATTGGTATGTAAGGAGTTGCAGTTGTCATAAAAGGCGTAGAGCGCCTGCAGGGTGGTACGGATATCATTGAAATCGATCTCTTGTGCATGAAGCGACCTTCCGGAGGTCTGAATGTGGTATTTCAACTGCTGCGACCTTGTATTGCCATGGTACTTGTTTCTGATCGCCTTCGCCCAGATGCTTCTGGCTACCCTCCCGATCACAGAAAACTCAGCGCAGGTGCCGTTGGAAAAGAAAAAGGAGAGATTCGGGGCGAACTTGTTGATATCCATCCCGCGGGAGAGGTAGTATTCAACATAGGTAAACCCGTTGGCCAGGGTTAAGGCCAGTTGTGTGACGGGGTTGGCTCCTGCTTCAGCAATATGGTAACCTGAGATGGAGACTGAGTAGAAGTTTCGGATATTGTTGTTGATAAAATACTCCTGCACATCTCCCATGAGTTTCAGAGAGAAATCGGTTGAAAAGATGCAGGTGTTTTGCCCCTGATCTTCTTTCAGTATGTCGGCCTGCACCGTTCCCCGAACTACCGAGATGGTTTCTGCCTTGATCTTCTCATAAACCTCTCTGGGAAGTACCTGGTCGCCGGTCACACCGAGCAGCATCAGCCCAAGTCCGTCGTTGCTTTCCGGCAGTTCACCCTGGTAGGTAGGTCTGATCGTCCCTTTTCCCTTGTAGATTTGGTCGATCTTTTGATTCACCTCTTCGGTCAGTCCGTGTTCCCTGATGTATAATTCACAGTTCTGATCGATCGCGGCATTCATGAAGAAGCCAACCAGGACCGGAGCGGGTCCGTTGATAGTCATCGAGACAGAGGTCATCGGATCGGTAAGCCGGAAGCCGGAATAAAGTTTCTTGGCGTCATCCAGACAACAGATTGATACCCCTGAATTGCCCACTTTTCCGTAGATGTCCGGCCGGATATCCGGGTCATTGCCATAGAGTGTGACCGAATCAAAGGCAGTGGATAGCCGTTTGGCACGCATGTTATGGGAAAGATAATGGAAACGCTTGTTGGTGCGCTCCGGGCCGCCTTCACCGGCAAACATCCGGGTTGGGTCTTCTACTTCCCGCTTGAACGGGAAAACGCCGGAGGTAAACGGAAACTCACCTGGAACATTCTCTTTCAGACTCCATTTTAAAATATCTCCCCAGCCGGAATATGTCGGCATGGCAATCTTCGGGACTTTCAGGTGGGAAAGTGTTTCCGAGAATGTTTTAACCTTAATGGTTTGTTCCCTAACGACATAGGAGAAGTATTCCTGCTGATAGGCATGGACTTTTTTCTTCCAGGATTCAAGAATCTTGAGGTTTTCCTGGTCGATTTGTTTGCGGAGGTTTTTCTCGAGATTCTCGATGTTTTTCAAAGCCGTGTCACCAGATTCCACGCCGCAATGCTTCATTTCCTCGATGGTCAGATGAACTCCCTGGAGTTTCAGCGCCAGATTGGATTGATCGGCAACCCATTGGTTGTATGTCCTGACGGTGTCGGAAATCTCTGACAGGTACCTGTTTCGCTGTGGAGGGATGATAAAGATCTTCTCTGGTATCTCTTCCGATGACTTCAAAGAAGAGATGAATGTTTCCGGGAAGATGGTGTTGATTTTATCGATGATGGCTTTGTAGAGCTGGGTTATGCCTGGATCATTGAATTGCGAGGCGATGGTGGGAAATACCGGCATCGTTTCAGGGTCTTCATGGAACAAGCCCCGGTTGCGCTGAAACTGTTTCTTAACGTCCCGGAGGGCATCCATTCCCCCTCGCTTGTCGAACTTGTTCAGCGCAACAATATCGGCAAAGTCAAGCATATCAATCTTCTCAAGCTGTGAAGCAGCGCCATACTCAGGGGTCATGACATACAATGACAGGGAGCTGTGATCGATGATCTCAGTGTCAGATTGGCCAATCCCGGAGGACTCCAGCATGATCAGGTCAAATCCGGCGGCTTTTTGGATGTTGATGGCATCTTTCACATGTTTCGACAGGGCCAGGTTCGACTGACGGGTTGCCATCGAACGAAGATAAACCTGGTGTGTATGGATTGCATTCATCCTGATCCTGTCTCCCAGCAGCGCACCGCCCGTTTTCCGTTTGGATGGGTCAACACAAATGATTCCCAGTTTTTTATCAGGGAAATCTGATAGAAACCTCCGGACGATTTCATCGGCAAGGCTTGATTTTCCTGACCCGCCGGTACCGGTAATGCCCAGGACAGGCGTTTGCCGCTGACCGGCCAACTGTTCAATTTCTGTGAGAAGGCTTTTAACGGATCCCGGACTGTTCTCTGCCATGGTTGTCATCCAGGCAATTGCATGATGGTCTCCTTTCCGGATTTCATCCACCGTGAACGACATTTCCTTTTCAACCGCAAAATCTGATTTTTCCAACAGATCATTGATCATACCCTGCAAGCCCATGGCGCGCCCATCATCAGGGGAATAAATCCGGGTGATCCCATATGCATGCAAGTCATCTATTTCATGTGGCAGGATCACCCCGCCGCCGCCGCCAAAAATCCTGATGTGACAGCATCCTCTTTCCTTCAAGAGGTCATACATGTATTTGAAAAACTCGATGTGCCCTCCCTGATAGGAAGTCACCGCAATGGACTGAACATTCTCCTGGATGGCACAATCGACAATCTCTTTCACTGAGATGTTATGTCCCAGATGGATGATCTCTGCACCGGAGGCTTGCAAAATCCTTCGCATGATATTGATGGAGGCATCATGTCCGTCGAAAAGCGAAGTAGCTGTCACAACCCTGATGTGGTTCTTTGGCTTGTATGCCGTAGTTTCCTGCATTTTAGATAATTTTCGCTTCAAAAATACAATAAATTGCCCGAGGTATCATTTCCTGATCCCGACTTCCTGCGAAGGAATACTTTCGCGGTTTTTCTTATCAAAAGATGTAAGATAATAAAAGAACAACTGACCGGTTGTGGCAGACTTGTCTGTATAGGTTAGCGTTTCACCTGAAACATTTTTCAATATTACTGGAGCAAGGCCTCTTTGGTATCGGTAAATGCGGTAATGATCAAAATCATTCATCACTGCTGATCCCCATTCCAGGATGATGCCCTCCGATGAAGAAACCGCCTTCAGTCCGGCAGGAGGGACAGGAAGGTTTTCAGGAATATGAACGGAAGTAACAATGGCTTGCTCACTTATCCCTGAGAAGATGTCCACACTTTGCACCGAATACGAATAAATCTTTCCTTCGGTTGCTGTTGAATCATAATAGAAATTGGAGCGATAAACTGTTCCATCTTCGAACACCGGCTCAAATTTACCCGATTGTCTCCCATCACCCGTATCCTCTTTTCTTAAAATCAAATAGCCTTCAATAAAGTTATCTCTCAACTGAACATTTTCCCAGAAAATTTTAATAACACCATCCTCTGTATACGCATTAACGGTTGATGGAACTTCCGGAAAAGTGGGCAGAAGAGGCCTCACATGAACACTATCGGAAAAATCACTCAGGATGTTGCTGGTACTTTCCGTCCGAGCGGCATAGGTGTAAAAACGTCTGCCTGATAATTCTTTTCCTGTATCCTGAACCAGTATCATTGAACTGTCTTTTTTCAAAGTAAAGCCAACCTCAAAGAGCGCAGGATCCACACCGTTGTTTCGGAATATCCTTACGCCATAGGCTTCCGGGTCCGATGAGATGATTTTCAGTTCCACACCATTGGAAGTACCTGCTGCTGTTTTAATATATGGTGGAATCGGTTTCACCGGATTCATTCCGAAGCAGAAGAATTTGCCACTTTCAAAATAGTTATTTCCGATAGCGCTATAGCCGCGGAGGAGATAATAGTAAACCTTGTCTGCGAGGATACTTTCATCTGAATATTTCGACATGACAGGTGAAAGGGTAGTGATCAGTTTGAATGCTCCGTCAAACTTTTCACTCCGGAAAACATCCACACTTTTCAGCAATTCCGGTTTTTCGATCTGCCAAGAAATGGAAATCCCAAGCCTGTCAGGCGTTTTTTCAGCTTGCATGTGATGGAAATAGGCTTCCCTGAATTCATCAGGTGGGACAATGGCAACCTCAGAAACTGTTCCAGGGTTTCCAAATGGATCATAAGGTTGAAAAAAATACTGCAAGGTTTCACGATCGCGGCCGAATGTGATGTTATCTTGAAAAATATACCAGGTAGTATCTTTCTTGTGATAAATCGCTGAGGTTCCTTTCAGCAATAACGTCGATTGCGGCAATAGTTCATAGATTCTGATCATGCCTGCCGGATTCTTTCCTATGGACATCCATTTGAGAAAGATCGATTTGTATGTTCTTGAACTTTCAACAAAGGTGGCTTTATCAAAAACCGGATTATACGGGATTGAGACAATAGTTGAAACCATGACGTTTTTCTGAAATCCACCGGCATTGAGCTCAGTAATCTTATACTGATATTTGATTCCTTCCTTTACTTCCTCGTCAAAATACATGATACCCAGGGAAAGACGAACCGTATAGGGAATATTCCATCCCCCAACCGAATCAATCTGGCCTGTTGCTTTGGCTTTTTGCCAGATATTCCTGAGGTCCTGTTGTGAGGGAACAGGCTGATTGGGAAACAAAGTCTTAAAGGTTTCTGCATTCGATAAAAACGCCTCGACGGTTGCCGGAGTTTGAACTATTGAAAGTTCTTTCCAGTTCCCTGCTTTTTCTGACCGTTCTATCTTATACCCCGAGGTAGGAGTTCCGGTGGGTATGTTTTTTCCGAGAAACACAAACATTCCTTTCTGACCGGGTCTGACCATATCTGTTACAGGCTGACATAACGCCATTTGCAGGATCCCAAGTGAAAATCCCGTGAAGAGTATCATTTTCTTTATATAGTTCCTGTTTTTCATTTCTTTACAATTTTCGGTTAATCACTGAGTGGTTTATCATGGGCACTGTTCATCACAGCTCGTAGTTGTCAGACTGAAATCGATCCCGCTGCTGTTATCATAATGTACCTTAGCTCCCAGGGTAACTTCCCCGACATCAACACCGAGACAACATTCCCCGCAACACAACCCCATAAGTCCCAAACACTGTTCCCCATAAAGTCCAAGGCTCAGACTGGCACATCCATCCACGCTGTAACTCCCGTTTGTATTATATTTCCCTCCGATCCCAAACTGAGCAGTTGCAGCAACTCCTACAGACGTGCAGGTCAGATCGCTGGATCCTTTAAAATAGGCGTTCCCAACAGCCAGTACTCCGATACCATACGTATCACCACCCTCATCAAACGACATATATGTTCTTGCGTTGAGGCTGATGTCCAATCCTGCATCAATCGATAATAGTACGAGTGGAATATGAATCGGGTCAATAATGGGTTTCGTCACACCTGCAGTCAGCAGAAAACCGCTGATATGGGTTTTAAATGCAGATGGAATACATTTAAACGCTCCGAACCCACTGGATATCGTTGGAGGGACATTGTCATAATCCCCGAAAAGCCCAAACAGGTTGCCACCGCCCAGTCCGGGAATATTTAATAATCCTCCGGCCTGGAAATACCATCCGTTGCCATCCACCAGGCAGGTAATGCTGCCTTTGACGCCAATTCCGCCAAGGTTTTTATCCAGGTTTGCTGTTCCCGTCATTCTTGAGTTGGCCAGATCATATGCCCACGACATTCCAGGGAAATCTTCCATTTCGGAAACCTTAATGGTTTGATCAGAAGCTGTAATAGCACCGTCAACGAAGAATTTCAATCGCTGGTGATTCTCCGAAATGCCCTTTGCTCCAATCATTTCACCTTCAAACCAGTAT
>VGGL01000026.1 GCA_016868575.1 Bacteroidota bacterium
AACCCCTTTCACCGGTTTCCGGTTGATGGCAATGATATAATCACCTTCTTTGACATCCACGCCAACTTCAGTCAACGGAGAACGGGCAACGGAAGTCCAGTTCTCTCCCGGCAGTATTCGATCAATCCGGAAAAATCCCGAAACATCCCGGGTGATCTCGGCACCGAGCAATCCCATCTTGATCTTCCTTGGTTCCACCTTGTCGCCGCCTCCAACGTAGGCATGGCCAACATTCAGCTCGCCCACCATCTCCCCAAGAATATAATTCAAATCGTTGCGATTGCTTACGTAGCCTAACAATGGCTTGTATTTTTCACGGATGTTGTCCCAATTCACGCCATGCATGTTCGCATCATAGAAGAAATATTTCATCTGACGCCAGGCTTCGTTGTATATCTGATTCCATTCAGCCTTTACGTCAACCATCATCTTCATGTTGTCGAGGTCAATGAAATCCTTGATGTCCACCTTCCCTTTCGGCAGATCAATGACTGCATATTTTCTGGAGGATGCAACGAGCATTTTCTTCTTATCAGCAGAGATTTCATAATTATCCACACTACCCAATTCGGTTTCTTTCTTCTCTTTCAGATCATAGAGCAAGAGCAGGGTCTTTTCGTCTTTGGAAGCATTGCGGAGATAATACACTTGCTCACCAATCGCATTGATTCCCCAATAGGCCCCGGGATCAAAGGGAAGGCTGACAATCCGGCCGATGATCCCGTCCATGTCCACAACCAGGTCTTTCGAAGCTTTTGAAGGTTCTTCCTTTTTATCCTTTTCTTCTTTCTTACCCGTCTCTTTTTCGGTTGATTCCTGTTCAACAGCCACTTCGTCGTTCTTTGGCTCCAGGGGATTACGTGTACTTTTCGCAAGGGTCAGGAAATAGACTTTCACCATATCCTGGTATGCGTGATTCCATTCTGTCCAGCTATAGGTAGGATTGAAATCACGGATGGAGGCAAAGAAAAGATATTTCCCATCATCGGTGAAGGAGGGATTGCCACAGTCGTACCATCCATCTGTTACCGGGGTCGATGATTTGGTCGCCAAACTGTACAAAAACAACCGGGTCATGGCACTGCGATCAGGTTTGGCGTAGGCGATCCATTTGCTATCGGGTGACCAGGAATAATCACGAATCTCCCAGTCAGCAGCCTGTTCCACTTGTGTTACCTCCTTCGATTGAATATCCACAAATAGAAGCCTGAGTTTTTTATCGCTCCAGAGGATCTTTTTGCTGTCGGGCGACCAGATGATATCATATTTATAGGTGTCTCCGCCGGAGGTGATCTGTACCGGTTCGGTCAGGCCATCCTGCTGGATCATGAAAAGCTCATCTTCACCGGTTTGGTCAGAGATATAGGCGATATGTTTCCCGTCGGGAGACCAGGCCACATTCCGGTTGTGCACCCCGGGTGAAGCGGTGAGGTTCTGGGTGATGCCGCTTTTCACCGGGACACTCCAAACATCCCCACGGGCGCCAAAACTCACCCGTTTCCCATCCGGAGATACCGTAAATGAATTGATCGACTTTGATGCATCCTTCATCTCGCTCCGGCCGGTGATCAGGTCATCTGCAATGCGAATATCAAGTTTGGTGATCTGCTCTGTGCGGAAATCAAAGATGTAAAGGAAACCGCCATTTTCAAAAATGATCCCGCTGTTGCCAAGGGAAGGGAATTTGATGTCAAACTCAGCGAACTGTGTTAGTTTTCGGGTTTGTTTGCTGGCCAGGTTGTACACAAACAGGTTCATGGTCCGGTCACGGTCGGAGCAGAAATAGATGTTATCGCCATGCCACATGGGAAAAATATCCTGGGCGTCATGATTGGTGATATTCTCGGTTGTTTTAGATGTAAAATCATAAATCCGGATATCATCGGCCATGCCTCCCTTGTAATACTTCCAGGTACGGAACTCCCTGAATACCTGGTTGTAGGCCAGCTTTGCTCCATCCGGCGAATAGCTGCAGAAACCTCCGGCAGGCAATGGCAGTTCCTGTGGAATTCCTCCCTTGACGTTGGCAAGGAACAACTGTCCTTTGAAGTCATTGAAGGATTTCTTCCTCGACCGGAAGGCGATATTCTCATTATCCTTCCAGGTCATCACGATGTTGTTGGGGCCCATCCTGTCGGAAATATCATCCCGGCCCAGGGTAGCGGTGTAGGTCAGTCGTTTGGGAATGCCTCCGGTGGCGGGGATCAGATAGACTTCCGTGTTCCCGTCGTATTGCCCGGTGAAAGCGATCTGTGACCCATCCGGCGAAAAGCGGGCAAACATCTCATATCCCTCATCCGAAGTGATCTTCCTGGCTACTCCGCCGGAGCGGGGAACAGTGTAAAGGTCACCGGCATAGGTAAAAACAACCTGGTCGCCGAAAAATGTCGGAAACCGCATCAAACGTGCCTCTTCCTGCCCCCAGGTTAACAGGAGCGGGAAGAGCATCACAAAAGAAAAAACAAATCTCATCTTATTCATATAGTTAATTTTTTGGGGAAATTAGATAAATCTCCACTTACACCCTTCAGTTTTTCGACAAAACAGGTGAAATTCATGAGAAACAAGAAGAACAGGACTTTAACAGGGCAATTACTTAGCCTGATAGAAACACATTTTCGGAGAGGTGATCTTCTCGTCCTTTTTCAGTTTCTTGAGGGCTTTATCAACCTCGGCTTTTTCGATGCCGGTAACCTGGGCAATTTCACCGGCTTTCATCGGTTTATTTGCATTTTTCAGCGTTTTGAGAACAACTTCTGAAGCTTCCATACGTTTAATTTTTTGTAAATTTACAAACTTATTCTAATCAAGAAAGGAGTTCGTTATGAAGACATTATTTTCCTGGTTGTTTATCGCTGCAATCATCCTTTTTGCGGCCTGTTCGGATGAGGCCGAGACGCCTGAGTTTGATCCCCGCAATGCCACAGTGGCTGACTTTGTTGGAGCCTGGTCTGGAACAGGTCAATCCACAATCGGATGGAAAGGTACGGAGCATCTCACCCTGACCCTGATCCCTTTCCATGATGGAACAACCATCATGGGATTTATTGAATCACCCGAATCTGGGAAACACCAGATCATCGGCCAATCGGTCAGCCAGGGGGAATTCAGTTTCTCACTGGCCAATGATGCGCCCCTGGACCCAATGTGTCAAACCTGGACGGCACATGGCAAGGCCCACCTGAAATCAAAATCTTCCATGCATTTTACATTTAGCGGAACTTTCTGCAACGGCGATACAGGGTCGGTATCCAGCATTCTGGAATACACCGGATCCGCTGCTGTTCTTGACCTCTACGCCTTTGGAAAAGTTGGCAACCGTTGGAAATACGAGGTTACCAGGTTTAACGCTACCCAATGCCAGCTGACCATGGAGATCACCAACAATTACGCAAACGGTCTCTTTGGCGTGCAAGGGACCAATACATGCGGGTGGACAACTGCTATGAATGGCTTGTGGTATATCGCTCCCTTTGAATTGAATTTCGATGTTCCCGACACCGCGTTGGCCAAAATGGGGTTTGTGATCCCCTATAATGTACCTGCCGGAACCGATTATCTTTCTACCGATGGAACCGATACCATCTTGTTGACAGTAGTGGCAACCGGGCAATTCCTGGAAGTCCCTGCCGGAAGTTTCCGGTGCAACAAGATCCACAAGGAAGTTCGTGCTCACTCCGATCCCCAGAAAAGCATGAAAGGGGATTTCTGGATAAACAACGAATACGGGCTCATCAAATACCAGCAACAGTACCCAAGCACTCCTACTGACGTGCTCAAGGAAGAACTGATTGAAATCAATTTCTGAGGAAAGTTCTCAGACCAACGTCTCCACCAGATCTTCCTCCACCCGGAGATTCTCGATGATGAATCCCTGGCGGTCGGGGGTGTTCTTTCCCATGTAAAAAGCCAGCACTTCATTGATACTGGCATCCTTGGTAAGGATCACCGGGTCGAGACGCATGGTGGGACCAATGAAATGCTTGAATTCCTCCGGAGAGATCTCGCCCAGCCCTTTGAAACGGGTGATCTCCGGGTTTGTCCCCAGCCTGGTGATGGCAGCGTGCTTCTCTTCTTCGCTGTAGCAGTAAATCGTCTTCTGTTTGTTCCTCACCCGGAAAAGGGGTGTCTGGAGTATATACAGATGGCCTGCCCGCACCAGATCCGGATAATACTGCAGGAAGAATGTCAACAACAGTAACCGGATATGCATCCCATCCACATCGGCGTCGGTAGCGATCACCACATTGTTGTAACGGAGGTTGTCAAGGCCATCTTCGAGGTTCAGCGCCGACTGAAGGAGGTTGAACTCTTCATTCTCATAAACCACCTTTTTGCTCATCCCGAAGCTGTTGAGCGGCTTTCCTTTCAGGCTAAAAACCGCCTGGGTACTTACCTCCCTCGATTTGGTGATCGATCCGCTGGCGGAATCACCCTCGGTGATGAAAAGGGTGCTGTCGAATTTCCGCTCATCATTGGAGTTATAATGTACTTTACAGTCGCGTAATTTCTTATTGTGGAGGCTCACTTTCCGGATCGCTTCCCGTGACACTTTCTTGATCGAGGCGATCTCTTTCCGTTCTTTTTCCGACTGGAGGATTTTCCGGTAGAGCATCTCAGCGGTGTCGGGGTTGATATGGAGGAAATTGTCGAGGTTTCGCTTAACAATGTCGTGGATGTAATTCCGGATCGTCTGACCATTGGGTTCGATGAGGGAGCTGCCCAATTTGGTCTTTGTCTGCGACTCAAAGATCGGATCCTGCACCTTGATGCTCAGGGCTGCGATGAGGGAAGCGCGGATGTCGTTATAGTCAAAATCTTTCTTGTAAAACTCCCGGATGGTTTTTACCAGCGCCTCCTTGAATGCCGTCAGGTGTGTACCTCCCTGGGAAGTAAACTGGCCGTTCACAAAGGAGGAATACTCCTCTCCATAGATATCCCCATGGGTGAAGGCGCACTCGAAATCTCCTTCCTGAATATGCACGATAGGATAAAGCAGTTGCCCGTCAACATTGTTTTGGAGCAGGTCGAGAAGGCCGTTTTTAGCCTGTAGTCGTTTGCCATTGAAGACGATCGCAAGGCCGTTGTTCAGAAATGCGTAGTTCCAGAGCATCTTCTCCACATACTCCGTAATGAAATGATACTTTCCAAAGATCGATTCATCAGGAGCGAAGGAGATGATCGTTCCGTTTCGCTGATCGGTATCAGTTTCTTTATCTTCACGGGTCTGGCAGGCAGCCTTATATTCAAAGCCTTTGATTCTTCCTTCACGCACCGCTTGCACCTGGAAACAGGAAGAGAGGGCATTCACAACCTTGGCGCCAACGCCATTGAGGCCAACTGCTTTCTTGAAGACCTTCGAGTCATACTTGGCTCCCGTATTCATCTGTGCGACACAATCATCAATGGCCCCCAGTGGAATACCGCGACCGAAATCCCTGATGGTGACCAGATGATCCGAAACGGTCACCTCTATTACCCGTCCATGCCCCATGGCAAATTCGTCGATGGAATTGTCGACGATCTCCTTGATCATCACATAGATTCCGTCATCCGGGGAGGAGCCGTCACCCAGTTTGCCAATGTACATCCCCGGCCGCAACCGGATGTGTTCCCGCCATTCAAGGGAAATAATGCTCTCTTCAGTATAATTTTCAACCATGGCCTAAAAAAAGAACGGGCAAAGGTATATCAAACACAAATAAAAATGAGGGAAAGAGAACGATTCTTATCATTTATTTTTCCACAGGTTCTTTTTGGGGATGATGGCGCTGAGCCTTTTCAGTTGCCGTTGCCCGGTAGTGATCAAAATAACCCCGGTGATCGTTACCAGCCCCCCAATAAGCTGATAGACAAGCGGAAACACCGAGAGCACCAACCACGAAATGAATAAAACAAGGATGCTCCGGGTGGTCATCAACATGGCATATCTCCAGGCTTCCATATATCTAAGCGCGTAGAAGAACACCACGGAAGTGACAAATGGGCCAAGTAGGGAACCGATAATGGCATATTTCCAGGCTTCAGCAGGGATGGAAAAGGATATTCCCGAGGCCGCCAATAAGACAAAGGAGATGATAAAAAGGTAGATGGATCTGTTCAGTGAAAATAAATAGGGATGAACCCGGCCGATATATTTTTTGGCAACGATGGTCGAAAGGGCATCAAATACATAGGCCAGGACAACGTACAACGAACCTGGGATAAACAGGGAAGACCATTCGATCGACCCGTTGTAGCTGATGATCAGCGCGCCGGTCAGGGCCAGGGCCACACCGGCAACCTCGATCTTATTGAGCCGGTCATGCAAGAGCAGCACGCTCAGCAGGGTGATCAGCGCAGGCCCCATATTCCCCAGAAAAGCCACCAGGGCAGGATTTTCAAACTCCCGGATCGACAAGAAAAAGAAGCCGGCTGTCAGCACTTCAAGAAAGCCACTGGCAACCAATGCGATCCATCCTGTTTTTCCCAGATCCTTCAGCCAGGACCACCGAAAGACCTTCAACATAAATAACATCAACCAAAGCAAGGCAAAACCATACCAGTAAAATCCGAACTGAATGATGTGGATCTTGGATAACAGGATCTTTGAGATGATAAAAATGGAAGAAAAGGCCAGTACGCTGATCGCAGCCAACAGATACCCTTTGTGCAGTGGCTTCATGGAAGTATATTACCCGAATTGGATTTAAAAACATCGCGGACCGACTGCCGTATGTAAGCGATATCTCCCCGGTGGAGCAAGAAATCTTTCACCGTGAGATGGTTCATTCTGATAAAAACAATAACCTGGTATATGCTGGTTGAGATGTAGGATAAACTGGCCGCCAGGCCGGCGCCGAAGATGCCATATGGAGGGATGAGCAGCAAGCCGACCCCAAAAGTAAGAACCAAACCCAGCGCTGAGCTGATCGTGTTGTGCCTGGGACAACCTATCCCACTGAAGTAACTGCTTAACACAATGGAAAACACAAACCCGACAATACCGGGAGCCATGACCAGCATGACATACCGGACATCCCCAAACTCCGAGCCGAAAACCAGGCGGAAGAAATCGGTTGGCAACAGCAGGATACCTGTAATCATGATCGTTGTAATAACAACCCCAAGTTTCAGAAAGCTGATGGTCACCTTCACCGTCGATTCCTGATCGGTTGCATTTGCTATGCGGGCATATTCCACCATCGCCATGCTCTTGCCAAACATCCATAACCCTTCCGACAGTTGTACTCCAACGGCATAAATCCCCAATAACGCCCTGCTACCCAGCAAGGTTTCGATGAGGTAAAAAGCCGCCCGGTAGTTCATCATTTGGAAAATATTGGCAACCTGGATCCACGTACCATAGCCGATGACCTCACGGATCTCAGAGAAAAAGCCATTAAACCTTATCATCCTGATATCCTTGATCAGAAAAATAAAACAGAGAAGAAACGATACCCCATACGACACATACAGCGCCAGCACATAAGCCATCACTTCATAATACCTGAAGACAAAGAAAGACAGGATCAATACCACAGCGACAAGGACGACCTGAAGGATAAACACGATGTTGTATTGAGTAATGCGTTCCTTCCCGAGCAATACCAATGAATGAACCGTGAAAAGACAGGCCAGGAAAGAGATGATGATGACATGCAACTCGTATCCTGCCGGGATCAAGCCAAGCGCCCAAAGGATCAGTCCACCGGCCACCGAACTGAATATAGCCCAGAAAAGAGAAGGGAGATAGAGCTTCCCAAGTTCTTTTCGAGGAATGAAATAGACCAGTCCCCCACCGCCAATAAAATTGCTCAACAGCAGGATCAATACAACACCCAGCAGGATCAGGCTGATGCTCCCCACCTTCTCGGCACGTAAAAAATTGGTGTTCAGGATCACGATCAGCAGGCTGAAAGCCGCACTGAGTAACCGGGTCAGGGTAGTGCCTAATAAGCGTTTGAACATAATCTAGATCATCCTGAGTTTATGCCTGAGCTGATACATGAAATGATACCGGTTGAAATGAAACCTCTTTCCGTCTACAAAGATATAACGTCCTGCCCTGGAAACGGTATGAAGCGCCAGCGGATAGTCTGAATCCTTGTCCGGCTCAATGAAACAGGCCACTTCTTCGAGCAAACGGTCGGGAGTAAGAACCTTCACCTTGTTCAAGGCGATCCGGCCGCCATACGTCACAGAGCAATCCTGCGCCGGACGGTACAAACAGCCATCCACGATAAAAGGTTGCCCCGCCGGTCGCGCAGAGCGAACATCGGTCTTCACCGGATTGTTGTGATGCGGCTTGTAGGGTCCAAGAAAATCTTCCGAATAAAAAACATGCAGGTTTTCATGCGGCCATCCCTTCAGGGTGCAGAAAAGCCACCAGTAACCTTCGAAAAACAACAACGATGGATCAATCGCAGCAATACTTTCCAATATCCTCCGGCAGTGCTTCAGGGAACCATCCTTTTCAACCTCATAGATATCAACCCCTTGGCTCAGATGGCACTCGGGAATGCAATAACTGCGTCCTTCATGCACGAACACAAAAGGATAAGAATGGTGCAACGGGTGCTCCATGGATTGACACTCCGACAAACTCATCTGCTCCGTGTCAACACGGTATGTCCGGATAACGCCCCTCCCCTGCCGGTAATCGAAATGCTCACAGATGACATGCAACCGATCCCCCAGCATCACCGGAAATGGATCTGCCAGGTACTGATGCCTGCCGGGATGCGGAAACCATTGTATATTCAGTGGTTTTCCAAACGTTTCTCCGATATTATCACCATCATGTAGGGTCACAAGCCCAACATTCCACTTCTCGCACAAAAACAGTTCTCTCCAGTGAAATCCAAGCTTCCGGCAAAACAGTTTCAGCAGAAAAAGGATCATCCGGAGGTTTCCCGGCACCTTGAATATCTTGGCTTTATTGACTTGTTCCTGATCGGGTTGCGGAGCCCATTGACCTGCCTTAACCTCCCGGCTCACCTGCAGCAGCCAATCCTTCGTTCCTTCAAGCAACTGATCAAGGTTGGCCTGGTATGAGTGGTTGACGGTTTTGAAATAGCCCCTGCGCAAAGGGATACCAGCATCCAACTTCTCTGTTAACCGCTGTAGGATACAGCCATTCACAGGATCGTTGTAATACACCTCCCAGAAACCAGGCGGACCGCCCCGGTATTTGGTTTCATCATCGTGGTGAAACGACCAGATCCCGTATTTGGAAGCATCCAGGATATCACCTCGGAGAATACCAAAGCCAAACCTTACCAGGAAGTCGAGTTCCATCGACCGGATCGCATCTACATCATTTTCGTCGAAATACTCCGAAAACCCCTTCCGGTTGACGCTAACCGTCAACGATTTCACCTTCCCCAGCCAACCGGTCGCATCTTCCACCTCCTTGGATTTCGGCTTCAACATGAACCGGTGATAAACCCGGTACAGAAAATGGCGGTATGGGTAATGGACAATCTTATCGATTACCCCCTGGGAAATAGGTATTTTCTTATTCAGAATGACAAGGTCAAGGGTATTTTCCTGCATCAGGGCTTTCAGCGCCTCTGCCTGCCACCGGAAAAGGTGGAGATCATCGCACAAAACACCAAACCGCAACCTGCTCTGCTCCATCTTACCGGCTTTTTCGATTTCTTTTCTTTTCCAAAATCCCTTGATACAGCTCTTTCAGACTGGCTGCAACAGTCTCCTTGCTGAAACGTTCCCGGACTGATCTGGTAAGGCTTCTAACATCACAGGACAACTTTTCATCGAGAAAGAGATTCAATTTCTGTAATAGTGTATCTTCATCCCCGGCGTCAATCAACATTTCCGGATATTTCTCAAGGATCTCAGGGGCTATACCAACCCGGGTGGAAAGGACGGGCACCCCACAGGCGAGGCTCTCCACGACCACCGTCCCAAATGTCTCATGGTGACTAAACTGGATCAATAAATCAGCATTGGCAAGGGTGTTGATAAACTGCCTTCCCTCTAATAGCCCGGTGAATACAACTTGATTATCAGAAAGTTGCAATTCCTTTGCATGAGACTTCAGGGTATCCGGATCAGGACCCTCCCCGACCAGGGTAAGGTGAAAGTCACTCCGCTGTTTGGTGAGTCTTGAAATGACTCGGAGCAACCCGGAGATATTCTTGGTCCGGTCGTCAAAGCATGAAACATGGATCAGCCTTTTCACCTGGTGGATCTCTTTTGATTCACTGGGAACAAATTCGGCAATATCAACCTGATTGGGAATGATGAATGTATTGGGGTGAACGATGCCGTGGGCGCTCATCGCTTCTTTTAATGGCGCCGAGACGGTGATCAGCGCCTCCGCCCGTCTCACCGCCATCTTTGTCAAACACTTCCGAAACATCCCACGGAACTGGCCGGTTCCTTGAAAATACCTTGACCAATGTTCGGTGACAACATAGGGTAAATCATACAAAAATTTGAATATCAAGGCTATGACTCCCAACCGGGTGAGCACATGTACATGGATGAGATCAGGCTTGCCGAAGGACCTCCGCAGCAACTTGAATCCTTTGTTGTTGGCCCGAAAAAAAGCAACCGCTTTCAGGCATTGGCCGATGATTGGTATCCCTGCAGATGGCTCCTGGTAGTACACGTGCAGTTCAAGCACATCCTGCTGCATCTCCATTGAAACGGCCGCTTTTTGCGGCTGATCCGGTGGCACCGGATGAACGTACAACACCGCTACCTCGTGATTTTTTACCAACGACTGTGCCTGACGACGGATGAACAAACCGGGCATCGGGTCGTACCGGTTGGGATACCACCGTGGAAGGATCAGTATTTTTGGTTTTCCCGGCACGTCTTTCACAGATTAAAATGATACCGGATATGGTTGATGGCACATTCGAACCGCTCTTCGTGCATCCCACGGACGACCGCATAGGAAACCCCCATGGCATCCAACTCCCCGGCATACAGATTGAAAAAGTAATCCCGTAAATGAGGATGCTCCCGCAGCGGATCCGCCTCCCAGGGAAGGTCAATATCGCAAAGAAGGTAAAGATCATACAGATGGGCAGTCAGGTTCTCCCTGATCCAGGCCGGGCAATGACCAAAAGCGTGTTCTGCCCAGATTTTCGTCACGAGAAGTTCCGTATCGCAAAAGATGAAATGATCTGCGTTGGCAACCATTTTCTCTTCCCGCTCCAACTGGCCCATGGCAATGTTTAGAATATCGTCAAGGTCGTACTTCGACTGCTTCTTCTCAAGGTACTCACGGGCATATTCGGGAACCCATACCGTTTGGAAATGTTCCGCCAGCTTTTTTGCAAGCATCGACTTCCCTGTTGACTCAGGCCCGGTAACGGCAACTCTTTTGATCATGTGTTTGCTGCTTTCAGAAATCTTTTTCTCCATTCAACATAGCCCGCCACCGCCAGGATGGTGAACACAAGGTACTGGAAGCCGGATAGCCACAGGTCTTTGTAGGCGAACAACGGGATGCAAAGGACATCTCCGATGATCCAGATAATCCAGTTCTCCAGCTTCTTCAAGGCCATCTGGATCATCCCCACGATGAATAAGGCGGTTGTGATCGCATCCCAGTCAGGTACCGTACTGTCGGTGTAGCGGATTAGGATATAACGCAGGACCACAAATAATAATATAACAGTTGCTGCTGAAAGGCCCCATTCCAGCCGGCTCAACTTTGAAATACCGCGGGTTGCCTTGTGGTGTCCCTTGTGTGTCCACTTGTACCAACCATAGATGCCGGTCACGAAGTAGAAGGCATTGATCCCCATGTCGGCATACAATCCGGCTTGAAAGCAGAGGTAAACATACAATCCCACACTGATCATCCCCACCGGGTAAACCAGGATGTTCTCCTTCCGGGCAAACCATACACTGGCCAGGCCGGTAATCACTGCTATGATCTCTGCCAGGGACGTCCTCACCACCCCTCCGAACATCTCAAAACCTTCCAAAACTGTGTATTCTTGGTTGATGGCAAATGTACGAAATACAAGAGATCGACTGATTTTTGATAATAGGATAAAAAAATAAAGCAAGAATTTATGTTTCAAATTATAAAATTAAGCTTAATTTTGTGATATTATTTAAAATATTTGGCCAAAATGACTCAACTTTACACCAGAGAAATTGTTCAAAGCCTTGAAAAATGGATGGATTCAAGGGAGATCCTTATCATTTATGGAACCCGGCAAGTTGGTAAGAGCACATTGCTCGATATGTTACTTGGAGATAGGAATGATGCGGTTATTCTGAATTGTGAAAGGCCTCTAATCTTCGAAATCCTCCAAAGCCGGGATCTAAGCAAAATCAAAGCCTTGTTCGGGGACAAAAGGATTATTGCGTTGGATGAAGCACAGTCAGTGACAGGGATCGGTCAAACATTAAAGCTGGTTTATGATGAGGAACCCGGATACAAATTGATCGTTACAGGTTCGAGTAGTTTCGAACTTTCGGATAGAATAACTGAACCATTGACCGGCAGAAATATTAAATTCCGTCTATATCCATTGTCAGTAAAAGAGATCATGGCGCACAAGAGCTGGCTTTGGATAATGGAGAACCTTAAAGAATTGATTGCCTATGGATGCTACCCTGGGATTATTGATCTTCCTGTTGAAAAGAAAAAGATTAAACTTGAAGAGATGGTGGGTGATTACTTGTTTAAAGATATTTTAATTCATGAAGGTATTAAGCAGTCTGGCTTACTGTTTAAGCTCTTACAATTAATAGCCTATCAGATTGGAAACTTGACTTCTGCCCATGAGTTGTCCAAGGAATTGGGAGTATCAGTCCCAACAATCAATCGTTTTCTTGATCTACTTGAAAAAACATTTGTTATTTATCCGTTGTCGTCATACAGCTCAAACCTGAGGAACGAGATTCGAAAATCGAAAAAATACTATTTCTATGATACTGGAATTTGCAATGCGGTAATTGGAAATTTTGGTTTAATTGACAACCAAAAACATGTTGGCAGTTTATGGGAAAACTTTTGTGTTTCTGAACGGATCAAGTTCAACCAGATTCACAACCGGCACGCGAAACTGTATTTTTGGAGAACTTATGATGGCGCTGAGGTTGATCTTGTTGAAGTTTTCAACGGGAATTTGAACACTTTCGAATTTAAATGGAACGCCAGGAAAAAACCATCCTTGCCTACAAGTTTCAAAGAGAAATATCACAAGAATACTTTCCAAGTGATTCATCCGGGGAATTTTCAGTTGCTATTTGAATAACTGAAAGTTTTGAGAATCAAATAGATTTCTGTCCAGTTAAATTTTCCTCCCCACCACCCTCTCTGCAGCAGCCACAATATCAGGGGTATTGAGGTGGTATTTCACCAGGAGTTCTTCGGGTTTGCCGCTTTCGCCGAATTGGTCGTTCACGGCGATCATTTCGATGGGGGTTGGATGATGCAGGGCCAGGCATTGGGCAATGCTGTCGCCCAGTCCGCCGTTGCGCTGATGTTCTTCGGCCGTTACTACGCAACCTGTCTTTTGCACGGAACGGATGACGCACTCCTCATCGAGGGGTTTGATGGTGTGGATGTTGATGATCTCTGCCGAGATGCCTTTTTGCGCCAGGATGACGCCAGCCTGCAAAGCTTTCCAGACCAGGTGGCCCGTGGCAAAGATTGTTACGTCGTTTCCTTCCTGCAGCATCAGTCCCTTTCCAATGACAAAAGGCATGTCCGGAGCAATGAAGATGGGAACCTTGGGGCGGCCGAAACGAAGGTAAACCGGCCCGGCATGGCTGGCAATGGCGATGGTCGCTGCTTTGGTCTGGTTGAAGTCGCAGGTGTTGATGACGGTCATGCCGGGGAGCATCTTCATCAGGCCGATATCTTCCAGGATCTGGTGGGTTGCGCCATCTTCTCCGAGGGTGAGCCCGGCATGGGAAGCGCAGATCTTCACCTGCTTCCCGGAGTAGGCAATGCATTGCCGGATCTGATCATATACCCGGCCGGTGGAAAAATTGGCAAAGGTTCCGGTATAAGGGATCTTGCCGCCAATAGCCAGGCCTGCCGCCATGCTCATCATGTTCGCCTCGGCGATACCTACCTGGATAAAGCGGTCTGGAAAGGCTTTGGCAAATGCATCCATCTTGAGTGAGTCGGTCAGGTCGGCACTTAGCGCCACAACATCAGGATTTTGTTTACCCACAGCCAATAATCCTTCCCCGAAACCTGAACGGGTATCAGCATGTCCGAGTATTTGATATTCCCTCATATTAATTTTGATAAAGATTGACGGTAACAGTGGCTCCTGACTCAACCTTGAATTGCTTTTCCACGGTATAGAGCGACCGGTTTGAATATTTGGAGCGGAAGATCGCCCGGTAATTGCCGGGCTGGAGGATCAGGGTCTCCTGCTGGGCAGGATTGTCGCGGAAGTTATAGAGCCATTTCAATTCATTTTTCTCTTCCAGGTACAGGCTTCCATAACCAACGATTGACTTCTCGATCACAGCTATGCCGGGCAATGGGATCTCCACGGTGGTTGTGTGGCTTTGCCGGATCTCCACCCGGTCGATGTAGATGCGCGGAAGGCACAGAACTTCAAGGTCATATGTTCCGGTGATATATTTTTCTGTTTGTTGGAACTGCTGTACATTCAACGTATGCATATCCCCCGCTTTCCTGACAACGCATGGCAGATTCTTTACTGTCGGGTTCGTTCCACTCGTTTTCAGATTCAGGTATCCCTGTGGAGCATCTACCCCGATAATGGTATGTTTTCCCGGGGATAACTTGATACTGTCCTTGTATACCGGGGGAATGGTATGAACCACCAGGTTATAGGTTAGCAGCGGGTCGATGATCAGCGTATCCGGAACACCTTTGGTATTCAGGGAGTGGATAAAATTGTATTTGACCAGTCCGGAGAAGTTGTCGTAGAAAGTCATGTTTACATTTGTTTCCGTAGGCTTTCCATATTGATCCAGCAGGTTGACCTGGGCGGTTGTGGAGTTCAGCGCCTGTGAGATCACCACTTTGAGTGCGGTCGAAAACTCCTTTTCTGTGGTGGCGTCGAAATAGGTACCCACACAGTCAAACTGTTCTTCAAAGTTCTTCCCAATGCCGATGATAAAAGGTTTCAGGACGATGCCCTGTTTCTGGAGCATGTGAGAGACGGCACAGGGGTCGCCGTTGCACTCCTCGATGCCGTCGGTGATCAACACAATGATGTTCCTGCAGTTATCGCAGGGAGGAAAGTCACTTCCCGCTTTCTCCAGTGAAGTTGCAATGGGTGTCGTGCCTTTGGGTGTGATGAATCGAAGCTTGTGTTTGATCTCCACCGCATTGTTTTTTCCAAAAGGAATCTCCAGCCGGGTATCATCGCAATCCTGCGGCGGAACAGGCTTGGTATGGCCATAGACCCGGAGCGCCAGTTCGAGGTCGGGAACCGTTGCCAAACTGTCGAGGATCGTGGAAAGCAGCTGTCTGGCAATGTTGATCTTCTGATCGCTTTGCCACCGCCCGTACATGCTTTGTGATCCATCGAACAGAAACAGGATGCGCGTCACCGGCTTCGGCTTCACCGACTCCTTCACCCCCTGCTGCCCAAACCCCCACCAGGCAACCAATACAAACAATAGTATAAAAAAATGCTTTATCATGTTCAATTTCGCTACATCGTTACATCGCTACATCGTTACATCGCTACTTCGCTACTTCTAATAATCCCCCTCCGTCTCCTCCAACTGCTCCATCGCCCTCCTCGCTTGCTCATCATTTGGCGCTGTTCCATGCCACTTATGTGTTCCCATCATGAAATCAACACCGAATCCCATTTCGGTCTTCATCAATATAACGACAGGCTTTCCCTTTCCAGTATGTTTGATGGCCTCCCGAAGGGTAGAGATCACCTCTTCCATTTTATTGCCGTTCATCTCCAGGGTTTCCCAGCCGAATGCCAGCCACTTGGCTTTCAGGTCTCCGAGAGAGACCACCTCATCCACCGGGCCATCGATCTGTTTCCCGTTATAATCAACAATAGCGATGAGGTTATCGACCTTTTTGGCCGCTGCAAACAGGGCTGCTTCCCAGACTTGTCCCTCCTGGAGCTCCCCATCGCCGGTGAGGCAGTAAACCAGGTGTGGATCTTTGTTCATCTTTTTTGATAACGCAGCGCCGATGGCAACGGAAAGGCCCATTCCCAGCGATCCGGAGGCGACACGTACACCCGGCAAACCTTCATGCGTCGTCGGATGTCCCTGTAACCGGGTGTTGAGCTTCCGAAAGGTGGCCAACTCGTTCAAGGGGAAATAACCGCTTCGTGCCAGCACGCTGTACCAGGCCGCTGACAGATGGCCGTTGGAGAGAAAGAAAAGGTCTTCTCCTTTCCCTTGCATCGTAAACTGCTCCGGATGGTGGCGAAGGATATCGAAATAGAGAGCAACAAAAAGATCGGCACAGCCCAGTGAGCCTCCGGGGTGGCCGCTGGAAACCTGATGGATCATGCGGATGATGTCGCGCCGCACCTGTGTGGCCATCCTTTCTAAACCTTTCACGTCGGTCATATTAAAATGAGATTTGATGGCCTCAAAAATAAAGTAAATGATGATGTCCTGCCGGAAGGAGTTTTATAGAGTTATGAACAGCCTTTCTTTTCATCTTCTGAAAACAATTTAATTCTCTCATTTCCCGCTAAAATCGCAGAATCGCGCTGAAAGTCAGCTAAATAAATCGTAAGAAGAAGCCTATTCCAACTCTTTTAAAATGTTCCTCTCCAATTGATATCATAGGTTATTTACTTTTCTGAATATGGATGTTTCGATATTTGAAGAATTAAAATTTACGAGAATTCCCAATCGCTTTCCTGTCAGTTTCAAGTAAGTGATTACCTGCTTATGGTGTACCTCAAGCAGATTTTCAACAGATTTTATTTCAATGATGACCTTTTCATTAATCAGAAGATCAAGTCTGTAGCCCACCTCAAGCTTGATCTTCTCATGGATCAAAGGAAGAGGCACCTGTGCTTTAACCTCAAGTCCCAATTTGACAAGTTCATATGCCAGAATGGCCTCATAAGCCGACTCAAGCAAACCAGGACCTAACAGCTTGTAAACCTTATATATAGCTCCTCTGACCATGTAGGAAATTTCATTCTCGGTAAGTTCGTTTTTCATGTTAATAAGTTGTTTGTATTATTATTCGTTCACATTTTCCGGTTTTTCGCGTCCTTTAGCGGGAGTAAAAAAATCGAATAAGTCTTACCTGCTATCAATGCTTAATCAGAAAAATGTACAAAAGTCATCCATGTTTATTGATAATTTTGAAGCGCCAATTGAAATCATGAATCTGAACCTCTTTAGAATTCTTACAATCCTCATCGCCTTTCTCTCTGTATCTCTGACAGATACAAAGGGAAACCCGCATCCTGACTGGGCTGATTCGGTCTTGCAAACGATGTCCACAGAAGAAAAGCTCGCTCAACTCCTCATGATCCGGGCCTACGCTGGCAGAGATACGGGATATACCAATGACCTCACACGAACGATTTCAAGATACCAGGTGGGCGGCATCACTTTCTTCAAAGGCAGTCCTGTGAACCAGGCTAAACTCACCAACCGCTGGCAATCGCTGTCGAAAATTCCGATGTTGATCTCCATTGACGCCGAATGGGGCTTGGGCATGCGACTCGACAGTTGCATCTCTTTCCCGAAACAGATGACCCTGGGAGCCATCCGGGGAGATACGCTGATCTATGCCATGGGCGCCGAGATCGCCAGAGAGTGCCGCAGAATGGGCATACACATGAACTTCGCCCCTGTGGCCGACATCAACAACAACCCGCTCAACCCGGTGATCTTCAACCGGTCATTTGGAGAAGACAAACACATCGTTTCAAGCAAGGGGATTGCCTATCTGAAAGGGATGCAGGATCAGGGAGTCATTGCTACTGCAAAACACTTTCCGGGTCATGGCGACACCGATCAGGACTCGCACTATACGTTACCGCTTATCAATGCCAGCCGTGCCCGGCTCGATACGCTGGAACTTTATCCATTCAGGGAAATGATCAAGGCTGGCGTGGAGGGCATCATGGTTGCACACCTCTCTATCCCCTCCCTCGACAGTACTAAAAAACGGGCTTCCACCCTTTCCCCATGGGTCGTATCGAAACTGCTCCGCTTTGAGATGGGTTTCAAAGGGCTCATCATCACCGATGCGCTTGATATGAAAGGAGTTACTAAGTACTACCCTTCGGGAGAAGCAGAAGTCAGGGCTTTTATTGCCGGAAACGACATTCTCCTTCTTCCGGAAAATGTCCCGACCGCCATTTCATCTCTCTGCAAAGCCATGGATGATGAACTGATCACCCTTGCCCAGATCGATGAAAAATGCCGCAAAATCCTGAAAGCCAAGCAAAAAGTCGGATTAGACCGCTATCGTCCCGTTCCAATACCTAATCTCGCAGATGATCTGAATACTTCAGCAGCAAAGGCGCTCAACCAGGAACTCTACCGAAAAGCAATGGTGGTGATCCGGAACATCGATTCGACACTACCCCTGAAAAACCTGGAGCAGCGGCAGATTGCTTGCATTTCGATCGGAAGCAGCACGGGAAATGTCTTCCAGAGCTCCATTACCCGTTATTGCCCGGTAACCTGCTATTCAGCACCATCTTTTACACCGATGTCAGAACTGCTGCAGGCTGCGAAAAAAGCCAATACGGTGATCCTTTCCATGCATGCACTGAACGGGAATCCCAAACAATCCTATGGCTTCCCGTCAGACCTGGGTGTGTTCATTGACTCCTTACCGGCAAATTCATCAGTGATCCTGGCGATTTTCGGCACCCCTTATGTTCTCCCACTGATCCCAAATGCTGAAAAGATCAAGTCCATTGTCCTGGCGCACCAGGAATCCCCGGAATCGATGGCAGCGGCGGCCGAGGTGATTTTTGGCGGTACAGCGGCAAAAGGACAACTACCGGTCTCCGGTGGCATATCCTATCCCCTGGCTACCGGTTTTCAAACGGATGTTACCAGGCTCTCCTGTATCCTCCCGGAAGAGGCGAGGATTTCCTCCAAATCCCTGATCAAAATTGATGAGCTCATTCAGCAAGGTATCTTGGATAAGGCCTATCCCGGATGCCAGGTGCTGATGGCCAAAGACGGTGAGGTTTTTTATGATAAGGCTTTCGGGAACCCAACATACGATGACACTGAAGCGGTGAAACCGCATGACCTGTACGATCTTGCCTCTCTTACCAAGGTGCTGGCCACAACACTGGCTGTCATGAAGCTCTACGACGATACCCTCATCGACCTGGATAAAAAAGCCTATACCTATCTGCCCATTCTCCGGCACACGGATAAAAAGCACATCACGGTCAGGCAGTTGCTGGCCCATGCCTCCGGACTTAAACCGTTTATCCCGTTTTATCTTTCAACCCTGAAAGATGGTCAACCAGATCCGGCCATCTACGCTACCTCCCGATCGGATTCTTTCCCTGTTCAGGTCGCAGATAACCTTTTTATCCGGGCAGCTTACAGACAAGCCATGATCGACACAATCATCGACTCAAAAGCGGGTAAAAACAAAAAGTATGTTTACAGCGACCTGAATTTCATCCTTTTGCGAGAGATCATTGAAAATATTACCTGCATGCCGATGGAGCAATATCTTGAACGGGAATTTTATCAGTCCCTTGGGCTTACTACACTCTGCTTCAATCCATTGGATAAATTCCCTGTCGATCGGATCATGCCTACTGAAAATGACCAGGTATTCAGAAAACAACTTTTACACGGTCATGTGCATGATCAAGCTGCAGCCATGATGGGGGGAGTCAGCGGTCATGCCGGCCTTTTCTCCAATGCCGGTGATCTGGCTGTCATTCTGCAGATGATCTTGAACAAAGGTAAATATGGTGGAACAAGATACCTGCGTGAAGCTACAGTGGAAGAATTCACCCGGGTTCAATTTCCGGAAAAGGAGAACAGGCGTGGAGCCGGCTTTGATATGCCCCCCCTGGAACCCGACCCGAATGGTCCTGTTTGCCTGAGTGCATCTCCCCTCAGCTTCGGACATAGCGGATTTACCGGCACCTACTTTTGGGCAGATCCGGCCAACAACCTCATCTATGTCTTCCTGTCAAACAGGATCTATCCCGATGTTAACAACACCAAACTTGCTAAGATGAACATCCGCACCAACATCCACCAGGCTATTTACGACATTCTTAAAACCCAAAACCAGCAGAAATGAAACAATGGATCAAATCAACCCTCCTCTGGATCTTCGCATTCATCCTGACCCTATCAGCCGCGGTTTACCAGCGGATTACAGGACCCTCCTACCCGCTCCGTGGTGAAGTAATAATCGGTGATTCCATTGTCAAATACAAACTACTTCGTACGTGGGACGGGACAGAAGGAGCCACCATGACCATTGAAACAGGTGATGGATCCTTTCAGGCAGAATACATGTACAAGCGTTTCAAGAGCTTCGACGACTGGACGAAATCTCCGGCTGAAACAGAAAATGGCCTGGTACGTATCCGTCTGCCACATCTTGAACCGGCAGGAAAGATGATGTACCAGATCACCCTGATCAAGGATGACCAAAGATATGATCTGTCCGAAGAGCCTGTTATTTTACGGTATAAAGGGAAAGTGCCCGATCAGATCCTCATCCCGCATATCATCATCATTTTCCTGGCAATGCTCTTCTCAACCCGCACCGGACTCGAAGCACTATTCCGCGGACCCATGATCAGAACATATACCTGGCTGACCTTTGTCTTCCTGCTCATTGGCGGAATGATCCTGGGCCCCATGGTACAGAAATATGCCTTCGGAGTATACTGGTCCGGCTGGCCCTTTGGACATGATCTCACCGATAATAAGTCATTGGTCGCATTTATCCTTTGGATCATCGCCCTCATCATGGTCATCCGTAAAAAGGACAACCGCACCTGGCCCATCATCGCCGCCATCATGATGCTGACTATCTTTTTAATACCACATAGCGTGCTCGGATCTGAAATTGATTATACAAAACACTAAGCCATAACCAATTAGCAATTAGCAATTAGCAATTATCAGTTATCAATTTTCACATCCTCGCATCTTCACATCCTCACATCTTCACATCTTCAAATTTTCAAATCACCCATGACCTCACCCGTTACAATCATCATCATCATCATAACTTCAGTCATCTCGGTGCCGGCATTTCAGCAACGGAAGTTGTTCGACCGGATGAAGTTCAATGCGTATGATGCGCATCATTCGAAGCAGCTTTATCGGTTTTTTTCTTACGGACTGATCCATGCCGGCTGGATTCACCTGTTCATCAACATGTTTGTCCTATACTCTTTCGGGGAAATTGTGGAGGTCTCTTTTCGCTATTTATTTGCCGGCAAAGGGATATTCTATTACCTCCTGATGTATTGCGGAGCGATCATCATCTCCATCCTGCCAGCATACGGCAAACATCGAAACGATGTTTTTTACAGTGCGGTCGGAGCATCCGGAGCAGTTTCCGCCATCGTGTTCTCAAGCATCATCCTCTATCCAACCGGTAAGATGATCCTGCTGTTAGTTCCTATCCCATTACCCGCACCGCTGTTTGGGCTTCTGTATGTCATCTATTCAGCCTACATGGCCAAGCGGGGGAAAGACAACATCGGTCACGACGCACACCTGTGGGGCGCCATTTTCGGGCTGGTTTTCACCATCGCCCTCCGGCCACAGCTGGTGGTGGAGTTTTTGGAGAAAGTGTTTTAAAAGTCAGAAGTCAGAAGCCAGAAGCCAGAAGCCAGAAGCCAGAAGCCAGAAGCCAGAAGCCAGATATAACACTGTTTGCTGATAACTGATAATTGATAACTGATAATTGATAACTGATAATTGACAACTGATAATTGATAACTGATAATTGCTCATTGTTCATTGTTCCTGGCCTTCTTCGCCTGTCGTCCGGCTTCTTTCAGCGCCTTGCTGATGATCCATTCCAGTTGTCCGTTCATGCTCCGGAAATCATCGGCGCTCCATTTGGCAATGGCTTCGTAGATCTCAGGATCCAGCCGCAACATGAAGACTTTCTTGGTCGCCATGGCTGCCGGATTAGGAATTACCTGAATTCATCATCCGTTCCATGGCCATCTTGAGCGCATCCGGGCGCTGGGTGCCAAAGAGAATTTTCTTTCCGTTGTGCAGGTGAAGTTGCAAGCCGAACTTCCCTTTTACGTTGTACGCGATCCCCCTTTTTCCTCCTCCTGCACGGATACCCCATCCGCCATACTCCCTGACAGGATTATACTGGCGGGTTTCAAAGCTGGCGATGCTGTGCCTGTCAAGCGTTTTATATCGATTGATCAACGGCGGAAACCGGTACATCAAACCGGCATCAGTGACCTCGGTGATCAGGCGGATGGAGAAAACCAACCAGGTAGCCCCCGACATAATCAGAAACACAAAAAGCGTGGAGAGAATCAGCCAAAGATCAGAGATTGGGTGGTTGCCCCATGGTTTTTTCAGTACCAATTGCTGATACAATCCAAACCCAAAGATCACGATCAACGGCACCCAGGCGGAAAGGATGATCAGCCTGAACCAAAGCTGGTCGAAACGTTGTTCTTCCTTGAAATAGCTCTTCTCCATCACTTACTGATATAAGGTTCCCGTATTAACAACTGGGGTGGTATCCTTATCAGAGCACAGGACTACCATCAGGTTGCTCACCATCGTGGCTTTTTTGTCTTCATCAAGCTCAACCACCTTCTTCTTGCTCAACTGATCAAGGGCCAGTTCGACCATACTCACGGCGCCTTCCACGATCTTTGTGCGCGCAGCTACAACAGCAGTGGCTTGCTGCCTGCGAAGCATTGCACCGGCGATCTCTGAGGCATAGGCCAGGTAAGAGATCCGTGCTTCTACGACTTCAATGCCTGCAATGGATAACCGTTCTGCCAGCTCTTTCTCCAGTGCAGCATGTACCTCTTCTCCCCCGGACCGCAAAGTGATCTCTTTCTGTTCATCATCAAAATTGTCGTACGCGTAGTGACCGGCCAGCCGGCGTGTTGCCGACTCACTCTGGATATCCACAAAATGGGCATAATCATCTACCTGAAACGCAGCTTTGAAGGTTTCTTTCACTTTCCAAACCAGTACGATGCCGATCATGATCGGATTCCCCAACCGGTCATTCACTTTGATGGGATCACGGTTCAGGTTCCGCGCACGCAACGAGATCTTCTTCTTCACATAAAACGGGTTGACCCAGAAAAATCCGTTGCGCCGGATGGTCCCCTTGTAATCCCCAAACAATACCAATACGGATGACTCATTCGGATCTATTACCGTGAGCCCGATAATCGATACTGCAGCCAACACAAGAACAACCACACAAACCGTCACCATGATGGGGTTCGCATGATATTGTACAAGGCCCAACACACTGAGCGCCATCAGGACCAGGATGGCGAAAAGCCCCAGATATCCTGAGCTTTTCGAAATTACACGTTCTTTTTCCATAATATTATTTTGATATTATTTTGATGCTGCAATAATAGTATAAAAAAACATTGCTTCGACAATTGTGGAAAAATATTTTTTCCCTTGCCTGAACCTTAAGTGAAGAATGAAAGTCTGGAACCCGAAAAACCAGATAGGAATTGCAGAGGACATCCATGACCAATGAGGTGGATCCGACATCAAAAGAGTGTTCCAACCGTTGAACTACGACAACCTCCCGGTATCACTCAGCAGGAACCGGCTTGTGAGCTGAATTGATATCTCGTAGCTGTTATACTGAAAATAAATTTGCATTTTCAAATTATAGGTTGTACCTTTGTAGTCGTAATACTCAAAAATAAAGTGGTAAGAACGATTAGTGACATAGCGTATATTCAAACCGGCATATACGCCAAATCTTCCTCCAACGGTTCTCTATTTTACATTCAGGCCAGGCATTTTGATAATAATCACCGGTTCAAACAAGAAGTTAAACCTGAATTGCTACAAAATGAAAAACTGCAAAAGCATATTTTGCAAAAAGGCGATGTATTGGTTGCAGCAAAAGGATATGACAATTTTGCTGTAACATACAGCGATATCCCCAAGCCTGCTTGTGCCTCTTCGATGTTTATTGTCCTACGTATCATAAACGTCGATCAGATTTTACCAGGATACCTGGCGTGGTTTATCAACCATCCAAAAACACAACGCATTTTGTCAGGCAATTCAAAAGGAACTTCCTTACCTTCAATAACCAAAGATTCTGTTGCTAAGTTGGAAATTATTATTCCTTCCATTCATAAGCAGCAGTCGGTTCTGAAAGTGCATGCACTTTTTCAAAAAGAAAGAGAGCTTAAATTGAAAATCGACGTTTTAGTAAAATTAAAAATTCAAGCGCAAATTCTTAATGCTATAGCTGAAAAGTCATGAATAATAAAATTACCCGGAAAGAGATCAATCAAACCGTCTGGAAAGCTTGCGATACATTTCGCGGCATCATAGACCCCAGTCAATACAAGGACTATATCCTGACAATGCTGTTTTTAAAGTACGTAAGTGATGTCAACAAAGACATATACCAAAAACACCTCGTTAGATACGGTGGCGATACTGAACGTGCAGAACGGGCCATGAAGATGGAAAGGTTTATCGTGCCGCATAACAGCACATTTGAGTATCTTTTTGAACACAGGAACAACACCAATATCGGGGAAATCATTGATATTGCATTAAATGACCTTGAAGAAGCCAACCGGGAGAAACTGAGCAGTGAAGACGGAAGCGGGATATTCCGAAATATCAGTTTCAACAGTAGTAATCTTGGTGATGTTAAAGATAAGAACCATCGGCTTAAAAACCTGCTGATCGATTTCAGCGAAATGGATCTTTCTCCTTCTCACCTTGAATACAACGATATTATAGGGGATTCCTATGAATTTCTGATAGCCAATTTTGCCAGCGATGCCGGGAAAAAGGCCGGTGAGTTCTACACACCAGGCGAAGTTTCAACCCTGCTTGCTAAATTGACAAAATCAAAACCAGGTGCAAGGATCTGCGATCCAACCTGTGGATCTGCCTCGTTGCTTATCAAAGCCGGCAAAGAGGTCGGATCAGATGATTTTTCATTATATGGCCAGGAAGCAAATGGAAGCACCTGGGCCTTAGCTGTCATGAACATGTTTTTGCACGGGTTTGACAATGCAACCATACGCTGGGGCGATACCATCCGGAATCCCAAACTTAAAGAGGGCGACGCTTTGATGAAATTTGATACAGTGGTGGCAAACCCGCCGTTTTCACTGGATAAATGGGGTGCTGAGGACACTGCAATGGCAGATAAATACAACCGGTTCTGGCGTGGTATTCCTCCAAAAAGTAAAGGAGACTGGGCATTTATCAGCCATATGATTGAAACAACTTATGAAGGAAGCGGCAAAGTCGGCGTTGTTGTTCCTCATGGCGTTCTGTTCCGTGGAGCCAGCGAGGGTAAAATCCGGCAGAAAACCATTGAGGAGAATATCCTTGAGGCCGTTATCGGTTTACCTGCAAACCTTTTCTTCGGAACGGGTATTCCGGCAGCTATATTAATATTTAATAAAGGCAAAGGGAAAAACAACAATGTTTTATTCATCGACGCAAGCCGGTTTTATGAAAGTGGGAAGAATCAGAATAAACTCAGGGATGAAGACATCGAACACATTGTAGAAACATACAGTAAATTCAGTGCCGGTGAATTAAAACCCGGGATCATTGAAGATAAATTCAGCTATGTTGCAACATTTGAAGAAGTTTCGGAGAATGATTTCAACCTGAATATTCCCAGGTATGTTGATACTTTTGAGGAAGAAGAAGATATTGATATTGCAAAAGTTCAATTGGAAATTGATCGTCTTGAAGGAGAATTAAAAGAAGTTCAGGACAAAATGAAACATTATCTGAATGAACTTGGTATAAATTAATATTTAGTATGTTATCATTATATTTGCACGTTTATACTTATATGTGATAATGTGCAATTCATATGATAACTCCTTAATAATAAAATATGTTTAATATTGCCGAATATTTAACGGAAACACTGGGCGAACCAGTACATCTGATTCCCGAACCTGAAGAGGAAGTCAGAAAATTGCCATTCTATCTTAGCAATTCTTATAACCTTTGGAAGGGAGATCTGTTTCACAAACCGGTTATATTTATTGAAAACAAAGAGAAAGAACTGCTTACTCCGGATCAGTTAAAGAAACAGATAGACAATTTTTCAGAGATCCTTGGCGCACCGGTTATCCTCCTCCTGGGCGGCATTGAAAGTTATAAACGCAACAGGTTGATTCAGAAAAGAATTAACTTCATTATGGCGAACAGGCAGATATACCTGCCTGATTTCCTGATTGATCTGAAGGATTATCTCAAACATGAATCTGCAAGGAAAGGACATCTTACACCTCCGGCTCAATTCTTGCTTTTATATCACCTTCAAAAAGAATCGCTTGATCGAACAACTTATCGCCAACTGACTACAAAGGTTCCTTATGAATATCTGACTGTAAGCAGGGCTGTTGAAAACCTGGTGCGTTTTGGATTATGCAACACGGAAGGCGCCAAAGAGAAGCTTCTTAGATTCGGGGATAATCGGCATGAAATATGGGAAAATGCTCTACCCTTTCTCTCCAGTCCGGTAAAAAAAACTATTTATATAAATGAAAATATTCCAAGTTATCTGGTAAAATTGACTGGCATCAATGCCCTTGCACATTATACCAATATCGGAGGCGCTCCTCTAGATCAATTCGCAATCAGCGAAAGGAATTTCCATAAACTCCACCGTCAGGGTCTGATCAGTATGTACAGTGAATACGACGGCAGGCACGAAGTGCAGCTCTGGAAATATAATCCGATTTGTGAGGATACGGACGAGTTTGTGGACAGGTTATCACTTTACTTGATTTTCCGGTATGAGCAAAATGAAAGAATTCAGATTGAACTTGAAAATATGATAAAAAAGATACTATGGTAGCAGGGCTGAATAAATTCAGAGAGTACTTCCGGAACTATCCCGGAAATTATATTGTAATCGGTGGTACCGCCTGCAATATTATAATTGGAAAAGCCGGATTAATCCCGAGGGTGACCAAGGATATCGACCTTATACTTATCGTTGAAGCGCTGAGTAAGGAATTCGTTTCTGAATTCTGGAATTTTATTAGAGATGGGCAATATCAGAAGAAAGAAAAGGATCCTGAACAGAGAAAGTATTACAGATTCGAAGGTCCTTTAAACCAGGAGTTTCCCAAACAGGTAGAACTTTTTTCACGGAAGCCCGATATTATTGAACTATATGGATCGCCCCATCTGACACCGGTTCCGATCGATGGCGATCTCTCCAGTTTGTCAGCCATATTGCTCAACGATGAGTACTATCATTTTACGCTCGAACATTCCACCCGTAAGGATGAGGTTCATCTCGCAAATATTGAAGGGTTGATTTGCCTTAAAGCCAAAGCCTTCCTGGAAATGACAGCCCGGAAGAATGCAGGTAAGGAAGTAAGCCAAAAACAGATCGATAAGCATAAAAATGATGTTTTCAGGCTATCTGTTCTGCTTTCCCCGTCTGATTCAATTGAATTACCGGCTAAACTAAAAACTGACATGCAGACATTTCTTGAGTCCGTGAAGAATGATCTGCCGTACGAAGCGATCTTCAAAGAATCGGGAGCCGGAAAAATCGATGTAAACGATTTGCTAAAAAGATTGATCAACGCCCTAAATATAGGTTAGATGAAGCAAGAAGAACCTTTAAGCAAAGGCTTTAAGCAATCACCAGCAGGACAAATTCCGCAGGATTGGGATGTGAAGTCAATAGGCAATATAATATTATCCATTTCAAATGGAGCCACATATAACCCTGATAGCAAAAATGGCTATCCGATAACAAGAATTGAGACCATTTCTAATGGTATCATTGATATTGATAAAATTGGTCTAACACCTTTTACTGAATCATTAGAAAAATTCAAGCTAAGAAAAGGAGATATATTATATAGTCATATCAATAGTATCGCTCATATCGGAAAAACCGCATATTGTGAAAAGGATTATGATATATTGCACGGAATGAATTTATTATTAATACGGACTAATAATAATGTTAATGACAAATTTCTTTTCTATTTATTCAATTCGAGATACGGTCGCAAATATGCTTACTCCACTGCAAAAAGGGCAGTTAATCAAGCAAGTTTAAGTACAGCTGAAATTAAGCAATTCATTTTCCCTTTTCCGCCTCTCACTGAACAAACCGCTATCGCTAATTGCCTTTCACATTGGGATAGGGCAATTTCAATAAACCAGTCACTTATCGAACAGAAGGAACTCCGGAAAAAATGGTTGATGCAGCAATTGTTGACGGGGAAGAGAAGGTTGCCGGGGTTTGAGAAAACAAAATGGATACAGAATTCCTTGGATAAATTTTTGGAGCCTGTAACCAGAGGAGTTCCCAAACCGAATGAAACTTATACAGGAATAGGCATTAGAAGTCACGGGAAGGGCACTTTTCTCAAGTTCAATGAACAACCAGAGAAAAACAGTATGGACCAATTCTTTGTTGTGCGTCCCAACGATTTAATTGTGAACATTACGTTTGCCTGGGAACAGGCGATAGCAATTGTTAGACCTGAAGATGATGGAGCCCTTGCTTCGCACAGATTCCCAACATACACTTTTAAAGAGGGAAAAGGGCATGCTGATTTCTTTCGATTTTTTATTCTTCAACCCAGAATGAAATTCATGCTCCAATTGATTTCACCCGGAGGCGCTGGTAGAAATAGAGTAATGAGTAAATCTGATTTTCTTGTCTTGGAATTCTTAATTCCTGAATATCAGGAACAAACCGCAATCGCTAGGGTATTGCAGGCAACAGATAACGAGATTACGTTATTAAAAACCAAGATGGAAAAGCTGAAGGAGCAGAAGAAAGGGTTGATGCAGGTGTTATTGACTGGAAAGAAAAGGTTGAAGGTAACCTGGTAATTCTAATTTTATTACTGGATCAACTGCGTAGCAAGGGATGGAAGGTAAACTTGAGG
>VGGL01000027.1 GCA_016868575.1 Bacteroidota bacterium
GTTTCCTCCCGTCTCAAAACCGTTGAACAAGAAAAGTTCTTTAATTTTGAATGAATGTTTACAAAAAAACCAACTTGAAAACCCCATCTTTCTGCCCTAAGATTGGGGGACATTATAAACAATTGGTCGTATCGGTCGTAACCACGTCATGTCCGTCGTGATTCGCAGAATTCTCTTACCTTCGCCTAATACATCGGTTATATGAAATACATCGGAGCCCATGTCAGCGCTGCGGGTGGAGTGGAGAATGCCCCTGTGAATGCCCATGCGATCGGAGCCAAAGCCTTTGCCCTGTTCACGAAAAACCAGAAACAGTGGTTTGCCCCACCGCTGACGGACGACAACATCCGGAAATTCAAGGAAAACTGTGAGAAATATGGGTTCTCACCCGCTTATATTCTGCCGCACGACAGCTACCTGATCAACCTGGGAAACCCGGAGAAGGGGCCGCTGGAGCAATCGCGCAAATCGTTCCTGGATGAGATGAGGCGTTGTGAACTGCTGGGTCTTACCCTGCTGAACTTTCATCCGGGCGCGCACCTGCAGAAGATGGATGAAGAGTCGTGTCTGAAACAGATCGCGGAATCGGTGAATATTGTGTTATCCAAAACGAAAGGGGTGGCGGCGATCATTGAAAATACGGCAGGACAAGGCAGTTCGGTGGGATACCGGTTTGAACACCTTCGCCACATCATTGACCTGGTCGAAGACAAAAGCCGAACGGGCGTATGCCTGGATACTTGTCACACCTATACCGCGGGGTATGACATTAAAAGTCCGGAGGGATATGAATTGGTGATGAAGGCGTTTGATGAGGTGGTTGGATTCAAATATCTCCGGGCCATGCACCTCAACGACTCGAAGAAAGACCTGGCCACCCGTGTTGACCGACACGATAGTTTGGGTAAAGGACTTCTTGGTGAAGATATCTTCCGCTGCATCATGAATGATCCGAGGATGGATGATATTCCGCTGATCCTGGAGACGCCGGATGAGACCCTGTGGAAGGAGGAGATCGTTTGGCTGTACGGACTGAATATAAATTACGAATGACGAATGAGTTTTTCGTTAATCCGAACAACGAACAACGGACAACGAGCAACGAACAGCTACTTCGGCAGCGCAGAAGGAGGATGGCTTTCGTTCCAAAGTTTTTGAAAAAATTCGTTGGCCATGTTTAGTACATTGGAATCATTGAGAACAAATCCACTCTTAAGGGCTCTCATTCCATTCTTTTCGCCGATAATGGAGCAAAAAATGCATTCGTTGTCGATCACCTTGATATCGTAGGTACCCAATTCCTTAAGCATCCACTGGGTTGAGGGGTTTTCATCAATATTGTCAATGGAAGTAATAACATCCACTGTCTTTTTTGAATACCGGCCGATGGTCACATCCCAGGAGGAGATGAACTCATCCGCTGTTTGATAAATCTCACACCGGCCGATTTCCTCAATGTCGGTCTTAACCTTCTCCATCTCTCTTGAAAGCAGTTTTCTGAAAGAATTGTTTTCAGGCAGTTTATTGATAATCTCATAGGGCTTATATAGAGCCATTCCACTGCTGATCTCCTTAATATCATTGAGTTCTTGCCGAACTTCCTCCATTTTTCCGACATTCTCAAGGTTAAGATGAAACAGCAGTGCAAGAGCTGCCACCACGATGGCCATTGCGATCGATCGAAGGGCGGATTGGACTTTTTCCTTCTTCCTGAAAACAAACTCGGTGGCGACATGGAAGAGCAATACGATCACAAAGGTGATCAGCACGACATTGATGGCTTGTCCGGTCATGGCTGGATGGATTGGGTGGGTGAAAATTTTGCGAAAGGTACTAAAAAACGGGATGCGTGATGCGATATGCGTATGTGTTGATGTGATGATGGGAAATGTTTGTACCTTTGCGTCGTTCAAAATTATCTGAATGGAGTACAACACGACGCGGCCGAAGATCCTCATTTCTGAGTATGGCCGGAAGGTGCAGGAGATGATCCAATATGCCTGTACCATTGAAGACAGGGAAAAGCGAAACAAAGTAGCCAAGTTTATCGTCAGCGTCATGGCACAGATGCACCAGCAGCAGCGGGACACGGCTGATTTCCGCCGGAAGCTCTGGGATCATCTGATCATCATATCTGACTTTAAGCTTGATGTCGACAACCCCTTCCCTCCTCCCCAACCACTGACCTTATCCACCAAGCCTACCCGGTTAGACTATCACGACAAGGAGATTGAATACCGGCATTACGGAAAAAACATCTCGGTGATCATCGAGAAAGCCATCACGTTTGATGAGGGGCCGGAGAAAGAGGCGCTGGTGAGTGCGATAGCCAACCACCTGAAAAAAGCGTTCCTCACCTGGAACCGGGAGTCGGTGACGGATGAGACCATTGAAGAACACCTGAAGATCCTTTCCAAAGGCCGTCTGCAATTGAGTGATGATTTCAAGCTGAATGATACCAATGACATTCTTGCACGCCACAAACGCAAGAAGTTCAATGAGCGGCAACCGGAGTCCAATGGCAATCCATACAAGCCGAAGAAAAAGCGGCGGATGAATAACCAGCAAAATCAGCAATAGGTGGCTTCATTCGAGATTTTCGGAGGGAAAAAACTCAAGGGAGAGATCCTTCCACAGGGTGCCAAGAATGAGGCTCTTCAGGTTGTTGCAGCCTGTCTCCTCACGCCCGAAAAGGTTGTCCTGCACAACGTTCCTGACATACGCGACGTGAACCATCTGATCGACCTGTTGCAACGGTTGGGCGTTGTGACAGAAAAGATCGATGCGTCATCCTATTCATTCAAGGCACAGGATGTCAACCTTGACGTGTTGAAAGACCCTGACTTTGTGGCCAGGGCTGCCAGTCTCCGCGGCTCGATCATGATCCTCGGACCGCTGCTGGCACGCTTCCGGAAAGCTTATGCGCCTCATCCCGGAGGCGACAAGATCGGTCGCCGGCGGGTAGACACCCACATCACCGGCTTGCAACGACTGGGCGCCGATTTCCGGTACGACCAGGAAACGCGGATGTATGAGGTCACCGCTCAGTCGCTGCGTGGTAACCATATCCTAATGGACGAAGCATCGGTAACCGGGACTGCGAACCTGTTGATGGCTGCGGTGATGGCCAAAGGCCGAACCACCTTATTCAATGCCGCCTGCGAACCGTATGTCGTGCAGCTTTGCCGGATGCTCACCCGGATGGGCGCTCACATCAACGGCATTGGTTCCAATATGCTGATCATCGAAGGGGTGGAATACCTGCAGGGTTGCACACACACTTTGCTATCCGACATGATCGAGGTAGGCAGTTTTATCGGCCTGGCAGCCATGACCCAATCGGAGATCCGAATAAAAAATGTGAATTACCATGAACTGGGGCTGATCCCGGATGTCTTCCGGAGGCTGGGAATTGAGCTGCACCAGGAAAATGACGACATCTTCATCCCCGAGCAAAAGCATTATAAGATCGAAACCTTCCTTGACGGCAGCATCATGACCATTGCGGATGCACCCTGGCCAGGATTCACTCCCGACCTGATCAGCGTGGTGCTGGTTGTTGCTACGCAGGCGGAAGGCAGTGTGCTGATCCATCAGAAGATGTTCGAGAGCCGGTTGTTCTTCGTCGACAAGCTCATCGACATGGGTGCGCAGATCATTCTGTGCGATCCACACAGGGCAACCGTGATCGGGCTCAACCGGCAGCATCAACTCCGGGGTATCCAGATGACTTCCCCCGATATCAGAGCCGGCGTGGCATTGCTCATCGCAGCCCTCTCCGCCCAGGGACGATCAGTGATCGACAACATCGAACAAATCGATCGCGGATACCAGCATATCGATGAAAGGCTCCGTAATCTCGGCGCCGATATCCGGCGAATGTAGACCTGACAAATTGTCGGTTGGAATAGCCTGGCAAAATCTTTGATCCTGTTATCAAACAAGTAACCACAGTACGCACAGACGCGAAGAAATGATCTTATGAAGAAAAAGAAAGCTGATAAGACGGCCGGCATCGGTGAAGATGGCTCATTCCAGGGAGCCGACCATCCGTCAGATTCCAACACTGACCACCAAACCCACGTGGACCAGGATCCTCACGATAGTGCAGAGAAGCAATGTGAAGATGTTCAAAGCAAGCCGGCTGAAGTGAATGACAAGTACCTCCGGCTCTATTCTGAATTTGACAATTACCGTAGAAGAACTGCACGCGAAAAGGTTGAACTTATCCGGAATGCTTCGGAAGAGACCATTAAAAACCTGTTGCCTGTCATCGATGACTTTGAAAGAGGGTTAAAGACGATGGACGGTCTTCAGGAGTTATCCCCTATCCGGGATGGTTTTTCACTGATCCTTCAGAAGTTCCTGCATATTCTCGGTCAGCAGGGGCTGGTGCAAATGAAAGCGATGGGTGATACCTTCGATACAGACTTCCATGAAGCCGTGGCAAAAATCCCCGCACCCGAACCTGATCTGAGAGGAAAAGTTGTTGATGTAGTTGAAAAAGGGTACGTCCTGAATGATAAGGTGATCCGGTTTGCCAAAGTTGTTGTCGGTGAATAACCTGCACGACTCATTTGATGTAAGATGATCATGACGAAAAGAGATTACTACGAAATCCTGGAAGTCAGCCGGAACGCCGACGAAACAGAGATCAAGAAGGCCTACCGGAAAAAGGCTTTACAATATCATCCGGATAAAAATCCAGGGAACAAGGAGTCAGAAGAGCATTTCAAGGAGGCTGCTGAAGCCTATGAGGTATTAAGTGATCCGGACAAGCGGAGCCGGTACGATCGTTTCGGTCATGATGGATTAAGGGGCAACTTTGGATCCTCCGGATTCAGTGGGGGGATGAGCATGGATGACATTTTCCGGAACTTCGGGGATATTTTCGGAGATGCCTTTGGTGGTGCATTCAGTGACTTTTTTGGAGGCGGGAATAACAATGGTCGCGGGAGGGCTGTCAAGAAAGGGACTAACCTCCGGATCAAGGTTAAGCTCACCCTGGAAGAGATCTCCATCGGCGTGGAGAAAAAAGTGAAGGTGGGCAAATATGTGGCATGCAATACCTGTAGCGGTACAGGCGCCAAAGGAGGCCATGCCCACGAGACCTGTCCAACCTGCAAGGGAAATGGCCGGGTAACCCGTGTTACCAATACTTTTCTGGGACAGATGCAATCTACCTCTACCTGTCCCCATTGCGGTGGCGAAGGTACGGTGATCAAGGATAAATGTCCGGATTGTGCCGGAAATGGGATCATCAAAGGAGAAGAGATCATCGCGATCAAAATTCCACCCGGTGTGGAGGAAGGGATGCAACTTTCGTTGAACGGGAAAGGCAATGCGGCAGCCCGCGGAGGGATCCCTGGCGACCTGCTTATCCAGGTTGAAGAGATTCCCCATCCGCAACTAATCCGGGATGGCAATGACCTGGTGTACGAACACCTGATCAGTTTTCCGGAAGCCGCGCTTGGAACGAGCATTGAAGTTCCCACTGTAGAAGGGAAAGCCAAAGTTAAGCTTGAGCCCGGGTTGATGAGCGGGAAAGTGGTTAAACTCAAAGGGAAAGGACTACCTGCCCTGCAATCATATAGCCGGGGTGACCTGCTGATACACATTCATATCTGGACACCCAAAAACCTGTCGAAAGAAGAAAAAGCCCACCTTGAAAAGATGAAAGACTCTCTAAACTTTCAGCCCGATCCGTCACAGAAGGAGAAAGGGTTTTTCAGGAGGATGAAAGGGATCTTTGAATAATCATTATAGCCATGCAATATCTCTTTGAAGCTGAATCCGTTAGCAAGCGATATGCCCATCACCTTGCGCTCGATAAAGTCAGCATCTCGGTGCCCCAGGGGAGTATTTTCGGTCTTCTGGGACCTAATGGTGCCGGTAAAACCACAATGATTCGGATCATCAACCAGATCCTGGCGCCGGACGAAGGAAAGGTCTTCCTCGAAGGGCATGAGATGAAGCCGGATGATATCTATTCCATCGGCTACCTGCCGGAAGAACGTGGACTTTATAAAAAGATGAAAGTCGGGGAACAGGCTCTCTACCTCGCCCAACTCAAAGGACTCAGCCATCAGGAAGCAATGAAACGGCTCAAATACTGGTTCGACCGGTTTGAGATCCATGGCTGGTGGGACAGAAAAGTGGAAGAGCTTTCCAAAGGGATGCAGCAAAAGGTACAATTTCTCATCACCATCATCCATGAGCCCAAGTTGCTGATCTTTGATGAGCCGTTCAGCGGTTTCGACCCCATCAATGTGAACTTGTTGAAAGATGAGATCCTGGCGCAGAAAGAGAAAGGCGCCACCATCATTTTCTCTACCCACAACATGGCTTCCGTAGAAGAGCTTTGCGACCATATCGCACTGATCAACAAATCAAAAAAGATCCTTGAAGGGAAGGTCAGGGAGATCAAGAAGGCCTTTAAAACAAACCTCTACGAGATGGAGGTCACCGATCATGACACCGATATCCGGGCCCATCTGAAAGAAGGATATCAATTGATGGAAGAAGAGCGCCACGACGATACCCGTTTCATCAAAGTCCATATCCCTGCTAACGGGAGCGGCAGCGAGCTGCTGCAAATGATCATCCCACATATGACCATCCTGAATTTCAGGGAAGTGATCCCAACCATGAACGACATTTTCATCCAGACTGTTGCCAACAGTAATTAATTCCCAAGCCATGCGCAAGATTTTTCTGATTATCAAGCGAGAGTACCTGACCCGTGTAAGGAAAAAATCGTTCGTTGTGATGACCATCCTGGGACCCATCCTGATGGCAGCCATCATTGTGATCCCGATCTACGTCTCCACCATCACCAACGAAGTAAAGACCATCAGTGTATTGGATGAGACCGGGATTTTTCCGGATAAATTCAAAGACTCCAACGAGTTTCAGTTCAGGTATCTGAATGGCAACATTGATTCACTGAAGAAGAAGCTCACAAAAACGGGTGATTACGCGCTGTTGTATATTCCCAAACCTCATGCTGCATTACCTGCCATCGCTTTTGTGTATTCGGAGAGTCAGATCAACATCAGCGCCAAGAGTTACATCCGCAATGTGATGGTGAAAGAGGTCGAGAACCTGAAACTCGAAGCCAAGCTGAAAGATTTGAATCCGCAAGGACTTGACAGCAAGATCACCAAGGATGATATCATGGCCTCCATCAAGGCGGATGTGAGTGTGAATACCATCCGGGTAAACGACGAGGGAGAGGAAAAGAAGAGTTATACGGAGGTAAGCATGGTGCTGGGGTTTGTCGGGGCTTTCCTGATCTACCTGTTCATTTTCCTCTTTGGGGCTCAGGTGATGCGGGGTGTGATTGAGGAAAAGACCAACCGCATTGTAGAGGTGATCGTCTCTTCGGTCAAGCCTTTCGAGCTGATGATGGGCAAGATCATTGGCATTGCGTTGATCGGGCTTACCCAGTTTATGCTCTGGGTGGTACTGACCTTTGGCATTGTGACCGTTGCCACCATTTCGATGGCCGATCAGTTAGGCCCAAAGGGGACTCAAGAGATTTTGAAACAGCAAACACCCATACCGGGAGGTGGGGCTGAAGCGGCAAAAATGGCTGAGGGGGCGCCCGAGGTCAATGAGATTTTGGAGGCGATCAACACGATTGATTTCGGGGTGATGTTCAGCTCTTTCCTGTTCTACTTTCTGTTCGGGTATCTCTTGTACGCGGCGTTGTTTGCCGCTATTGGCAGCGCGGTAGATAATGAAGCGGACACGCAGCAGTTCATGTTACCCCTCACCCTGCCTTTGATCTTTGCGATCATCATGGCGCAGTTTATCATACAGGATCCGGAGAGTCCGCTCGCCTTCTGGCTTTCCATCATTCCATTTACCAGTCCTGTGGTGATGATGATCCGCATACCTTTCGGGGTACCCATGCTGGATATCTGTTTATCCGTTACCTTCCTGATCCTGGGCTTTCTGGGCGCAACCTGGATGGCCGGCAAGATATACCGGACCGGCATCCTGATGTATGGCAAGAAGGTAAATTACAGGGAACTGTGGAAGTGGCTGCGGTACTAGTCCTGTCAATGACCAGTGCCACACGACCCTACTTATCCAGCATCTTCGCCCATTCGTATTTCTTCCGGTTTTTCCAGGCGCCTTTGTGATATGCGTAGCTGACGATGAGGGGAAGCACGGAAGTGGCTTCGGCGTAAACCATTTTTTCATACACCGTATCGACTTTGCCCCAGGAGGCGGCTTCTTTCAGTGTTGAAGAGGAGCAAGCGCCGTCTCTTGCATCTGCGACGGTGATCTGAACTGCGTATTTATGCATGGGTACTTCCTTTCCAAGAACCTCGGCACAGATCACCGTATCCTGTGTAAAGTTTTTGGGAACACCGCCGCCGATCATGAAGAGGCCGGATGTTATAGCCGCCATCTTGATCCTGGTAAGCTCATAAAAGTCTTTCACCGAGTCGATGGTTAAATGCTTTCCGGGATGGAGGTGCTGGTGTTTCACCAGTCCGAATCCGGCGCTGCTGTCGCTGAAGGCAGGGCAAAAGATCGGGACGTTCATCTCGAAACATGTTTGCACCAGGCCGGCTTTTTTCTTTGCATTTTTCGTCAGATACCGGCCCATTTCACGGATGAATTCCCGGGAGGAATAGGGTCTTGGTTCCAGCTTATCAGCGATCTTCCTGACGGTATCATCACAAACCTGCAGTTGTTCCTCGTCGATGTATGTATCATAGATCCGGTCGATGTAGAGATCCCGGAGTATTTTATCATCTGCATTGTAGCTTCCCTTGTAATGTTTGAATCCCAAGGCTTCGAAGAAGTCCATATCGACGATGGTGGCTCCGGTCGCCACGATGGCATCCACCATCTGGTGTTTCACCATGTCGACGTAAATCTGCATGCACCCTCCGGCGCTCGTGCTTCCGGCGATGGTCAGGATCACCGTGCATCCTTTGTCTTTGAGCATCCGGATGAGGATATCCGCTGCCTCAGCGGTATCCCGTGAGGTGAATGACATATCTCGCATGGCATCAATGATCGCCACGGAGTTGATTTTCTTGATGTCGATGTGTTTCACGACGTCTTTGAGGAGGTCTTTCTTTTTCATGGTGTTTGATATTCGTTGTTCGTTGTTCGTTGCTCGTTGTTCGTTTTGACCTCTCCCGCTTCTCCCCCTCTCGGATTCCTGCGAAAGCAGGAACCCGTGGGTTTAAAGGGGGTGAGGGTGTTCTAATACCCCAGTATCTTCAGCATTGATTTATAGCTCTGTTCTTTAGAGAAAAGCCGGGGGTAGAGTTGTCCATCTTCGTCGAAATCGATCAATACGTGTTTGGGAGCGGGGATCAGGCAATGCTGGATGCCGCCATATCCGCCAATCGACTCCTGGTAAGCACCTGTGTGGAACAACCCGATGTACTGGGACTCTCCTTCCCGCATCTTCGGCAAAAACACAGCATTGGAATGACTTTCCGCATTGTAGTAGTCTTCACTGTCGCAGGTCAGGCCGCCAAGGAAAACCCGTTCATATTCAACATCCCAGTTATTCACCGCCAGCAGGATAAATTTTTTATTCAGCGCCCAGGTGTCGGGTAGGGTTGTCATGAATGAACTGTCGATCATATTCCAAAGCTCCCGGTCATTCTGACGCTTTTGATCTACGATACTGTACAATACGGCACCACTTTCCCCTACCGTAAAGGTACCGAATTCAGTGAAAATATCAGGTTCCGGCACACCGTTCCGATCACAAATACTCTTGATCTGCGCCACAATTTCTTCGGTGAGGTACTCATAAGCATAGTTAAAGATCATGGAATCCTTGATCGGAAATCCTCCACCTATGTTCAAGGCATTCAATTCGGGACAGATTTTCTTGAGATCACAGTACAATCCAACGCTCCTGGATAATTCATTCCAGTAATATGCATCATCCTTGATGCCGGTATTGATGAAAAAATGGAGCATCTTAAGTTCAAACCGGGCATTGTTCCGGATGTTGTTCTCATAGAATGGAATGATATCATTGAACCGGATACCCAGCCGTGAAGTATAGAAGTCGAATTTAGGCTCTTCTTCAGAAGCGATGCGGATCCCAAGTTTGGTTTTCTGTTTGATCCGGCCATCGTACTTGGAGAACTCCTGGATGCTGTCGAGTACGGGAATCATGTTAGAATACCCATTATTCAGGAAGCTTACAATGTTTTCAATATACTGTGGCCGTTTGAATCCATTGCAGATAATATACCTGTCCTTACCAAACTTACCTTGGGCGGCTACCTCTTCGAGCAGGTTGAGGTCAAAGGCGGAAGAGGTCTCAATGTGAACATCATTCTTTAAAACCTCATTCAGGACAAAATCAAAGTGGCTGCTCTTGGTACAGTAACAATAATGATAATCGCTCTGATAGTCCACCTTGGCCATAGCCACATTGAACAACCGTTTTGCTTTCTGGATCTGCTGGCTGATCCGTGGCAGGAATGATATCTTAAGCGGAGTGCCATACTGTTTGATCAAATCCATCAAATTCACTTCATTCCAGTATAGCTCATGGTCAACAACCTTAAACTCTGCCTGCGGAAAGTCAAAGGTTTGTTCAATCAGGTCAATATACCTTGTCTTCATGCTTTGAAAAGATCAGTGTTGAACATTTGCAGATTTCGAAGTGCAAAGAAATAAAAATATTTAACCCTTTCCACTGACTTACATTTTTATTTTTTCTGACATTCAGGTCACCCGGATAGCCATATTTCTGGCAATCTAAATGAGTTAGATTTGCTACACATTGTATTTCAATTAATTACCTTTCATAATCCGGTTGGATTCCTCATTTTTTTCTTAGTTTTAGGGGGTATGTTGGTTTATTCACAAATAAAGTTCTAATTTTGCACGCTCAAAAAATATACCTTATTGTAAACCAAGACATTAATTTTTAAGCGATGCAAAATAAAGGTGCGATCAAGTTTTTTGCTATTGTTCTGACGATAGTCTGCCTGTTCCAGCTCTCATTCACATTCTTCTCCTACCGGACTGAAAGCAAGGCAAAGAGTTATTCAGTCAACGAAACAGTAACGCAGGAAGCAAAGAAACTGGCCAACGGGGATGCCATCAGGGAAGGATTCCTTTACGACTCCATCTCCAAGAGCAGGTATAAGTATTTCCTTGATTCCATGTCGAATCAGACGGTATATAACATCCTGCTGAAGAAGTATACTTACAAAGATGTCAAAGAGCGTGAGCTCAACCTGGGTCTTGACTTCAAGGGTGGGATGAACGTGATCATGGAAGTGAATGTGGGCGAGATCATCCGGGCACTCTCAGGGAACAGTCAGAATCCCACTTTCGTGAAAGCGCTGGACTCTGCCTATAAGAAACAGGAAGAGAGCACTAAAGATTTTGTCACTCTTTTTGGTGAGGCATTTACTGAGACAGATCCTAATGCAAAACTGGCATCGATCTTCAATACCGTTGAATTCCGGGATCGGATCAATTACAACTCAACCAATGAACAGGTGCTGGAAGTTATCCGGGCAGAGACCGATGGAGCCATCGACCGCGTTTTCAACATCCTCAACACCCGTATCAACCGTTTTGGTGTTGCCCAGCCGAACATCCAGCGGTTACAGACTGCAGGAAGAATTCTCATTGAGTTACCTGGCATCAAAGATCCGGAACGTGTTCGCAAACTCTTGCAGGGAACAGCCCAGCTCAGGTTCTGGGAGACCTACCAATACACCGAACTTTATAGCGCTTTCATCGAAGCCAATAAGAAACTCGTATCGATCCTTACAGAAGGTGTATCAGACACAACAGAAATAACTGATACAACAGCTGTCGCCAAAGAAGCAAAGACAACCGCTGAGCAAAATGAAACCGCTGAGACCGTCACAGATACGGGAAAGAAAGACACTTCCAGTAGCGCTTTGCTCGACAAACTTGAAAAAGACACAGCAAAAAAGGCAACCAAAGAGCAGTCCTTTGAAGACTACGCCAAACAGAATCCTTTGTTTGCCTACCTGAAAAATGAGAAGGGACAGTACCTGCCAGGGCAAACAGCCATGGTCGGAAGGGCTTTCATCAAAGATACAGCCAGGGTTAACATGCTGTTATCCAAAGTTAAAAATGTCTTTCCCTCGAACTTGCGGCTGCGTTGGTCGATAAAACCAAGGGAGGCGAATACGGAAATCCTTGAGCTCATTGCCCTGAAAGTTACTTCACGGGATGGCAGCCCGTCTCTGGGAGGCGAGGTGATCGTTGATGCCCGTCAGGATTACGACCAGAACGGACGGATTGAAGTCAGCATGTCGATGAACTCTGAAGGAGCCCGGATATGGAGAAGACTTACGGGTGACAATATTGGAAAGCAGGTTGCCATTGAGTTGGACGAATACGTTTACTCCTATCCTGTCGTCAACTCAGAGATACCCAATGGGATGTCATCCATCTCCGGCGGCAACATGACCATTGAAGAAGCGCAGGACCTGGCCAACATCCTGAAAGCCGGTAAACTCCCTGCCCCGGCACGGATCGTCCAGGAAGAAGTTGTTGGGCCATCCCTGGGACAGGAGGCCATCAATGCCGGGATGTGGTCGTTTATTCTGGCCTTCATTCTGGTGCTTTTGTACATGGGACTTTATTACAGTGTAGCCGGCTGGGTTGCAGACATCGCATTGCTCTTCAACATCTTCCTGCTCTTCGGGGTGTTAACTTCCCTTGGAGCCGTTTTAACACTCCCGGGTATTGCCGGTATTGTACTGACGATGGGTATGGCCGTTGACGCCAACGTAATCATTTACGAGCGTATCCGAGAGGAGGTTAGGGCAGGGAAAGGACTCCGGCTCGCCATCAGTGATGGTTACAAAATGGCCTATTCTGCGATCATCGACGGAAACGTGACCACCATCCTGACCGGTATCATCCTCTACATTTTTGGTTCCGGCCCTATCCAGGGCTTTGCCACGACGCTGATCATCGGTATCCTCACTTCCTTGTTCTCTGCCATCTTCCTTACCCGCATGGTCTTCGAATCCTTGCTTAATGCCAATAAGATCATCAAGTTCGGCACCAAAAGAACCATCAATACGCTGGTCAATGTCAAGTTTGACTTTATCGGATGGAGGAAATATGGATATATCGGTTCCAGCATAGTCATTATTGCCGGAATGGTATCCCTCGGATTACAGGGGCTGAATTACGGTATTGACTTTAAGGGAGGCCGTACTTATATCATCCGTTTTGACCAGGATGTAAAGGTGAATGAAATTCGTACTGCCCTGGCTCCTGAATTTGAAAAAGCCCCGGAAGTCAAGATATTTGGGCCCACCAAGCAGGTGAAAATTACGACAGACTACCTGATCACCGATAAATCACCCACCGTTGACAGCCTCATCAACTTGAAACTTTTTAAAGCCCTGAAGCCATTCTTCAAACAGGAATTGACAGCGGATCAGTTCAGCGCCAAGGATCAAACCATCGGTATTCTGAACTCTCAAACTGTGGGACCAACGATTGCCTATGATATCAAGCGAAATGCCGTCCTGGCCATTGTTTTCGCGCTACTCGGCATCTTTATCTATATTGCCATCCGGTTTAAAAACTGGCAATTTGGGCTTGGAGGGGTCATATCACTCTTCCACGACAGCCTGGTTACCATTGGATTGTTCTCACTGCTTTACCCCATCATGCCATTCAACATGGAGGTTGATCAAGCATTCATTGCGGCTATCCTGACCATCATCGGGTACTCCATCAACGACTCTGTGATCATCTTCGACCGGATCAGGGAATTCCGGAAAATCCATCCAAAGATGTCACTCCGTGATAACATGAACAACGCCATGAGCAGTACCCTGGGACGTACGATGAATACCGCAGGAACTACCCTCATCGTACTGATTGCCATCTTCTTCTTCGGAGGCGAGGTGATCCGTGGATTTACGTTCGCCCTGTTGGTTGGTATTGCAGTTGGTACCTATTCCTCCGTATTGAATGCCTCACCGCTGGCCTATGACTTTATCATGATGGGTCAACGCAGGAGAGAAAGAAAAGCACTTAAAGCAAAATAATCTAATCCCGATTTATTTGAAATCCCGGGTGCCTTGCCGTATCCGGGATTTTATTTAATATACTAAATCCGGTGGTTTGCTGTTAAATATGTATCTTTACAACCCAAAGGAAACGTATTCCATGACCAGATACCTGATACCTGTCCTGTGCCTTGTCTTTTCTTCATTCTTAACCCTGGCGCAGAACAAAACTACCCGGTTGGCTGACCAGGCCTATGAGGATCAGCAATACCTGTTGGCGATCCAGAAATATGAAAAAGCCTTTTCAAAAGTGAAGGTGAAATCGGAAAAAGAACGGATTGCCCTGCGTATAGCCGATTGTTACCGGTTGACCAATAATACCAAGAAAGCAGAGATGGCCTATAAACGGCTGATCACAAGCAAGGCTTTCAATCAACATCCCAAGGTGTTGCTTTACTATGCAGATGCCCTGCGCGCCAATGCCGATACTGCCAGACCGGAAGAAAAATATAAGGAAGCGATCAAGCAATACCAGGCCTATGCTGAAAAGGTTCCCAACGATCCCCGCGCCCTGGATGGTATACGGTCGTGTGAGCTTGCGCTCGAGTGGCTGAAAAGCCCTTCCAAGCACAAAATATCAAACCTGAAAAAGATTAACACCCGTGAGAGTGAGTTTGCCCCTTCTTACGCTGACAAGAACTATAATTCCATTATTTTCACTTCAAGCCGTGAAAGTGCCAGTGGCAAAGAAAAAGACAACTGGACCGGTGAAGACTTCAGTGACCTGTTTCTGGCAAAGAAAGACCGGAAAGGAGACTGGGCCACCCCCGCTCCTGCTGATGAAGAAGAAATTCTCAACACCGGCGCCAATGAAGGATCCCCGATGTTCAATTCCCGCTTCAACATTCTTTATTTTACCCGTTGCCCCAACGAATCCAAGACCAAATCCGGATGCCAGATATATAAGACGACCCGGGCAGGTACTTATACCTGGTCAGAGGCTGAAATGATCCCCCTCAGCCTCGACAGCACAGCTCCCATCGGTCACCCATCCGTCAACGCCGACGAAACGATCCTCTTCTTCTCAGCCGACTTGCCCGGCGGACAGGGAGGGAAGGACATCTGGATGGCCAAACGAAAAAGCAAAAATGAAGAGTTCAGTCATCCTGTAAACGTAGGGGAGGAGATCAATACAACCGGTGATGAGCTGTTTCCTTTCATCCGAAACGACAGCATGCTCTATTTCGCCTCCAACGGTCATCCCGGAGTTGGTGGGCTGGATATCTTTGTCAGCATAAAAAGAGATAACAAGTGGGGCAAGCCGGAAAACCTGAAATGGCCTATCAGCTCACCGGGAGATGACTTCGGGATCATCTTTAACCCGGAAGCCAAGGAAGAAGGTTATTTTTCCTCCAACCGCAAAGGAGGCAGAGGTAAGGATGATATCTATTCCTTCGTGGTTCCTCCTGTTTTTTATTCCCTGGCCGGAACTGTTAAAGATGACAATACCCTGCAGTTCATCCAGGGCGCCAAAGTGCAGATGGTCGGCTCCAACGGGCGCACCATTGATGACCTCACGGATGCTAATGGCTATTACAGCTATAACAAGAATCAGGTACTGCCCAACACGACGTATGAACTCCTCGTCACGGCCAAGGATTATTTCAATGAGAAAAAGAAAACCACCACAGTCGGACTGGAGCGTTCGACAGACCTGGTGTTGGATTTCCGGCTCAAACCCATTCCGAAGAAGCCTGTGGTGTTACCTGAAATTCGTTACGACCTGGCCAAATGGGATCTGAAGCCACAATATCAGGATTCCCTCCAAGGTCTGATCGGGATCCTCGATGCCAATGAAAACCTGGTCATCGAACTGGCTTCCCATACCGATGCGAGGGACAGCGATGAGCGGAACGACATCCTCTCCCAAAAACGGGCACAATCCGTTGTCGACTACCTGATCCTGCGCGGCATTGATCCTGATCGGCTCGTCGCCAAAGGATATGGAGAACGTGTTCCCAGAACATTATTAAAAGATATCACGATTGATGGGATCCGATTTAAAGCCGGCACCCGGTTGACCGAATCATTCATCGATTCATTGAAAGATGTCCGGTCAAAAGAGGCTGCACACCAACTCAACCGGAGGTCAGAATTCTCCATCCTGCGCAACGACTTTATCCCCAAGAACAAACCGGTGAAACCGGAAACGGCTAAAATCGATATCGTAACCAACCCGGATGAAGAAGCCTTTGTTCGGATATCAACCAATAAGGATGGTTCTATCGAAGGAGAATGCTTTGTCAACGGCATTGCCATGGGATTTACCTATAATGCTGCAGATAAGGGAGTCACGATCGCACCGGCAGAAGCGCTTAAACTCCTGAAAAACGGTGCCATCACCAAGGAGGACTTCAAGGGTGATGCTGAAAAGATCCTGGCCAATGCGACCATCACCGACCGGGCTGTGTTTACGGTTAAAGCCATCCGCATTGGGAAGGAAATCATTGAGGATATTGAATTTGTGGTGAACTACAAATCCAAGTACCCGCTTCTTTTTGGCGGAGATATTTTGAAACAATTTGGATCGTTCACCATCGACAAAGATAATAACCGGCTTATCTTTAAATGACCGCCGACGATCTCAGGTACAACCAGCGGGGCGTCTCCGCTTCCAAGGAGGATGTTCACCATGCTATTCGTCACCTTGACAAAGGTCTTTATCCAACAGCATTTTGCAAAATCATCGAAGATCCTTTTAACCCACAAGGAGAACATGCCTTCATCATGCACGCAGATGGCGCCGGCACCAAGTCTTCCCTGGCTTACATCTATTGGAAGGAAACGGGTGACCTGAGTGTCTGGAGAGGCATTGCACAGGATGCCCTTGTCATGAATACCGACGATCTGCTTTGTGCCGGTGCGTACGACAACCTAATGATATCGACTACAATTGGACGAAATAAGAACCTGGTTCCCTGGGAAGTTATCGCCGCTATCATCGAGGGAGTTGAAGCGTTTATCGGCAAGATGCAGCAACACGGAATCCGCCTCATCAGTACCGGCGGTGAAACAGCCGATGTGGGTGACCTGGTGCGAACGGTCATCGTTGATTCTACTGTCACAACAAGGGTCAGAAAGGATGAGGTGATCCGGAATGACGCCATCCGGGCAGGAGATGTGATTGTCGGGCTGGCTTCTTTCGGGCAGGCAACCTACGAAGACAATTACAACAGCGGTATCGGCAGCAACGGGTTGACCTCCGCCAGGCATGATGTTTTCAATAAGCTGCTCGCATTCAGATACCCGGAAAGCTTTGACGACCGCATGCCCGAAAACCTGAGTTACGCCGGCAACCTCGATGTTACAAGCTCCACGGTCATACCTGATATGGATGCCGGAAAACTGCTGCTCTCCCCTACCCGTACCTATGCGCCCCTGATGAAGGTCATGCTGGAACAATTCCGGAAGCAGATCCATGGCATCATACATTGCACGGGTGGCGGGCAGGGTAAAGTGCTGAACTTTATTGATAAACTCAAGGTTGTCAAAGACAATCTCTTTGACATCCCGCCCGTATTCCAGCTGATACGCGAGCAATCCGGAACACCCTTGCAGGAGATGTACCGGGTGTTCAACATGGGTCACCGGATGGAGGTATATACTGACCTGGAGACGGCAGAACAGATCATCACTACAGCCAGAGATTTTTCCATCGAAGCCAGGATCATCGGGCATTGTGAAGCATCCGACAGCAAGGCCGTCATCATTGTCACTCCTGACGGCACATTCACCTATTAGCGGCATTTGCCTACCTTTGCAGTCAATAATATTTCCCTATGCTCGATAAACTGAACGCCATATACCAGCGCTATGTCGAGATCACCAATGAGATGAATGATCCCGATGTGATGAAAGACATGAAGCGCTACATCAAGCTCAATAAAGATTACAAGGAGTTGACGCCGGTCGTGGAAGCGTTCAGGGCGTATCAATCTGTTCTAAAGGGGCTGGAAGATGCACGGGACATCCTTTCCAATGAGAAGGATGAGGAACTCAAGGAAATGGCCAAGGAAGAGCTTTCTATCCTCACCGAGAAGAAGGATAAGATGGAAGAGGATATCCGGGTGATGTTGATCCCGTCTGATCCACAGGACGGCAAGAATGCCATTGTGGAGATCCGCGCCGGAACAGGCGGTGATGAAGCTAGCATCTTCGCCGGAGATCTTTACCGGATGTACACCCGTTTCTGTGAAAACAAGGGATGGAAGATCGATGTGGTGGATTACACCGAAGGCACTGTTGGCGGATATAAGGAGGTCATCTTCGATGTGAGTGGAGAAAACGTGTATGGCCAGCTCAAATATGAATCGGGCGTTCACCGCGTGCAGCGGGTACCCAAGACAGAAACCCAGGGACGGATACATACCTCTGCCGCATCGGTCGTGGTGCTGCCCGAAGCCGATGAGTTCGATGTGGAGTTGAAGCCCAGCGAAATCCGGAAAGATACGTTTTGCTCTTCCGGGCCTGGCGGACAGTCGGTAAATACCACTTACTCAGCCGTCAGACTCACCCATATCCCGACAGGGGTCGTGGCCACCTGCCAGGACCAGAAATCGCAGCTCAAGAACTACGAGAAAGCAATGGCGGTATTACGTTCGAGGATTTATGAGATGGAGTATCAGAAGTATCTGGATGATGTATCACACAAGCGAAAAACAATGGTTTCAACCGGCGATCGCAGCGCGAAAGTGCGTACCTACAACTGGCCACAGAGTCGTGTGACAGACCACCGCATCAACCTTACCCTCTACAACCTCCAAACAATCATCGACGGTGATGTGCAACCCCTCATCGATGCCCTGCAACTGGCCGAAAATGCAGAAAGACTGAAAGAAGCTGTGGGATGATCGTTTAAGACTTTTTATCTTCTTCGCTACTTTGTTATCTCGCCACTTAACAATTTCAATATATGTCACGCAATGAATTAATAAACATCATCTTCAGGAAGCGCTCCTTCCTCTGCATCGGTCTGGATACCGATATCCGGAAAATCCCACCGCACCTGATGCAGCATGATGACCCGGTGTTTGCTTTCAATAAGGCGATCATTGATGCAACGCATGACCTTGCCATTGCCTGTAAACCCAATCTTGCTTTTTACGAGAGCATGGGAGCGCGCGGGTGGGAATCGCTGAGAAAGACAATGGATTACCTGAAACCCATGCGTCAGGAGCTTTTCCTGATTGCCGATGCCAAACGCGGGGATATCGGAAACACCTCTGAAATGTATGCCCGCGCCTTCTTCGACCCGGCGTCATCCGGTTCCGACTTTGATGCGGTGACCGTCGCTCCTTACATGGGGGAAGATTCGGTGAAACCTTTTCTGGGTTTTCCCAACAAATGGGTGATCCTTTTGGCGCTGACCTCCAACAAGGGGGCGGATGATTTTCAACTGTCTCACCTGCTGGATCCAAACATTCCATTGTATGAGCAGGTCATTAATAAGTCGAAGGCATGGGGCTCTGAAGAGAACATGATGTATGTGGTTGGTGCCACCCGGCCGGAGATGCTGACCGGGATCCGCCACCTGTTGCCACACCATTTTCTCCTGGTTCCCGGCATTGGTGCTCAGGGCGGCAGTCTGGCCCAGGTAGCCAAACACGGTATGACAAAGGAATGCGGACTGATCGTGAATGCTTCACGAAACATTCTTTATGCATCAAGTGGCGATGACTTTGCTGAAAAAGCGCGGGAAGAGGCAAAGAAGATTCAACAGGAAATGAATACCCTGCTTATAAAATCGTAATCCGTAATTAGTAATTCGTAATAAGTAATTACTCAACGGTCATCGTCCATCCGTAGGGATCCGGCTCGTCTCCATTTTGGATACCCCGGAGGAGGTTATAGAGCTTGGTGGAGATGGGGCCTGCTTTTCCGTCTTTGCAGAAAAGGTAACGTTTTCCGCTTTGCCGATCGATGATCTCACCGATTGGGGAAATCACGGCAGCAGTTCCGCAGGCGCCCACTTCGTCAAAACCTTCCAGTTCCTCTACAGCCACCTGGCGCAGTTCCACTTTCAATCCGATATCCTGGGCAAGCTGGCGCAGACTCATATTGGTGATACTGGGCAGGATGGTATGCGAGTCGGGGGTTGCATAGACATTTCCCTTGATCCCGAAGAAATTGGCAGGCCCAGCTTCATCGATGTATTTTTTCTCTTTGGCATCGAGGAAAAGAACAGATGAATAGCCTTCTTTGTGTGCCCTTTCACCGGGTTTGAGGCTGGCAGCATAGTTCCCGCCTACTTTGATATGGCCCGTACCCAGTGGCGCTGCCCGGTCAAAATCATGCACCAGTTGCACCTTAACCGGGTTGAATCCTTCTTTGAAATAAGGGCCCACCGGACCTACAAAAATCATGAGCATGTATTCCTTCGCAGGCTTTACGCCTACCTGGGCGCCGGTTCCGATCAACAAAGGGCGCAGGTACAACGCAGCTCCGGTACCATATGGCGGAATGAAACGTCGGTTCAACCGGATCGCTTTGATCAAGGCTTCCCTGAAAAGTTCCAATGGTGGCTGGGCCATCTCAATGCCATCGGCGGAACGTTGCATCCGCCTGGCATTCTCTTCCCACCGGAAAACACGCACCTTGCCGTCTTTGCCCATGAAGGCCTTCATCCCTTCAAATGCCTCCTGGCCGTAATGCAGACAAGTTGCTGCTATGTGTATATTGATGTACTCGGAAGAACTGATCTCCAGTTCCCCCCATTTGCCGTCACGATAATAACACCTAACATTGTAATCGGTTTTGAAATACCCGAAAGGGAGCTCTCCCCATTTGATCTGTTCCATAGTCATACATGTTTTGCTGTGGCTACGAAAGTAGAAATATTTTACCAAACGGACGATGGGTACGGTTTTTTATCTCCACGGTTTGACAAAATGTCAGCAAATCCCGGCGGCATGGAGTTTGAAATAGCTGGTGAACTGGTGAGTTGGTGAGCTGGTGAGTAATGTCATTGCGAGCCGCGCAGCGGCGTGGCAATGGTGAAATGGGTATGAACAGACATAATATCAACCAATTACCAGTAACCAATAACCAATAACCAATAACCAATAACCAGTAACTAAATTAACATGCAGAAGGGTAAAATCAATGTTCAGACGGAAAACATCTTTCCGATCATCAAGAAATTTCTTTATTCCGACCATGAGATCTTCCTTCGGGAGCTGATCTCCAATGCTGTGGATGCTACACAGAAGCTCAAAGCGCTCGCATCTGCCGGGAAATTCAGCGGCGACATGGATGACCTGACCATTGAAGTCAGGCTGGATAAGAAAAAGAAGACCCTCTCGGTCATCGATCAAGGGATTGGCATGAATGCCGAAGAGATGGACAAATACATCAACCAGATCGCCTTTTCCAGCGCAGAAGAGTTCATCAAGAAATTCAAAAACAAGGCGGAAGAAGCCAACCAGTTGATCGGCCATTTCGGACTGGGCTTTTACTCCACATTCATGGTATCTGACAAGGTGATCATCCAATCCAAGACCTATAAAAAAGGGGGTGAAACCAAGGCTGTGAGATGGGAGTGCGACGGAAGTCCGGAATACACCATGGATGAATCCGACAAAAAAGAAAGAGGTACCGAGGTAACTCTCCACATCGCCGATGATTCAAAAGAGTTCCTGGAAGAAGACCGGATCCTTCATCTGCTGAAAAAATATTGCAAGTTTCTCCCTATTCCCATCCGCTTTGGAGATGAAAAATACTGGGAACCGGTGGAGGGAGAAAAAGACGAACATGGGCATGACAAACAGATCGAAAAATCCCGCCCAAGGATCATCAACAATATCAATCCGGCCTGGAAACGGAAGCCGGTGGAGCTCAAAGATGAAGATTACAAAGCCTTTTACCGGGAACTCTACCCGATGAACTTTGAAGATCCCCTGTTCCATATCCATCTGAATGTTGACTATCCTTTCAATCTTACCGGGATTCTCTATTTCCCGAAAGTCAAGCGGCAAATGGAGTTGCAGAAAGACAAAATCCAACTCTACTGCAATCAAGTGTTTGTGACCGATTCGGTGGAGGGTATCGTCCCTGACTTCCTCACCCTGCTCCACGGTGTGCTGGATTCCCCGGATATTCCGCTCAATGTCTCAAGGAGTTACCTGCAAAGCGATCCCAACGTAAAAAAGATATCCGGCCACATCACCAAAAAAGTAGCCGATAAGCTCGAATCACTCTTCAAAGAGAACCGGGAAGCATTTGAAAAGAAATGGGACGACATCAAGGTGTTCATCGAATACGGTATTATTTCCGAGAACAGCTTCTTTGACCGGGCTAAAAAGTTCTGTCTGCTCAAAAACGAAGCCGGAAAGTTCTTCACCCTGGATGAGTATGAAAAACATATCAACGCAACCCAAAAAGACAAGGATAAAAACCTGGTATATCTCTACACAACCAATCCTGATGAGCAGCACAGCTATATCGATGCCGTGAAGGAAAAAGGGTATGATGTCCTGCTGATGGATGGGGTGATTGATGCGCACTTTGTCAACGCCCTGGAGCAGAAGCTCGAGAAGACCCGGTTTGTGCGTGTGGATGCCGATATACCCGACAAGATGATCAACAAGGAAGAAGTTCAGACACAAAAACCGGATGAAAACCAGCAGAAGATGCTCCGGGAGTTGATGGAAAAGGTTGTGGAAAAAGAGAAATTCAGCATTTCATTGGAAAACCTGAGTGAAAAGGACTTTCCATTGGTTATCACCAAGCCGGAGTTCATGCGCCGGTGGAAGGAAATGTCGGCGCTCCAGGGTGGTCCCGGGTTTGGGGATCTTCCGGAATACAACAACCTGGTTGTCAACACCAACCACCCGGTTATCAGGCGGTTACTGCTTGAAACAGATGAAACACGTCAGCAGGAGATCATCCGGAACCTGCTCGACCTGGCGTTGCTTTCCCAACAAATGCTCAAAGGGAAGGATCTTACCGATTTCACCCGGAGAATGGTAGATAGGATGTCACAAGCCTGACATTTCTGTCATTCAACGGTAAAAATCGGTCATCAGACAAGCTTTACAAAACAGGTATTCATATAATATCTACTTTCGTCATCAAATTAAAACAACCGAAAAATGAAAAGAGGAATGTTAATTCTGGTCGCCATCATTGTGGTGATCGTCATTGTGATCATGTGGGGAGTCAGGATATATAATAACCTGGTTTCCAAAGAAGAAGCTGTCAACCGGCAGTGGGCCAATGTGGAGAATGTATATCAAAGGCGTGCCGATCTGATCCCCAACCTGGTGAATACAGTCAAAGGAGTTGCCAATTTTGAGCAGAGCACCCTAACGGCCGTCATTGAAGCCAGGGCAAAAGCTACTTCTGTCAATATCAACCCGCAAAACCTGAATGCTGAAAGCCTGAGACAATTCCAACAGGCACAAGATGGTTTAAGTTCAGCCTTATCCAGGCTTATGGTCGTTGTTGAAAGATATCCGGAGTTGAAAGCAACCGCAAACTTCATGGAATTACAGGCCCAGTTGGAAGGCTCTGAAAACCGGATTACCGTCGAACGCCGCAAATTCAATGAGGAAGCCCAGGCTTACAACACCTATCTGAGAAGGTTCCCTGCCAATATCTTTGCAGGTATGTTCGGCTTCGACAAGAAAGCTTATTTTGAAGCCACTGAAGGTGCTGAAAAAGCCCCAACCGTTGAATTCTAACCTCCAGAAATCTCTTCAACCCATAAAGTGATGCCCCAATCTGCAAGATCATTCTTTACGCCTGCCCAAATAGAAGACATCCGGATGTCGATCATGAGCGCTGAGTTGGATACCTCCGGGGAAATTCGGATCTATCTGGAAAATACCTGTGAAGGTGAAAGTCTCGACCGCGCCGCTTACTTGTTCAAAACACTCCGGATGCATGAAACCAAATTGAGAAATGGCGTTCTTATCTACCTGGCTGTAAAGAACCGTAAGTTCGCGATCATCGGTGATGAAGGGATCAACAAGGTGGTCCCGGAAAATTTCTGGGATCACATCAAGGAGCATATGCTGAATGATTTTAGGGAAGGAAAATTCACCGAAGGGCTTTGCGCTGCCATCGAATCGGCAGGCGAACAACTGAAAAAAAACTTCCCGCGAAAACGGGATGATGTGAATGAGTTGCCAGACGATATTTCATTTGGAGAAAAATGACCAACATGAAAAACATGATCAGACATATACTTTTCATTCTTCTGCTGGCTACTCCGTGGATTTCTTCCGCCCAGGACATTCCTGATAAACCTGTCCCACCGCGACTGGTCAATGACTTTGCCGGGATCCTGGATCCCGGCGATGCAGCAAACCTGGAAAGAACCCTGGTCGCATTCAACGACAGCACCTCTACACAGATTGCGGTGGTAATCGTTCCCAGCCTGAACGGCTATGACAAGGCTGACTATGCTCAGCGTCTTGGAGAAAAATGGGGAGTTGGACAAAAAGGGAAAAGCAATGGTATCGTTGTCCTGATCAAACCCAAAACGGCTGAAGAAAAAGGGGAGGTTTACATTGCCACCGGGTACGGTCCGGAAGGGATCATCCCGGATGCCATCGGTAAACGCATTGTTGAGCAGGAGATGATTCCTTCTTTCAAGAACAACGACTATTATGGAGGTATCGTCAATGGCACCAATGTGCTGATGGCACTGGCGCGAAAAGAATACTCGGCTGCAGATTATAAAAAGCGTACAGCAGAGAATCCTTACGGAATTCTCATTCCGATTATCATCATCATCATTGTGATGCTCCTTATCCGTGCCGGCCGGGCCAAGTCGATGTCACTGGGAAAGAGTCTCCCTTTCTGGACAGCCTTTTGGCTTGCCAGCAGCCTTGGAAACAAAGGGCGTTCCAGTGGTCACTGGGGTGGATTCTCCGGTGGCGGCGGATTTGGCGGTGGTGGAGGTTTCGGAGGATTCGGCGGGGGCAGCTTTGGTGGAGGTGGAGCAGGCGGATCGTGGTAAAATAAATATTCTTATCTTTGTGCAGGTATTTATCCAAAATATTTGCATAATTTTACACCGTGAAATCCATCGTTTTAAACGTATTCAGATTCTACTATAACGGATTTCGGTCGATGACCGTTGGGAAAAGTCTTTGGATCAT